>VBHE01000072.1 GCA_005889515.1 Chloroflexota bacterium | reverse complement strand
CAGAAGGCGGCGTTGATGCCGCCGAGCACGTGGGTCGGCGGCAGGCCGTGGTCCTGGAGCACGGTGCGCATCACCACCGGGTCGAGGTACGACCGGTGACTCGGGAGCAGGACCAGGGGGTGGCGCCGGCCGAGCTCGCGGACCCGCTCCACCCCGCCGCGGTCGATGTCGACCGTGCAGGAGCGGAGGAGCAGGCGACCGAACGTCCTCCACGCCGCCGTCGCCATCACCCCGTGGGTCGCCGCCATCTCCCTGCGGCAGCGCTCCGCCTGCGCGGCGACGGTCTCCTCGACGGGGGCGACGGTGGCCATGGCTGCTCCCGAGGTCGCTCATTTGACGGACAATATGTCCGACAGTATGACCGTGCAACCCGCGGACGGTCAAGCCGGACGGATCGCGCGACACCGTGTCCGGTCGTGGTAGGTTCCGAAGATGCCCTCCGTCACCCGTCGAAGCCGCGGCCACCGGGAGCGCCGCGAGGAGATCGACGAGCGGGTCCTCGACACCACCGCCGATCTCCTCTCCGACGGCGAGGGATTCACCCAGCTCAGCGTCGAGCGGATCGCCGCCGCGGCCGACGTCTCCCGGTCGACCTTCTACGTCCACTTCAGCGACAAGACCGACCTGCTCATCCGGCTGGCCGAGCGCGCCATGGGCGACATCTTCGTCGGCGCCAACGAGTGGTGGATGGGCGACCAGTCGGGCGGCCAGGACGCGCTGCGCGAGGTCCTCCTCAAGCTGGTGCGGATCTGGAGGAGGCACGGTGCCGTGCTCCGGGCGGTGACCGAGGTGGCGGGGTACGACGAGACCGTCGCCGACTTCTGGCGGCGGCGGATCAACTCCTACGTGGAGCGGGCCGCGGGACGGCTCGAGGCGGACCGCAGCGCCGGGCGGGTGGCGGCGGAGCTCGATCCCCGCGCCACCGCCTTCGTGACCGGCTGGGCGGTCGAGCGCACCATCTCCGAGCACGTCCGCACCCACGGCCCGCCCGCCGACCGGACCTTCGCCCAGGCTCTGGCGCGGGCGATCTGGCTGGCGACCTACGGCGATGCCCCCCCGGAGGCCGGCGCCAACCCACGGTGATCCTGGGGACAACCCCCTCTGGGGATCCGGCAGAAACCGGTGGTCTCCGTGATGCGCCCGGCCTCCCGCCTCCCGAGAATCGATGCCATCCAGGATCGGACGGCATACGAGGCGAGGCAACCCCCATGTTCCCCGAGAGAAGGACCGACGACGACCGGATCCGCACCGCGTGGGACGGCGTGACGACCGGGACCGCGCTGCTGGCGCAGTACGCGGAGCTGCTCGAGACCGTGTGGGCGTGCGAGCGCGCGTGGCGGCTCGAGGACCGGATCGACGCCGCGGTGCGCTACGGAACCGGCCGCTGACCCCGCTTGACACCCCGGATTTATCCGGACATACTGTCCGACATAACGTTCGAAAAACCCTGAGGGAAGCGAGGATGACCCTGGCACCCGCCGCCACCACGAGCACCGACGAGGCCAGCGGCCGCCCGCCGATCGTCGCCCTCCACCCGGCGACCGGGGCGGAGCTCGGACGGGTGCCGGACCTCGGCGCGGAGGATGTCCGCGCCCTCGTCGAGCGCGCCCGGGGAGCCCAGCCCGCGTGGGACGCGCTCGGCTTCGCCGGCCGCGGCCGGCTGCTCAAGCGGGTGCAGTCCTGGGTGATGGACCACACCGAGGAGCTCATCGCCGCCGTGCAGGCGGAGACCGGCAAGGTCTTCGAGGACGCGATGATCGAGGCCGGCACCCTCGCCGGCGCCCTCGCCTTCTGGACCCGCCAGGCGCCCCGCTACCTCGCCGACGAGCGGATCCGCTCCCTCAACCCCTTCGTCCTCGGCAAGAGGCTGCGGGTGCGGTACGTGCCCAGGGCGGTCGCGGGGGTGATCGCTCCCTGGAACTACCCGGTCGCCCTCGGGCTCGGTGACGCGGTCCCCGCGCTCGCCGCCGGGTGCTGCGTCGTCCTCAAGCCCTCCGAGGTCACCCCGATGTCGAGCCTCCTGCTCGAGCGGGCGCTCCTGGAGTGCGGAGTGCCCGAGGGGGTCTTCCAGGTCGCGACCGGCCGCGGCGGGACCGGCGCGGCGCTCATCGACGAGGCGGACGTGATCATGTTCACCGGCTCGACGGCGACCGGGCGCACGGTGCTCGAGCGCGCCGCGCGGACCCTGACCCCGGTCTCGGTCGAGCTCGGCGGCAAGGACCCGCTCCTCGTGCTCGCGGACGCCGACCTCGAGCGCGCCGCGAACACCGCCGTCTACGGCGCGATGGTGAACAGCGGCCAGGTGTGCATGTCCACCGAGCGCGTCTACGTGGAGGCCCCGGTCCACGACGAGTTCGTCCGCAGGGTCGTCGAGAAGGTGTCGCGGCTGCGCCAGGCGCCACCCGCCGGCCCGGGTACCGCCGAGGTCGGAGGCATCACCTTCGCGCCGCAGCTCGAGACGATCGAGCGCCACGTGCAGGACGCCGTCGAGCGCGGCGCACGCGTCCTCACCGGCGGCCGTCGCCGCTCCGGCACCGGCCAGTTCTTCGAGCCGACGGTGCTCGTCGACGTCGACCACACCATGACGTGCATGCGCGAGGAGACCTTCGGCCCGCTGCTGCCGATCGTGAAGGTCGCCGACGCCGACGAGGCGGTGCGCCTCGCCAACGACAGCGGCTACGGCCTCGCCGCCACGGTGTTCACCCGAGACGTGCGCCGCGGCGAGCGGATCGCCCGGAGCATCCGCGCCGGCACCGTCTCGGTCAACGACATCCTCGCCCACTACATGGCGATGGCGATGCCGATGGGCGGGGTGAAGAGCTCCGGCCTCGGCGGCCGCCACGGCGCCGAGGGGATCCGCAAGTTCTGCGAGCGGCGCGCGTACTGCGTCTCCCGCTGGCACCTGCGTCGCGACATCCACACCTATCCCTACAGCCCCACGCGGACGCGCCTGCTGATGCGCACGCTGCGGCTCATGTACGGCTCGCGCCGCGGAGCGGGACGATGACCGCCGTCGTCTCCACCGCCGCGCTCGCCCTCACCCTGACCTCCCCCTCGCCGGGCGCCCGGGAGACCGAGCTCGACTGCATCGTCGAGTGCAGGCACGCTCCCGCCGACGACGTCGTCAGCCTCACCCTCCGCGCGGCGGACGGCGGTGAGCTGCCGTTCTGGACCCCGGGCGCCCACATCGACCTGCTGCTCGGCGACACGCTCGTCCGCCAGTACTCGCTCTGCGGCCACCCCGCCGACCGCGACACCTGGCGCATCGCCGTGCTCCGCGAGGCGAGCAGTCGTGGCGGCTCGGCCCACGTCCACGACGCCCTGCACGAGGGCGCGCCGGTGCGGGTGCGCGGGCCGCGCAACCACTTCGCGCTGGCGCCCGCGCCGCGCTACCTGTTCATCGCCGGCGGCATCGGGATCACCCCGATCCTGCCGATGATCGACCAGGCGGTGCGGGCGGGCGCCGAATGGCGCCTGCTCTACGGCGGGCGCCGCCGCGCCTCGATGGCGTTCCTCGACGAGCTCGCCGTCCACGGCGACCGGGTGGAGGTCG
>VBHE01000044.1 GCA_005889515.1 Chloroflexota bacterium | reverse complement strand
GGAGGCGCTCACCCGCCTCGCCGCTCAGCTCGAGGAGGACGAGCGATGACCGCCGCGACCCCCGCCATCGAGGTCGCCGGCCTGGTGCGCAGCTTCGGCGAGGTGCGCGCCGTCGACGGCGTCGACTTCGACGTCGCCCCCGGCGAGGTCTTCGGCCTGCTCGGCCCCAATGGCGCCGGCAAGACGACGGTGATCCGGATGCTCACCACCCTGATCCCCGCGGAGGCGGGCAGTGCCCGGATCTTCGGGCTCGACGTCCGGCGTGAGTCGATGCGGGTGCGGCGGGCGATCGGCTACGTCCCCCAGCAGCTCTCCGCCGACGGCGGCCTGACCGGGTACGAGAACGTCTGGCTCTTCGCACGCCTCTTCGACGTGCCCCGACGCGAGCGCGAGGAGCGGATCCGCGAGGTGCTCGCCTGGATGGGCGTCGCCGAGGCCGCCCCGCGGATGGTCTCCACCTACTCCGGGGGCATGGTCCGGCGCCTCGAGCTCGCCCAGGCGCTGGTCAACCGGCCGCGGCTGCTCATCCTCGACGAGCCGACCACCGGCCTCGACCCGGTCGCCCGCACCGACGTCTGGGAGCGGGTGCTGAGCCTCCGCGAGCAGCTCGGCATGACCGTTCTCCTCACCACCCACTACATGGAGGAGGCGGAGGCCCTCTGCGATCGCGTCGGGCTCATGCACCGCGGCCGGCTGCGCGCCCTGGGCACGCCCACCGCGCTGCGCGCCGACCTCGGCGTCGGCGCCACCCTCGACGACGTCTTCCGCCACCACACCGGCGACGTGCTCGCCGACCAGGGGAGTCTGCGCGATGTCCGCGTCGCCCGCCGGACGGCATCACGCCTCGGCTGAGCCGCCGGCCCTGCCGGAGCTCGACGCCGCCCCCGGGTGGCGGACCTTTCCCAGCCGCCTGACCACGCTCTGCCTGGTCGAGCTGCGCAAGATCCGCCACGACCGCACCGAGCTCTACACCCGGGCGATCCAGCCGGTGCTGTGGCTGCTCATCTTCGGCGAGACGATGTCGCGGCTGCACTCGATCCCCACCGAGGGCCGGCCCTACCTCGACTTCCTCGCCCCCGGGATCATGGCCCAGTCGGCGCTCTTCATCTCCATCTTCTTCGGCATCCAGATCATCTGGGAGCGCGACGCGGGCATACTCACCAAGCTCCTCACCACCCCGACCTCGCGCACCGCCCTCGTCTGCGGGAAGGCGTTCGCCGCGGGCGCCCGCGCGACCGCCCAGGTGCTCATCGTCTTCGTGGTGGCGGCGATCCTGCGGATCGGTCTCGACTGGAACCCGATCCACCTCCTCGGCGCAATGGTGGTGGTGATGCTCGGTTCCGCGTTCTTCTCGCTGCTCTCGGTGTCGATCGCGGGGATGGCCCTCAAGCGCGACCGCCTCATGGGCATCGGCCAGGCGATCACCATGCCGCTGTTCTTCGCCTCCAACGCGCTCTACCCGGTCGAGCTCATGCCCGGCTGGCTGCAGGCGCTGAGCCGGGTGAACCCGCTGAGCTACGAGGTCGACGCGCTCCGCGGGATGCTCCTCGGCACCTCGAGCAGCCTCGCCCTCGACCTCGCCGTGCTCGTCGGGGCCACGGTGGCGGCGGTCGCGGTCTCCGCCTCCCTGCTCCAGCGGCTCGCGCGCTAGACGTCAGGGCCAGAGTTGGCCGATACCGGGTGCTGCGCGGTGAACCGCTTCTCCCAGGCCATGTACTTGCGGCGCGCGTCCTTGAGGAAGGGCGAGTGCGCCGCGATCCCGACCACCGCCCGGTTCACCAATGCGCCGGGGAGGCGGCAGGGCCGCATCACGTCGAGGAAGAGCACCACCCGGAGCCTGTCGGAGTCGTTCCAGGCGGTGTGCTCGTAGGAGTCGTCGAAGACGAGGCTCTCGCCCTCGGCCCAGTGCGCGACCTCCCCGCCCACGCTGATGCCGCACGCGTCCGCGGGCTCGGGGACGATCAGCCCGAGGTGATAGCGGATCACCCCGCCCCAGGGGCCGCGGTGCGGAGGGATGCGCGTTCCCGGCGCGAGGATCGAGAAGAAGGCGGTGGTCAGCCCCGGGATCCGGTCGAGGAGCGCGGCGGTGCGCGGGCAGCGCGTGCAGTTGCCATCGGCGCGGAAGCCGTACCCGTAGAAGAAGAACGTCTTCCACTGGTCGTGGGCGATCTCGGAGACATCGGCGGCGATCTCGTGGAACGCGGGGAGATCCCCCTCGTGCACGAGCACGCCGTCGAGCTCCTCGCGGATCACCCGCCACTGCCCCTCGAGCTCCCGCGCCCAGGGGAAGTGCTCGACGTCGAGGTAGGGGGTGGCCGGCACCAGCGACGAGCGCATGACCGTGCGCTCCAGTGGACCCATCAGCAACATCGCCGCGTCGTATGCGCGATCGCGAAACGGCTTTCCGCCAGAGTTGACGTCGACCTCGATCTGCGGGGCGGTGGTGACCATGGGTATGCTGATACCTCCGAACGCCGGTAGCCGACTCCAGATTAACGGCGGTCGCCCCCATGCTCAAGTGTTTGTGGAGCATGGACTTCTGGCCACGACGGAGATATATCCCGGCAGGCCAAGATCAGGCGCCCCCACTTGTCCGCTGGGGGCGGGAGGCGCCCGCGCCCCGGCTCACACCACCGTCAGGCCGCCGCTCACCGACAGGATCTGACCGGTGATGAAGCCCGCGTCGTCCGAGGTCTTCCAGCTCGGGCTGCGGCTCACCGAGCTCGACGAGGTCGCGCTCGAGAGCCTCGAGCTCCGCGAGATCGCCCGGCCGCTGTTGCTGCGACTCGCCTACGACCTCGGCGAGACCGTGCACATGGCGATCGTGGAGAGCGGTCGCGCCGTGTACGTCGAGAAGGTCGACATGCCGAACATGATCCGCATCTACTCGGCGGTCGGGCGCACGGTGCCGCTCCACTGCACCGGCGCGGGCAAGGCGCTGCTCGCCTTCAGCCCCTCCGCGTTCCAGGAGGCGATCATCGCCCAGGGCCTGCTGGCGGCCGCTGTCGGGTCGCGCGCCGGCACGTACCGGAGTCCTCCGCTCCGGGCGCGCGGAGTCGGCGTCGTGACCGGTGCCTCGCCGCCCGCCGTCGACGTCGACGAGCTCGCCGCCGAGCTCCTCGCCGCCGAGGCGGGGCGGGCCCCGGTCGAGCCCCTGAGCGCGCGCCATCCGGGCCTCGACGTCGCCTCGGCGTACCGGGTCCAGGGCGAGGTCATCCGCCGGCGGCTGGGGTCTGGCGACCGCCTGCGCGGCCCCGGGGTGGACGCGGCCGCGCTGCTCGCCGCCACCCGGCACGTGGTGCCGAGCCTGGAGATCATCGATAGCCGCATCGTCGACTGGCGGATCGCCCTGGTGGACACGGTCGCCGACAAACGCCTCCTCGGCGATGGTCGTGATCGGTGACACCGAGGCGCCGCCCGGGGGGGTCGACCTCGGCGAGGGCCTGCGGGTGACGTTGCTCCGCAACGGCGAGGAGGTGAGCGCGGGG
>VBHE01000043.1:4213-6836 GCA_005889515.1 Chloroflexota bacterium | reverse complement strand
AAGAAGCGCCCGCCCACGGTGGCGGTGCTGCCGAACTGCCCGTCGAGCGCCGAGCCCGGGTCGCGCAGGCTGGCGATGTGGGTGCCGGGGGCGACCAGGTCGGGGCTGCGGGTCGCGCTGCCGCTGTCGGAGAAGGTCGCGACCGTGTCGTCCGAGGTGTCGGCGGTGCCCTTGGTGTCGACCGCGCCGGCGGCGATCACGTAGGGGTCCATGGCGGGGTCGGCCAGCTGCGGGCTGGAGTTGCCGAAGTTGCCCGCCGCGCCGACCACGACCAGCCCCTGGCGCCACGCCTGCTCGGCGGCGAAGGCGAGCGGGTCGATGGTGTAGGCCTGGGCGCTGTCGGTGCCGAAGGAGAGGTTGAGGATGCGGATGTTCAGGCCGTTGTCGGTGCGGTGCTGGACCGCCCACTGGATGCCGGCGATCACCTGAGCGACGTCGCTGTTGCCCTGGGCGTCGGCCACCTTGACGCTCACGATCCGCGAGTCCGGGGCCATGCCCACGAAGTCCTTGCTGTCCCCCGCGTAGGCGCCGGGCGTCGCGGCGGCGTCGCGGCCGCCGATGATCCCGGCCATGTGGGTGCCGTGGCCGAAGCCGTCGAGGCCGCGGAGGTCCGCGTTGAACGCGTCCAGCGTGAAGTCGGGCCCGATGACCACCTTCCCCGGAGCGGTGAGGCCGTTGACCGGCGCCACCCCGGAGTCGATCAGGGCGACGTCGACGCCCTTGCCGGTGTGGCCGCCCTGCCAGAGCGCCTGGGCGCCGGTCTGGAGGGTGGTCGTGTACAGGGATCCCGCGTCGGTGGAGGGGTCGAAGGTGCTGCCGGCGAGCTGGACGGCCGCGTCGGGCGTGACCGAGACCACCCCGGGGAGGGTGGACAGAGCCCTGAGCCCGCCCTGCGGGACCCGGGCGGCGACGCCGTCGATGATCGGCAGCTCGATGCCGACCTGGCCACCGAGGGCGCCGATCTCCTGCTCGACCGAGCCGAGGCCGGTGCCGGGCTGGACCCGGACGATGACCGCCTCGCTGGGGCCGGACGCGGCGGCGACCGAGGCCACCACGCTGACGCTCGCCGTGAGCGCAAGGGTCAGTCCAAGAAGGACGATCACGGCCCGGGGCCGGCGCCGTCCCCAGCTTCCGCCCGCGCGAATGGCGCAGGCGCTTCCTGCTGCTTTCATCAGATCTCCCAGGGATGCCAGATATTCGGGCTACGGCGCCTGTCGCTGACCGCGCGCACCGTGTCCATCGATTCCTAACGGTGCGGAGCGATCAGAACACGTCAAAGGCCATACCGACCGTTCAAAGCGGTGACCATCCTGGACGATCGGAAACGAAACCGTAAAACTGACCACCCTGTAATGGCTTTACAAACGTTGACGGTCTGAACCGTCTCGCGACACCCCGGCGACATCCGTTGTCGACGGCGATGTCAATCGACCTGCACCATTCCCAGTCGAATCGCGTACTTGACCAGGTCGGTGTTGCGGTGGATGTCGAGCTTGGTCATCAGCCGGGTGCGGTGGTTGTGGACGGTCTTGACGGAGAGGTCGAGCATCTCCGCGATCTCCCGGCTCGAGTTTCCCTCGGCGATCAGCTTCAGGATCTCCTGCTCGCGAGCCGAGAGGCGCCGTCCCTGCGCCGGGCCGTCCTGGGTGCGCTCGCCCCGCTGCAGGTAGTCGCTCATCAGCGCCTTGGCGAGCAGCGGGGAGAGGTAGGAGTTGCCCTCGTGGGTCGAGCGGATCGCGCTCATCAGCTCGAGGCCGCCGCTGCGCTTGAGCACGTAGCCGGAGGCGCCGGCGCTGATGGAGCGGAAGAACACGTCCTCGTTGTCATGCATGGTGAGGACCAGGACCTTGATGGCGTCGTTCTGGCTGCGGATCTGCCGGGTGGCCTCGACGCCGTCGAGCTGGGGCATGGTGATGTCCATCAGCACCACGTCGGGAGCGAGGGTCAGCGCGGTCTGCACTGCTGCGCGGCCGTCCTCGACCTCGCCGACGACCTCGAGGTCGGGCTCGCCCTCGAGGAGGGAGCGCACGCCCTCGCGGAACATCGCGTGGTCGTCCACGAGCAGCACGCGGATGCGGTCACCCACCCCCGGCCACCGCGGTCTCGGCGGGCTCGGAGAGGGGGATGTGGGCGCTCACCCGGGTCCCTCCGCCGGGGCGGCTGGTCACGCTGACGTCGCCGCCGGCGATGCTGGCGCGCTCGCGCATCCCGGCGATGCCGAGCCGCGACCGCCCGTCGCCGTTCGCTCCGTCGAGGTCGAAGCCGACCCCGTCGTCGCTGACGTCGAGCCGCACCGCCCCGGGGAGGAAGCGCAGCCGGAGGCGGACCCGGCGGGCGCCGCTGTGCTTCTGGACGTTGGCGAGCGCCTCCTGGGCGATCCGGTAGAGGGCCACCTCGACGGTGGGGGGGAGCCGGCGGCGCCGTCCCTCGGTGTCGACGCTCGCCTCGAGCTGCGTATTGGCGGTGCGGTCGCGGACGTGCCGGGTGAGCGCCGGGAGCAGCCCGAACTCGTCGAGCGCCGGAGGGCGCAGCTCGGTGGCGATCCGCTGGAGGTCGCGCAGCGTGGCGCTGGCGAGCTTGCGCAGCCGCCCCAGGGTCGCGGTCAGCTCAGGCTGGCCGTGCC
>VBHE01000043.1:0-4195 GCA_005889515.1 Chloroflexota bacterium | reverse complement strand
CTGGTTGGCCTCGTCGTGGAGCTCGCGGGCGACCCGCCGCCGCTCCTCCTCCTGGGCGTGGATGACCATGTCGGCGAGCCGCCGGGTCTCCTCGCGCTGGCGGTCGAGCGAGGCGGAGAGCGCCCGGCTCTCCTCGAGCCGGCGGGCGAGGTCGACGGAGAGCTTGGCGTTCTCCTCGGCGATCGCCCGCTGGGTGCGCACGCTGCTCATCAGCCGCCGCTCCGCGGTCTGGATCTGCGCCGCGCCCGCCGCGCTGATGAACCCCACCCCCCACACCGAGAAGAGGAAGAGCAGCACGTGGCCGAGGTGCGCACGGGTCGCGTTCACGAAGAGGGGGTCGAGGGGCAGGACCGCCAGGAAGGCGACGCTGATCACCGCGCAGATCGCGTAGAGCGTGCGGGTCTCGAGGGTGAGCGCGCAGGCGATGATGATCAGGTAGTAGAGGAAGACGAGCAGGCTCATGTGGTAGCCGGTGAGCCGGATCACCTCGGTGGTGAGCGCCACGTCGACGAGCAGCCCGAGCACCACCTTGGTGTGCGACAGCCACAGCCGCGGCAGCAGGAAGTGGTAGCCGATCGCGTAGAGGAGGGTGGTGCCGAGCAGCACGAGGAACCACGGGGGCGAGCGCCACCGGCACCGCGGTGGCGTGGGCGAGTCCCATCAGCCGCTCGTAGTGGAGCAGGCGGGCGCGCTCGGCCCCGCGGACACGATCGCGGTGGCGCGGCCAGTCGAGCCCGCCGGTGGCGGGTGGGACGATGCGCTGGACCGCCTCGAGGGCGGCGCCGAGGCCGCTTCCCTTCACAGCCGGAAGAACCACCAGCGGCCGCTGCTCAGCCGCTGCTCGCTGATCTCGATCGCCGTGCGCCGGGCGTCGACCACCGCGCTCGCCCAGAAGGCGAGCCCGAGCAGGAACAGCGCCAGGAAGACGATCACCGAGCCGAGGGCGAGGAGGAGGAAGGCGGTGCCGTCCCCGCGGTGGAGCAGGGTGGTCCCGAGCCGCTCGCCGGCGGTGATCAGCAGCACCGCGGGCCCGATGGTGAGGATCGTCGCCAGCAGGAAGAACGCCGCCTTGACCGGCTGCAGGTTGTAGAGCTGGCCGAGCCCGGGCACCACCGAGAGCACGGCGGCCACGCGCGGATCGCGGCGCCTACCCACTCTCGGCCTGACGGCGCCTGCCACCGGTCGTCCCATCGCCTGACGGGCCACCGCGGGTCACCTCCGTCGTCCCGCTACCCCGCGAAGAAGCTGCGATAGCAGAAGTATGCGGCCAGCAGCAGCGAGCACCCGCTCCAGAGGGAGACGAAGAGCACGTCGCCCCAGCCGGCGTCACCGGGGTCGAGATCGGCGAGGAGCTGGACGAGCTGCAGGTGCATCTAATGACTCTTGAAGTTCTCGAGGTAGTGCTCGAGCAGGATGATGCAGAAGGTGCCGGCGAGCAGCACCACGAACATGATCAGCGTGCCGACGAGGGCGCGCACCGAGCTGCTGCTGCTGCGACGCATTCGACGCTCCTCTCCGATCATGGCTGGGTGTTGTAGGACTCCCAGTGGCGGATGAACTGCACCAGGATGTTGATCTGGTTCTCGGAGAGCACCCGGCTCACCTTGCCCGACTGCTTGTCCCGGGTGGCGTCGTAGACGAAGTCGGACGACGCCGAGCCCCAGGCGGGCATGACGCTGCCGAGGTGCTCGAAGTCGGTGTACCCGTACTCGATGCAGCGGTAGTAGTAGTCCTCGTTGAAGTAGCCGAGCCGGTCCTGGTTGGCGAGCGGCGGGCCGATCTTGCCCTCGCCGAACGCGCCGTGGCAGGTCGCGCAGTACTTGTAGTAGAGCGACGCCCCCTCGGTCCAGGTGAACTCCGGGTTGATGATCAGGTTGAGGTGGGACTCGGTGTCGGTCAGCGAGAGCCGCTGGCCGTTGTGGCAGACGATGCAGCCGACCGTGTCGATGCCCATCTCCTTGCCGCCGTTCTGAGCCGGGCTCAGGAACTTGGGGATGAAGCCGGGCAGCTTGACCGTCTGCACCGTGCCCGGGGTGTCGCCGGCGATGCTGTACGGGTGGAAGCCGTCGGTGGTCGCGTAGCTGTCCTCGCCGTACTGGTCGTAGAGCTGCCGGGTGATCGTCGCCGGATGGGTGAGCGTGAGGCCGTACGTCTTCGCGATCCGGTCGTGGTCGGGCTCGTACTTGAGGAAGTCCTTGACCAGCCGCTCCGCCGCCTTCTGCGGACCGACGATGGCGATGTCGGGCACGTGGCAGCTGATGCAGCGCTCCACCCGGAAGGTGTCGCCGCGCTTGGCGTCGGCGAAGGTGGGGAAGAGCTGTTGGGCCTTCACGTCGAGCTTCGGGTCCGGGTAGTCGCGCTGGTACTGCTCCTGGATGGCGAGGTAGTGCCGGTCGCTGCTGTCCTTCGCGGCGGCGATGCCGGTCAGCACCAGGAGGACGGCGGCGAGGGCCAGGAAGAGCCTGTTCAGACCGGATTTCATGTGCCGGGATGGACCCCCGGGTGGCCGAGGAGGCGGTCCCACTGCCAGGTGAAGGCGGTGCCGCGGAAGAAGACGCCGATCACCACGAACGCCACCGCGAGCATGATGTAGATCGTCATCAGCACGATCGCGACCTTGCGGTCCTGCGGCCGGCGGCTCGGGTTCTTGTCGATGTACGGGGTCAGCATCATCCCCACGATCACGAAGGTCGGAAAGGCGACCCCCGCCATCACCGGCGGGAAGCGCTCGAGCAGCTCCTGGAGGCCGAGGAAGTACCACGGCGCCTTGGCCGGGTTCGGGGTGATCGCGGTGTTGGCACGCTGCAGGAGCGGCGCGTTCACCCAGGTCGAGACCAGCATCAGGAAGGCGGTGATCGCGGAGGCGGCGAGGAACTCCCGGTACACGAGCGCGGGGAAGGTGACCACGGTCTCCTCCTCCTCGCGCCGCCGGACGACCAGGGGTGGGGTGGCCAGCTCGGGGCCGGTGACCCCCTGCCGCCCGGGGACGGTGGCGCGTCCACGCGCGCCGGGACGGTCGCCGGAGCCTCCGCCGTTGCCGACTACCGTGGCCATGGCCGTGCGCCTCCTCTCAGATGGGCGGACTCGTCCCTCGACACCCTACAGGCCTCCGGTGAAGCCGTCCTTCCGGACACGCCAGAAGTGGATGACCATGAGGATGAAGCCGATCAGGGGTAAGGCGACGACGTGGAGCACGTAGAAGCGGATCAGCGCGCCCTGCCCGACGGTGCGCCCGCCGAGCATCACGTAGCGGGTGTAGGGGCCGCCGATCGGCGCGTACTTCGCCATGTTCGTGCCCACGGTGATCGCCCAGACCGCGAGCTGGTCCCAGGGGAGCAGGTAGCCGGAGAAGGAGAGGAGCAGGGTGACCACCAGGAGGATCGAGCCGATCGCCCAGTTGAACTCCCGCGGGGGCTTGTACGAGCCCTGGTAGAAGACCCGGGCCATGTGCAGCCAGACGGTGATCACCATGCCGTGCGCCGCCCAGCGGTGGAGGTTGCGGGTGACCAGGCCGAAGGTCTCGACGAACTGCAGGTCCTTGATGTTCTGGTAGGCCTGGTCCACCGAGGGGATGTAATAGAACATCAGGAAGAGGCCGCTGATCGTCAGCAGGATGAACAGGAAGAACGAGAGCCCACCGAGGCAGAGGGTGTAGGAGACCCGGATCGCCGACTTCTTCACCCGCACCGGGTGGATGTGGAGGAAGAAGTTGGTGAGCGCGGTGCGCGCCGCCACCTTGTCGGTGGAGGGCAGCCCGTGCCGGAAGATCGAGCCCCAGATCTGGGACGCGAATCTCACCAGCGGGTTGGGTCCGGCACCGCTCGCTCTCATCGCTCCTCCGCTTCCTCAGTCCTCGGATCCCGGCCCACTAGGGCAGGGTCTTGCCGTTGTCCTTCCTGGTCTTGGGGTCGAGCCGCCACTCCGGCTTGGTGTTCACCCCGGCGCCGCGCTGGACCACCAGCTTGGCGCGATCGACGACGAGCTTCCCCGAGGGGCTGAACTGGACGTCGACCCAGTCCATCGGCCGCGGGGCGGGCCCGTAGAAGTTCGTCGAGTCGATGTAGTAGCGGCTGCCGTGGCAGGGGCACGCCCAGCCGTTGGGGGTGGCCTCGGCCGCCTTGCGCTCGCCGTGCGACTTGGCCACGTCCTCGGTGACCCCGGTGCCGCTGGTGACGTTGGTCACGTAGTTGGGGGT
>VBHE01000042.1:3401-4328 GCA_005889515.1 Chloroflexota bacterium | reverse complement strand
GGAGTGACCGAGCGCCTGCGCGGTCGCCTGGTAGCAGTCGCCGTACGCCGCGGCGATGGTGACGAAGGCCTGGTGGGCGGCGTCGCTGCTCGCCTGGGCGCCCTGGGTGCCCTGGTTGTTGCTCCCGCCGGACAGGTACTGGGCGAAGGTCGGGGGCACCGGCACCGTCGCCGCGGCGTCCTGGGCGGCCCGCTCGCCGGAGTCGACGATCCGCGCCGTCGGCTTGGTGCTCGAGCAGTGCTGGCCGCCCTTGTCGAGGTCGGCCTGGATGCAGCTGCGCACCGCGGCCACGGTCCCGAGGGCGAGGGTCGCGGCCTGGCGCGAGTCGGACTCGAACTTCTGCAGGGTGGCGGCGTCGATCTTCGCCGGGTCGCCGCCCGCGTTCGAGACCAGCTGGAGCAGGGCGCGGTCGTAGACGTACTGGTTGTACTGCTGGACCGTCTTCTGGATCTGGTTCTGGGCGGCGCGCTGCGCCGCCTCGACGACGGTGCCGGGGCCGAGCACCGAGGCCACCGCGGTGTTCCGGGCGATGTCGCTCTCGAGCGCGACCATCTTGAGGAGGTTGTTCTGCTCGACGTAGAAGGCGCCCGGCTGGTGGGCGGTGAACACCAGGACGAGGGGGTCGGCCCCGAACTTCGCACCGAAGCGGTCGGCGACCTTCTGCGCGGCGGAGTTGCGGCCGACGAGCAGGTCCTGGCCGGCGTCGACGGACCAGCGGAGGAAGCCGAGGGCGCCGAGCAGGCAGACCAGCGCCGAGAGCACGGCGACGCGTCCCGGCCGCCGCGCCAGCAGTCCCGCGAGGCGGATCACGGGCGCGATCTTAGGGAGGTGGGGGCACCCCGGTTCGCGGGTTGACCTCGACATCAGAGCATGTTACGTTCCGCCGTGATGCATACCGCCGCCGACCTCGACCGCTTCCGCGAGGTC
>VBHE01000042.1:0-3292 GCA_005889515.1 Chloroflexota bacterium | reverse complement strand
CCTTCGCCTGGTTCGGCGATCGCACCGCCTTCGTCGGCTTCCGCCTCCCCCACCAGTTCTTCCCCAGCGGCCGGCGCCTCGAGGAGGGGATGCCCTACATCCTCGACGTCGCCCCCATCGTCGGCGGCTACACCGCGGACATCGGCTACGCCGCCTGTCTCGGCGAGAACCCGGTGCACGCCCGCCTCCTCGCCGACCTCGCCGAGTACCGCGAGCTGCTGCTCGCCGGGGTCCGCGCCCGCCGCAGCCTGCGCACCGTCTACGAGGACGTCGACCGCCTGATCGACCGTCACGGGTACGTCAACCGCCACCGCGCCTACCCCTTCGGGGTCATCGCCCACCGGGTCGGCACCGTCGGCGGCCGCGGGCCGCGGCCCACCGTGGCCGGCTTCGGCCTCCGGGCGCTGCGCTCGCTCGCCCACGACGGCGTGATGGGCCGCCGCGGCGGCTGGTCGCCGCTCTGGGGCCCGGGCCGCGCGTCCGACCATCCCCCCACCCCGGGGATGTGGGCGGTCGAGCCGCACATCGGGTTTCGCGGCGTGGGCGTGAAGTTCGAGGAGCTGCTCGTGGTCACCGAGAGCGACGCCTTCTGGCTCGACGACGACCTCCCCCACGTCCGCCGCTGGAGGGGAGCGGCGGCGGCGGTCCCGGCGTGATCGCGGCCGACCTTCACGGGGGGACTCCCCCACCCCCCCTGGAGCACCGCGTCGACGCCGCCGGGGTGCGGCTCGCCGCCGTCGAGCTCGGCGACCGGACGGCACCGACGGTGGTGCTGCTCCACGGCTATCCCGACACCAAGGAGGTGTGGGAGGAGGTCGCCCACCGCCTCGCCGAGCGCCTCCACGTCGTCGCCTACGACATGCGCGGCGCCGGGGCCTCGAGCGCGCCCGCGGGCGGCTCGGCCGCCTACGACCTCGAGCGCCTCGTCGACGACTTCGTCGCCGTCACCGACGCCGTCGTGCCCGGCCGTGCGGTCCACCTCGTCGGCCACGACTGGGGCTCGATCGCGGGCTGGGAGATGGTCACCACGCCGCGCCTCGACGGGCGGGTGCGCTCCTTCACCTCGATCAGCGGCCCCTCCCTCGACCACGCCGGCCACTGGATGCGCGAGCGCCTGCGCCGTCCCGGTCCGCGCGCGCTCGCCGCGCTCGCCGGCCAGGCCCGCCGCTCCTGGTACGTCGCCGCCTTCCAGCTTCCGCTCCTCCCCGAGCTCTTCTGGCGCAGGGTGATGGCCCGCCGCTGGCCGGAGGTGCTGCGCAGGGTCGAGGGCGTGCCCGCCGCGGCCGCGCAGCCGGCGCCGACGCTCGCCGCCGACGCCGCCCACGGTCTCGGTCTCTACCGCCGCAACATGCGCCCCCGGCTGCGCAGCCCGCGCCCCGACGCCGTCACCCGCGTTCCCGTCCAGCTCGTCGTCGCCCGCCGCGACCACTTCGTCTCGCCGCGGCTCCTCGACGGCGTCGAGCGCTGGGCGCCGGTGCTGCGGCGGCGCACCGTCGACTCCGGCCACTGGCTCCCCCGCACCCACCCCGAACAGCTCGCCGGCTGGATCGAGGAGTTCGTCGGCGAGGTCGAGGCGGGGACCGCCACCGCGGCGCCGCCCGCGGCCGACCCGGCCCGGCCCTTCGCCGGTCGCCTGGTGCTCGTCACCGGCGCCGGCAGCGGCATCGGCCGCGCCACCGCGCTCGCCTTCGCCGACTCCGGCGCCCGGGTGCTGGCGGTCGACATCGACGCCACCGCGGCGGAGCGCACCGCCGAGCTCGCGCGGCTCTGCGGTGCGACGGCGTCCGCGCTCCGCGCCGACGTCGCCGACGCGGAGGCCATGGAGCGGCTCGACCGCAGCATCGCCGCCGACCACGGTGTTGTGGACGTCCTCGTCAACAACGCGGGGATCGGGGTGGCCGGGGGCTTCCTCGACACCGGCGTCGAGGAGTGGCGCCGGGTGCTCGACGTCAACCTCTGGGGGGTGCTTCACGGCTGCCGGCTGATCGCGCGGCGGATGGTGGATCGCGGCCAGGGCGGCCACATCGTCAACGTCGCCTCGGCGGCGGCGTTCACCCCCTCGCGGACGCTGCCCGCCTACAGCACGAGCAAGGCCGCGGTGCTGATGCTGAGCGAGTGCCTGCGCGCCGAGCTCGCTCCCCAGGGCATCGGCGTCACCGCCGTCTGCCCCGGCTTCGTGAGCACGAACATCACCCGCAGCACCCGCTTCGTGGGGCAGAGCGCGGACGAGCAGGAGCGGCTGCGCGCGCGCAGCACCCGCCTCTACCGCCGCCGCAACTACCCGCCCGAGCGGGTCGCGGCTGCGATCCTGCGCGCCGTCGAGCGCGACAGCGCGGTGGTCCCGGTCACCATCGAGGCACGGGCGATGCGGCTGTTGAGCCGTGCCGCTCCCGGCGTGATGCGCGCCCTGGCGAAGCTCGATGCGCTCTGAGGCGGCGATCCGCCCCCGGCAGGTGCGCTTCGAGTGGAGCGCGACGCCGCTCCACTGGGTCCCGGACGACCCCATGACCAGCCACCTCATCGACGTCCTCCACCTCCTGCTCCCCGCCGGGGAGCGGTGGTTCGTGAATGTCTACCGCCAGGTGCTCCCGGCGATCGCCGACGAGCGGCTGCGCGGCGAGGTGCGCGGGTTCATGGGGCAGGAGGCGGTGCACTCCCGGGCGCACGCCGCGGTGCTCGACCACCTTCGCGAGCACGGGCTCGAGACCTCCGCGTACACCCGCCGCGTGGAGTGGATGTTCGAGCGCCTGCTCGGCGATCGCCGCCTGCCCGCACCGCTGCGCCGGAGCTGGCTGCGCCACCGCCTCGCGATCATCGCCGCCATCGAGCACTTCACCTGTGTGCTCGGCGAGTGGGCGATCTGCAGCAGCGGCGTCTACGACGAGATCGGCGCCGATCCGGTGATGCTCGACCTGCTCCGCTGGCACGCCGCCGAGGAGGTGGAGCACCGCTGCGTCGCCTTCGACACCTTCCAGGAGCTCGGCGGCCGGGCCCGCTACCTGCTGCGGGTGGAGGGGATGCTGCTCGCCTTCCCGGCGCTCGTCTTCCTCTGGGATCGCGGGGTGCGCTTCCTGGTGCGCCACGACCCGACCCTGCCCGGGCGGCGCTATCGGATGCGCGACTACACGCGCTCGGTGCGCCAGCGCCGGGCGCCCGGATGGGAGCTGCTCCGCGCCGTGCCGCGCTACCTGCGGCCGTCGCACCATCCCGTCTTCGAAGCGACGCCGGAGCGGGCGTTGGAGTACCTGGCGTCCTCGCCGGCGGCGCTGGCAGCGCGGGGGTAGGGTTCTCT
>VBHE01000041.1:4582-5128 GCA_005889515.1 Chloroflexota bacterium | reverse complement strand
CGAGGTGGATCGCCGCGGTGTCGCAGAGGTGGAACTCCGGGCGGTTGGTCATCATCAGCGCCACGGTGTCGCCGTGGCCGACGCCGAGCCGGTGCAGGCCGGCGGCGATGCGCGCGACCCGCGCGGCGTACTCGCCCCAGGTGATCCGGGTGGCGCCGCCGACGGTGCGCAGTGCCACGGTGTCGGGGTGGCGCGCGGCGGTGTTCTGAAAGGCCTCGCAGAGGCTTCGCACGTCGAGGGTGGTGCTCATGTCGGGCGTGCCTCGTGTCCGTTGCTGTGGGCGTCGTCCATCTCAGCCTCCGGTGGACGGCGCCAGCGCGAGCACCTCGGCCAGCCCCTCACCCAGGCAGTCGAGGAAGAGGTCGACGTCGGTGATCGCCGCGGCGTCGCAGTTGACCCCGATGCAGCAGGTGTCGACGTGGGAGACGAGCGCGGCCATCACCGCGCACCCGGGCAGGGGCCCGAAGGGATACATCCGCTCGATCCGCGCCCCGGCGATGTACACCGGGTAGGGGATCCCCGGGACGTTGCTCGCCTGCAGGTCGA
>VBHE01000041.1:929-4517 GCA_005889515.1 Chloroflexota bacterium | reverse complement strand
AAGTCGTGGACGAGGCGGATGCGCTCGGCGGGGTCGGCCTCGCCGACCGGTGCGGCGAGCCGGGCGCCGGCGAACCGGTTGCCGCCCATCGGATGATCGTTCTGCCGCAGGCTGATCGGCATCGCCATCGGCATCTCGTCGATGCTGACGCCGAAGTGCTCGTGATAGCGGCGGAAGCCGCCGAGCAGGACGGCGATGTAGGCGTCGCCGAGAGTTCCTCCCGCGGCCTTCCCCGCGGCGCGAAGCGCGTCGACCCCGCACTCGAGAGCGCCGAAGCGCCACGACAGGCTGCGGTTGCGGAGCAGCGGCGAGGGCGGCGCCGGGGGAGGCGCGAGCACCCGCTGCAGCGAGCGGCCGAAGCGCACCGCGCCGCCGACCGCGTCGGCGGGCTCGGCGGCGATCCGCGAGAGCGCGGCGACTCCCGACCCCACCAGGTTCCCGGCGTCCCGGGGCGCCCCGAGCAGGCGGCGGCGCACCTGGTCGCCGAGCGCGGAGAGCGGGGAGATCCGCCCGGGCGGAGGCGGCTCGGGCAGCGGCTTGTGCGGCGAGGGCTCGCGGTGGCGGCTGTGGAGCAGGCTGAGCAGCTGGACCCCGCCGAGGCCGTCGGTGACGCTGTGGTGGATCTTGAAGATGTACGCCGCGCGCCCCTCCTCGAGCCCCTCGAGGAGAAGCGCCTCCCAGAGCGGCCGGGCCCGGTCGAAGGGGGTCATCGCCGTCTTCTCGGCGATCTCGAGGACCTGGGCGAGCGTGCCCGGCGGCGGGATCCGGGCGCGGCGGAGGTGGTAATGGAGGTCGAAGTCGGGGTCGATCGCCCACACCGGTGCGCCGAGGTGGAGCGGCGGGTCGACCACCCGCTGCCGGGCCCGCGGCACCAGGCGGGTGCCCCAGTCGTGGGCGGCGACGAGGCGGTCCCAGTCGGGGGCCTCGTCGAGGAGGTCGACGAGGGTCATCGGGGCGCGCAGCCGCGGGTCGCTCTCCGCCCGCCACATGAGCGCCTCGAAGGGGCTCATCTCCCCCGACGTGCCCCAGGCGCCGGCCGCCTCCCAGGCCTCCTCGTTGGTCTCGGGCAGGCGGGCGCGCGCCATCAGCCCGCCGCCAGCTCGGTGGTGGGCCGGCTCCGCATCAGCCCCCGGAAGGCGTCCTCGGCGGTCCGTCCCTCGTTGACGACCAAGTAGACCTCGCGGGCGATGGGCACCTCGACGCCGAGCTCGTCGGCGATCTCCATCACCACCCGGGAGGTCTTGACCCCCTCGGCGACCATCTTCATCTCCCCGGTGATCTCGTCGATGGTGCGTCCCCGGGCGAGCTCGATGCCGACCCGCCGGTTGCGACTCTGCGGGCTCATGCAGGTGGCGAGCAGGTCGCCCATGCCGGCGAGGCCGGCGAAGGTGTGGCGCTCGCCGCCCATCGCCATCCCCAGCCGGGTGAGCTCGGCGAGGCAGCGGGAGATGACCAGGGCGAGGGTGTTGTCCCCGGTCCCCAGGCCCGACGCCATCCCCGCGGCGATGGCGAAGACGTTCTTCAGCGCCCCGGCGATCTCGGCCCCGCAGACGTCGGTGCCGGTGTAGACCCGGAAGAGCCGGGTGCGGAAGGTCTCCTGGAGCGCCGCGGCGACGTGGAGGTCGGGCATCGCCACCAGGGCTGCGGCGGCGAAGCCGTCCATGATCTCCTTCGCCAGGTTGGGACCCGCCAGGACACCTGCGGGGTGCCCCGGGAGCACCTCGGCGATCACCTCGGTCATCCGCGCGCGACTGCCCTGCTCCAGCCCCTTGCTGAGGCTGATCACCGGGATCCAGGGGCGCAGGTGGGGGGCGGTCTGCTCGAGCACCTGGCGGAAGCCGTGGCTCGGCACCGCCATCACCACGACGTCGGCCTCGCTCACCGCCTCGTCGAGCGCGGCGGTCCCCTGGAGCGCGGGGGGGAGGGTGCGGTCCGGCAGGTAGGCCGAGTTGGTGTGCTCCGAGCTGATCTCCTCGGCGACCTCGGGGCGGCGGGCCCAGATCGTCGTCGGCGTCCGCCTCGCCACGATCGAGGCGACGGTCGTGCCCCACGACCCCGCCCCCACCACCGCGACCCGCGCCTGCCGGGTCACGGCGCCGCTGCCGTGACCGCGGCGTCCTCGCGGCCATAGATGCCGCGATAGCGCTCGGGGAGGAGGTCGGCGATCCGCTCCATGATCCAGTCGGCGCCCTCCTGGTTGCTCATGGACGCGTCGGGAAGGCGGACGGGCGCCCCGAAGCGGACGTGCACCTCGGCGCGCCGCGGCATCGTCGCTCCCTTGGGGAGGGCGTTCTCGCTCCCCCAGATGCCCAC
Source organism: Chloroflexota bacterium (assembly GCA_005889515.1). Classification (GTDB taxonomy): domain Bacteria; phylum Chloroflexota; class Dormibacteria; order Aeolococcales; family Aeolococcaceae; genus CF-96. The sequence goes on along the minus strand of VBHE01000041.1, from coordinate 2,204 downwards.
GGGGACGATCGGGGCGCCGGAGCGGCGGGCGAGGAGGCCGATCCCGGGCTCGGCCCGCTGCAGGCTGGCGTCGGGGCTGCGCGTCCCCTCGGGCATCATGATCAGCACCCGCCCCTGGGCGAGCACCGCGAGCGAGCGGCGGATCGCCAGCCGGTCCGCGGTGTGCCGGGCGACGGGGAAGGCGTTGTAGCCGGCGAAGAGCCAGGCGGTCTTCCGGTTGCGGAACGCCTCGGCCTTGGCCATGTAGTGGACGTCGTGACGGCGGACGAGCGCGCCGATGAGCGGCGGGTCGCAGGTCGCGATGTGGTTGCCGGCGACGATGCATCCCCCCCGTGGCACATTCTCGAGACCCTCCACCCGCAGCCCCTCGCGAAGGAAGTACCACATCAGCCCGAGCATCAGCCGGCGCTCGAAGGGGTACAGCGGCGAGGTGCGGATGGCGGCGACCACGGCGGGGACGCTCAGCTCCCGGGAACGCCGGCGCGGCGGCAGATCTCGAGGGCGAGCTCGACCACCTCGTCGATGCCGTGCGCCCCGGTGTCGATGACGTGGGCGCCGGCGGCGCGGCGCAGCGGCGCGACCACCCGCTCGGAGTCGCGGGCGTCGCGGTCGGCGACCTCGGAGCGCAGCTGTGCGGCGTCGACCGCGGTGCCCCGGGTTCGCAGCTGCACCTCCCGGCGCGAGGCGCGCACCTCCGGCGCGGCGTCGAGGTAGAGCTTCACCTCGGCGTGGGGGAAGACGACCGTCCCACAGTCGCGGCCGACCGCCACCGCACCGCTCGCCGCCGCCTGGCGCTGGGGCGCGAGCAGGGCCTGGCGCACCCCCGCCATCCCGCTCAGGGCGGTGAGCAGCGGGGCGTCGCGAGGGTCGCGGGCGGCCTCGCCAGCGTCCTCGCCGTCGACCCGCACCACCCAGGTGCCCGGCCCGCCACCGGGGTCGGTGTTGAGCTCGATGCGCACCGCGGCGGCGAGCCGCGCGGCCGCGCCCGGGTCGCTGCCGTCGAGGCCGGCACGCACCGCGGCGACGGTGACCCCGCGATAGAAGAGCCCGGTGTCGACGAAGGGGAGGCCGAGCGCCACCGCGAGCCTGCGGCCGAGGGTGCTCTTGCCGCTCCCCGCCGGACCGTCGACGGTGACCACCGGCGGCCGGTCCCGCTCCCCCGTCTCCACCGCGGCCGGCTCGTCTGCCACCCGGCTCATCCACCATCACCGAGCACGTCGGTGGGGTCGGTGAGGCCGGTCGCGGCGCGCAGCTCGGCGTCCTCGGCCGGCCGCA
>VBHE01000041.1:0-917 GCA_005889515.1 Chloroflexota bacterium | reverse complement strand
CAGCCCGGTCGCGGCGCAGAGCCGGCGCACCTCGCGCCGCCGCCCCTCCCCCATCTCCACCTCGAGCAGGGTGTCGCCGCGCCGCTCGCCGGTCACCGCGGCGGAGAGAGCGCGGGCGGGGCCGTCGTCGAGGTGGACGCCGTGGACCAGGGCGCGGAGCACCGCCGGGCCGACCCAGCCGCGCACCGCGACCCGATAGCGCTTGCGGATGCCGTGGCGGGGATGGGTGAGCCGGAGCGCGAGCTCGCCATCGGTGGTGAGCAGGAGCAGGCCGCGGCTGTCGGCGTCGAGCCGCCCCACCGGGAACAGCCCGGTGGCGTCCTCGACGAGATCGAGGACGGTGGGACGTCCCCCGGGGTCGCGGCGGGTGGTCACCACCCCGAGCGGCTTGTTCAGCATCAGGGTGCGACGCTCGACCTCGGGCGGGACCGGCCGGCCGTCGATCGCGACCCCGTCGCGCACCGGGTCGACGAGCATCCCCACCTCGGCTCTCCGGCCGTTGACCGCCACCCGCCCCGCCTCGATGAGCTGGTCGGCCCCCCGCCGCGACGCCACCCCCCGGCCGGCGAGGTAGCGGTTGAGCCGCAGCAGCGGACGCGCCCCGACGAAGCTCACGTGGCCGCCTCCTCGGGCAGCGGAGCGGGCTCCTCCTCCCAGCGCTCTGCGGGGAGCTCGGGGATGACCGTGCCCTCGGGCAGCGGGGGGAGGTCCTCGACCCGCTCGAGGCCGACGACCTCGAGGAAGCGCAGCGTGGTGCCGAAGAGCCGGGGATGGCCGGGAGTGTCCTGCCGCCCCACCTCGGCGACGAGGCCGCGGCGCTCGAGGCTGTCGAGCACCGCCTCGCAGTTCACCCCGCGGATCGCCTCGACCCCGGCGCGGGTCAGCGGCTGGCGGTAGGCGACGATCGCCAGGGTCTC
>VBHE01000040.1 GCA_005889515.1 Chloroflexota bacterium | reverse complement strand
CTCGCGCACCGTGCGCGTCCTCCTCGACCTGCTGACGGTGAAGTTCCTGCTGAAGTACCTGGCCCGGCCGATGCAGTTCTTCGGGCTGCTCGGGCTGATGAGCTTCGTCCTCGGCTTCTGCTCCCTCGCCGGCCTGCTCATCGAGAAGGCGGTCGCCGGGGTCGGCATCGCCGAGCGCCCGCTGCTCACGCTCAGCGTCCTGCTCGTCATCCTCGGGGTGCAGTTCCTCTCCATGGGACTCCTCGGTGAGCTGCTCACCCGCATCTACCACGAGGTGGGGCAGCGAACTCCGTACGTCATCCGCCGCACCGCGGGCATCGACGCCGATCTCGACCTGGATCCGGTGGCGGCGCTCGCCGGCACGGGTACGAACCCCGCCGACGCCGACGAGGAGCTCGCCGCCCGCGAGCTCCGCGGACGCGGCGGCCGGCTGCGGCCGGTCGGTTAGAGCCAGGGGGCCTGGGGGAGCCCCCCCGGTTAAATAAAGCCCTCGGGAAGGCGAACCCGGCCGCGCATCGCGGCGCGCACCCGCTCGACCGATTCCGCGATCGCGGGGTCGCCGAGGGCGAGGATGCGCGCCGCGAGGTGGCCGGCGTTGCGGGCGCCCATCTCCCCGACCGCGACCGTCGCCACCGGGATGCCCGGGGGCATCTGCACGATGCTGAGCAGCGCGTCGACGCCCTGCAGCGGGGTCCCGGTGAGCGGAACCCCGATCACCGGCAGGGTGGTGATCCCCGCGAGCACCCCGGGCAGCGCGGCGGCGGCGCCGGCGCCGGCGACGAGCACCCGAAGACCGCGCGCGCGGGCGGCGCTCGCGTAGCGGTGGAGCACCTCGGGGGCGCGGTGGGCGGAGATCACCGCGGTCTCGTGGCCGATGCCGTAGTCGTCGAGCACCTCCGCGCAGCGCGCCATCGCCGCCGCGTCGCTCTCGCTCCCCATCAGGATGCCGACCAGAGCTCCGCTCATCGCGAGAGAAGCCCCGGCGCCGCGGCGACCTGCGCGCCGGTGGGATCGGCGATGTCGCTCCGGTGCTGCATGCCGTCGAAGCGCACCCGCTCGAGGTTGGCGTACGCCGCCGACCGCGCCGCCGCGAGGGTGTCGCCGCGCCCCACCACGGTGAGCACCCGGCCGCCGGCGGTGCGCACCGTGCCGCCGGCGTCGCGCCGGGTCCCGGCGTGGAAGAGCAGCGCACCCGGATCGAGGCGATCGAGCCCGGAGATGGCGTCGCCGCCGCGCACCGCGCCGGGGTAGCCCGCCGCTGCCGCGACCACGCCGACCGCGGCGCCGGGCAGCGTCCGCGCCACCCCCGGCGCGAGGCCGCCGCGGGCGCACGCGGTGAGCAGGTCGAGCAGGTCCTCGTCGAGCAGCGGGAGCACCGCCTGGGTCTCGGGGTCGCCGAGGCGCGCGTTGAACTCGAGCAGCCGCGGCCCCGAGTCGGTGAGCATCAGCCCGGCGTAGAGGCAGCCTCGGTACGGTGTGCCGCGCTCGCGGAGCGCCGCGACGCAGGGCTCGACGAAGCGGCGCAGGGCGTCGTCGAGGAGCGCCGCGGGATCGAGGCCCGCGGGCGGCGCGTAGGCGCCCATCCCCCCGGTGTTGGGGCCGCGGTCGCCGTCGTGGATGCGCTTGTAGTCGCATGCGGCGGCGAGGACCCGCACCGCGGCACCGTCGCTGAGCGCGAAGACGCTCACCTCGCGGCCACTCATCCGCTCCTCGACGACAACTCGGGCGCCCGCGTCGCCGAAGCGGCCCTCGAGGAGGCAGGCGTCGATGGCGGCGCTCGCCTGGGTGGCGTCGTCGCACACCGTCACCCCCTTGCCGAGGGCGAGGCCGTCCGCCTTGACGACGCAGGCGCCGAGCTCGGCGGCGAACCGGTGGAGCGCCTCGCGATCCTCGACGCCCCCCGCACGCCAGCCCGCGGTGGGGATGCCGGTCGCGTCCGCGAGCTGCTTGGTGAACTCCTTCGACGACTCCACCCGCCCCGCGGCGCGGGTGGGGCCGAACACCGCGATGCCGCGCTCGGCGCAGCCGTCGGCGAGCCCGGCGGCGATCGCCGCGTCGGGGCCGATGACGACGAGGTCGACGGCGCGCTCGGTCGCGAGCCGGAGGATCCCGGGGACGTCGTCCGCGGCGACGGGGACGTTCTCGGCGATCGCCGCGGTGCCGCCGTTGCCGGGAGCGCAGACGAGCTCGACGCCCGGATGTCGTGTGCATCCCCACGCGAGCGCGTGCTCCCGCGCCCCGGAGCCGGCGATGAGGACCCGCGTCATTCCCATTCGATGGTCGATGGGGGCTTGCTGCTGATGTCGTACACGACCCGGTTCACGCCCTGGACCTCGTTGACGATGCGCCGCGAGATCGCGCCGAGGACGTCGTACGGGACCTTCGCCCAGTCGGCGGTCATCCCGTCGTCGCTGGTGACGATGCGGATCGCGACCACGTTCGCGTAGGTGCGGCCGTCGCCCATCACCCCCACCGAGGAGATCGGCGTGAGGATGGCAAACGACTGCCACACCTCGCGGTAGAGGCCGCTGCGCTTGATCTCGTCGATGACGATCCAGTCGGCGGCGCGCAGCGTCTCGAGGCGGTCGCGGGTGACCTCGCCGACGCAGCGGATCGCAAGCCCCGGTCCGGGGAACGGCTGGCGGAACACCAGGTCCTCGGGCAGCCCGAGCGCCAGCCCGACCTTGCGCACCTCGTCCTTGAAGAGGTAGCGCAGCGGCTCGACGAGCTCGAAGCGCAGGTTCTCGGGGAGGCCGCCGACGTTGTGGTGGGTCTTGATGGTCCGGGCACCGTGGGTGTCGCGCGCGGTCGACTCGATGACGTCGGGATAGAGGGTCCCCTGGGCGAGGAAGTCGACCTGGCCGAGGCGGAGCGCCTCCTGCTCGAAGACCTCGATGAAGGTGCGGCCGATGCGCCGCCGCTTCTCCTCGGGGTCGACCACCCCGGCGAGCGCGGCGAGGAAGCGGTCGCTGGCGTCGACGTGGACGAGGTCGATGTGCCGCTGCCGCGACATGATGTCGATGACCCGGTCGGCCTCGGCGCGGCGGAGCAGGCCGTTGTCGACGAAGACGCACACCAGCTGGCGGCCGACGGCGCGGTGCACCAGGGTCGCCGCCACCGCGGAGTCGACACCGCCGCTCAGGGCGCAGAGCACCCTGCGGTCCGCCACCCGCGAGCGCACGTCGGAGACCGCCATGTCGATGAAGGACGACGGCTCCCAGGTGCCGCTGCAGCCGCAGACGCGATAGAGGAAGTTGCGCAGCACCTCGCGTCCCAGCGGGGTGTGCACCACCTCGGGGTGGAACTGGATGCCGAGCCGCCCGGCCGGGCCCGCCATCGCCGCGCACGGCGAGTTGAGCGAGTGGGCGACGGCACGGAACCCCGGCGGGAGGCGGGTGATGACGTCACCGTGCGACATCCACACCGGCAGCTCCGCGGGGAGGCGCTCGAAGAGCCCTCCGGCCTCGTCGACGACGAGCGAGGCGAGCCCGTACTCGCGGCGCGCCGCCGGCTCGACGGCGCCGCCGAGGTCCTGGGCGAGCAGCTGCATGCCGTAGCAGATGCCGAGGGCTTCGGCCCCCCCGGCTGCTACCCCGACGCCGGCCCGCCGCTGAAGACCAGCCCGCGCGGCGCCCGGCGCCGGACCTCGTCCGCGCTCACCGTCCCCGGGAGGAGCTCGCAGTACACCTTCGCCTCGCGCACCCGGCGGGCGATGAGCTGGCTGTACTGGGAGCCGAAGTCGAGCACCAGCACGGTGTCGTGCGCCGCCGCCACCGAGGCGGTGGCGAGATCGCCTCCCCCGGTGACCACGGTCATCAGGTGCCCATGCCCACGCGCTGGGCGCGCTGCTCGGTCTTGCCCTCGGTCTTGATCGACGGCGCGATCACCATCTCGGTGTCCTGGAACTCGCGGATGGTGCGCGCCCCGCACACCCCCATCGTCGCGCAGCGTGCCCTTGGTGCCGGTGCGAATGCGAGTGCCGCGGGGCAGATTGGGGTCCGGTGAGGCCATGCCCCAGTGGTGACCGTGGCCCGCGGCCTCGGTGGCCGACGCGAAGATGGAACCGATCATCACCGCGTCAGCGCCGCTGGCGAAGGCCTTGGCGATGTCCCCGCCGAGCCGCATGCCACCGTCGGTGATGACGGCCACACGTTCGCCACTTCGGCGCTGATGGTCGTCGCGCGCCGCCGAGCAGTCGCTGGTGGCGGTGACCTGGGGCACCCCGACGCCGAGCACCGCACGCGTGGTGCACGCTGCCCCGGGGCCCACACCCACCAGCAAGCCCTTGATGCCCGTGTCCATCAGCTCCAGCGCGGTCGCGTAGTCGACGCAGTTGCCGACGAGCACCGGGATGTCGAGCGCCGCGGTCAGCTCGCGGAAGGAGAGCTGCCGGTACGACTTGCTGACGTGGCGCGCGGTGAGCACGGTTCCCTGGACGACGAAGACGTCGGCCCCCGCCTCCTGCACCAGCGGGCCTCTCCGCTCGGCGTGGTTCGGGATCGACGACACCGCGCAGGGCGCGCCCCCGTGCTTGATCTGCTCGATGCGCTGGCCGATGAGC
>VBHE01000039.1:1294-4888 GCA_005889515.1 Chloroflexota bacterium | reverse complement strand
GCCATCTGCGAGTCCCAGTTCGCCGCACGGGTGCGCGAGGCGGCGTCGGGCACCGCGGTCGAGCACGTCGTCTGCATCGACGGCGCCCCCGACGGCGCGGTGGCCCTCGAGCGGCTCGAGGCCGACGGCGCCGGCGACGGGGAACTCGACCTCTCCGCCGCGTGGCGGCGGGTCGAGCCCGCCGACCTGCTCACCCTGATCTACACCTCGGGCACGACCGGACCGCCGAAGGGGGTGGAGATCACCCACGGCAACATGCTCGCGCAGCTCCGCGCCACCACCTCGATGCTCCCCCTCGAGCCCGGCGACCGCTCCGTCTCCTACCTGCCCTCGGCGCACATCGCGGACCGCTGGGCGGCGCACTACACCGGGATGACCTTCGCGGTGGAGATCACCAGCATCCCCGACCCGCGCGCGGTCGCCGCCGCCCTCCCCGAGGTGCGGCCCACCGTCTGGGGCGCGGTGCCGCGGGTGTGGGAGCGGATGCACGCCGCCCTCGAGGCCGCGGTCACCACCGCCGACGAGGAGCGTCGCACGGCGATGCGCTGGGCCCTCGACTGCGGGCTGCGCCGGGTGCGCGCCGAGCAGGCCGCGATGCGTGGCGAGGGCGCCGGTCCCGACCCGGCGCTGCTCACCGAGTGCAGTCGCGCCGACGAGCTCGTCCTCGCGCCGGTGCGGGCTCGGCTCGGGCTCGACCATGCGCGCTGGCTGGTCTCCGGCGCCGCCCCCATCGCCATCGAGCTGCTCGAGTACTTCGCCGCCATGGGGCTGCCGATCCTCGAGCTCTGGGGGATGTCGGAGGTCTCGTGCTGCGGCACCATCAACGTTCCCGGTCGGGCGATCATCGGCACCGTCGGCGTCGCACTGCCCGGCGTCGAGCTCCACCTCGCCGGCGACGGCGAGCTGCTGCTCCGCGGCGACACCGTGATGCGCGGCTACCGCAACGACCCCGAGAAGACCGCCGAGGCGATCGACGACGACGGCTGGCTGCACACCGGCGACATCGCCACCATCGACGCCGAGGGCTACGTCCGCATCGTCGACCGCAAGAAGGAGCTGATCATCAACGCCGCCGGCAAGAACATGTCGCCGGCGAACATCGAGAGCGCGCTGAAGACCTCGAGCCCGCTGATCGGCCAGGCGGTGTGCATCGGCGACCGCCGCCCCTACAACACCGCGCTGCTCGTCCTCGACCCCGACGGCGCCGCCGCCTGGGCGGCGTCCCACGGGATGGACGGCGCCGACCCGGTGGCGCTCGCCGCCGATCCGCGGGTGCGCGCCGCCCTCGACGAGGCGGTCGAGGCGGCCAACGCGCGGCTCGCCCGGGTGGAGCAGATCAAGCGCTTCGCCGTCCTCCCCGAGCTCTGGGAGCCGGGGGGCGACGAGCTCACTCCGACGATGAAGTTGAAGCGCCGGCCGATCGCGGAGAAGTACGCCGCGGAGATCGAGGCGCTCTACGCCTGACCGGCGCCGCGGCGCCGTTGCCGCCGGGCGGCTCGACCGCCGGTCCCGCCGGCGCCGCCGGCCGCGGACGGGCGCGGCCACGCAGTTCGCGGCCGCCGTCCGGCCAGTCGTCGAGGGTCTCGCGGAAGCGCTGCTCCATCTCGGAGGCGTGACGGCCGACGTCCTCCACCCGCCAGCCCCGGGTCGAGACCGGGGGCAGGACGGTGACGTCCACCGTCCCCGGCCGGACCAGGAAGGAGCCGCGCCACATCACCTCGCCGGCGTTGCGGATGACGATGGGGACGAGGGGGACGCCGGCCTGCATCGCGACGTGGAAGGCGCCCTTCTTGAAGCGCCCCAGCCGCGGCGTCGCCGAGCGGGTGCCCTCGGGGGAGATCGCCAGCGAGACGCCCTCGCGCAGGCGCTCGACCGCGGGGGCGAGAGCCGCCTTCGCCTGCTCGGTGTTGCCGCGGTCGACGTAGGCGACCCCGGCGACGTAGCCGAGCAGCGCGAATCGGGGATCGCGCGCCGCCTCCTTCTTGGCGACGCCGGTGAGGTCGCGGCGCACCAGGTTGGCGATGATCGGCACGTCCATCGAGCTCTGGTGGTTGAAGATGAACACCGCCGGCCGGTGGCTCCAGAGGTTCTCCTCGCCGCTGACGTTGAGCTGCACCCCGGCGAGTGCGAGCGCGACGTCCGAGCCCACCGAGGTGGCGAGGTTGGCCGCCTGGCGGCGGCTGCCGTTGAGCAGGCCGAGACCGAGGCCCACCGCGCCCGCGGCGGCGAGGCCGCTGAGCGCCGCGCCGGTGCGGAGCACCTGCTCGGCGCCGGGCCGGCCCCGGCTGGCGAACCGGGCGATCGGCCAACCGCGCCTCATCGCGACCCGGCGCAGGCCGTCCTGCGGGTTGAGCGGGCGGGGACGGCCGACCGCCTCGAGGAAGGGGACGTCCTCGTCGCCGTTGGCGTATGCGTAGCTGGCCGCGAGGTCGATGCCCTCACGCTCGGCGAGCTCGCGCACCGCCCGCGCCTTCCCCTCGCCCCAGAGCACCGGCCCGGTCAGGTTGCCGGTGATCACCCCCTTCACCACCTCGACGCGCGAGCAGAGCACGTGGCGGAAGCCGAGGTCGTTCGCCAGCGGCGAGGCCTGGTACGGGGTCGCCGACGAGGCGAGCACGAGGGTGTGGCCGAGCCGCTGATGGGCGCGGACGAGCGCTCGCGCCTCGGGGAACACCATCCCGGCGATCCGCTGCAGGAAGAGCCGCTCGCCGAGCTCGCTGAGCTCGTCCTCGGAGTGCCCGGCCATCGCCTGCGCGGCGATCCGCATGAGCCCGGTGACGTCGGCGCCGCGGAGGCTCATCTCCGCGCCGGCGATCACGGTGCTCGCCAGCTCGCGCGCGCTCACCTGCCGCTTGAGCAGCCGGTCGAGGTAGAAGATGGTCGCGGAGTAGCCCGAGATCAGGGTGCCGTCGAAGTCGAAGAAGGCGCCGATGCTCGGCCCGGTCGGACCCTTCTCGACCTCGGCGAGGCGGGCGTCGAGCCCCCTCACGCCGGCGTCCCCAGGGGCTGCGCCCGCACCGCGAGCTCGCGGATCGTCTCCAGCCGGCGGACGACGGCGGCGAGCTCGGCGGCGAGCGCGCGTCGGCCCTCGGCGACGGGCTCGCGGCCGGGGTCGACGAGGTCGCGGTTGGCGGCGAGGGCGAGCCCGGTGCGGAAGAGGTCGGTGGAGATCGCCTCCGGGGAGCGGAGCCGCTGCTGCATCCGCCGCTGCCGGGCATCGCCGAGGCACTCGCGGAGGAACGCCCGCTCCTCGACCGGGGCGCGAGGATCGCGCGCCGCCAGCCGCTCGGCGACGACGAGGTACGCCTCGAAGTAGGGGCGGACGATGCGGTGGGCGAGGAGCAGCTGCGAGCCGGTCAGCCGCCGCAGCACCTCGTCGGGGTCGCCGCGCTGCTCCCACTCCGGGTCGACGACGTGGATCTCGTCGCGCAGGTCCTCGGCGAAGGCCGCCTTGCCGGCGAAGAAGAACTCGAACTTCAACAGGTCGCGCAGCCGCAGCGCCTCCTCCCAGGCGCACTGCACCGGGTCCGGCATCCGCTCCTCGACGGCGTGCACCGCGATCAGCTCCACGAGCGCGCGGTTGACGAAGAAGTG
>VBHE01000039.1:0-1244 GCA_005889515.1 Chloroflexota bacterium | reverse complement strand
CGGTCGGCGAGCCCCTGCCGCTGCAGCGCCTCGAGGGCGCGGCGCACCGCCCGCGGCGCGGTGTCGGTGGCCCCGGCGGTCGTCGGGAGGCCGCGGCGCTCGACGTAGGCGGCGAGCGGCGCCAGGCTGGCGCAGACCTCGTCGAGGGTGAGCGCCCGGTCCTCGGCGCCGAGCAGCGCCAGGGTGACGAGCGAGGGCGCGGTCACCGGGGTGGCGCGGTTGATCCGGTGGAGCACCTCGAAGGCGAGCTTCTCGACGGCGCGGCCGGCCCTGCCGTTGCTCGACGTGGCCATCCCCTCGCGCAGCGAGAGCGGCTCGCCGAAGCGCAGGTGGACGACGCTGCGGGTGCTCCCCTGCTGGCGCAGGTAGCGCACGAACCAGCCCAGGCTCTCGGCCTTCTTGGAGTCGCCGGCGCCCTCCGCGGCCATCGCCCCGACCTCGGGGAGGTGCTCGTAGACGATCGACGTCGGCACCAGCTGGACGTCGTCGGCGGCGCCCTCCATCACCGCCTCGACCAGGTAGGCGAGCAGCCCGAGTCGTGGCGGCCGGAGCTTCCCGGTGCGGGTGCGACCGCCCTCGATGTACCACTCCAGGTTGAAGCGCTTGCGCACCAGGTAGCCGACGTACTCGCGCAGCGTGAGCTTGTAGACGGGGTTGTCCTTGATGCTCCGGCGGATGAAGACGTAGCCGCTGCGCCGCGCCAGCGGGCCGATCGGCCAGAAGGCGACGTTCACGCCGCCGAGGACGTGGTTGGGGGCGAACCCGTGCGCGTGGAGCGCGGTGCGGAGCACCAGCGGGTCGACGTAGGAGCGGTGGCTGGGGAGGAAGACGAGCGCCTGCCGGCGACCCAGGGCGCGCAGCCGCTCGAGCCCGTCGACGTCGACGTCGACGGAGTGACCGCGCAGCGCGAAGCGGACGAGCTGCTCCCAGGTGTCGATGGCGAGGCGGCTCGAGCTCGCCGCCATCTCCTCGAGGTAGCCCGCGGCCTCGGCGAGCACCTCGGCCTCGGCGCGGTCGAGCTGCTCGGCGAGCCGGGCCAGCTTCTCGCGGAAGCGCGCGCTCGAGGTGATCTCGTCGCCGACCAGGCGCGCGACCTTGTAGCGGTCGCCGACCAGCCGCCGCTCGGCGCGCTCGAGGGCGAGCACCGCCTGGCGGCGCACGAAGCCGGCGAACTCCTCGCCCCCGCCGCCGTTGGTGCTCTCCTCGAAGCGGGTGCGGAGGCTGCTCACCGTCGCCGGGTCACC
>VBHE01000167.1:42134-46908 GCA_005889515.1 Chloroflexota bacterium | reverse complement strand
CGCGCGCGCGACGTCGTCGCCCGCCACGGCACCATCCGCGTACCGGGCCAGGTGGACCGCAGCGCCCTCGCAGCCGGCGTCAGGGCCCCCAGGGCCCAAGGCTCGGTCGACGGAGTCGCGTACGTTCATTGCGTCCCCCGTTCCAGGGCATGCGAAAGCCCGTTTCAAGGGGAAGCAGGCGCTGCTACTGAACTCAGAGGAGCCGCCTGGAGCGGGAGACGGGACTCGAACCCGCGACAACCTGCTTGGGAAGCAGGGACTCTACCAACTGAGCTACTCCCGCTCGGCGGCCGACATTCTACGCCGAAGGCAGCCAGGTACCTCTCCCCTGCTCGCCCGCAGGCCCCCCTCAGGCCCGATCGGCGGTGGTACCGTGCCGGGCGATGGTCACGGCCTTTCTGATGATCGTCTGCGAGCCGCAGAGAATCCACGAGCTGGGGCAGGCCCTCGCCGACCTGGAGGGGGTGGACGAGGTCTACACCACCACCGGCTCGACCGACTTCATCGCCGTGGTGCGGGTGCCCGACCTCGACTCCCTGGCGACGCTGATCACTCAGAAGGTGGCCACCCGTCCCGGGATCATGCGCACCGACACCCATCTCGCCATGCGCTCGTACGGTCGGAACGAGATCCAGGCGGCCTTCGACATCGGGCTCGACTAGGCGTCGCCGCCGTGCGCCGCGGCGACGTGGGCGCGCAGCGGATCGACGTCGAGGTCGCCGCGCGGGTCGCGCACCACGGTGTGGACGTGGTTGGCGCCGTCCTGCCGGCAGTCGTACTCGACGAGGAGGCGCTCGCCGAGGAGACGGTAGTAGTGCGGGGCGCCGGGCTCGGCGCCGCCCGCCCAGGCGAAGCGCAGCGCGGGATCGTCCTCGACGCCGGCGAAGAGCGGTGCGACCTCGGGAGCGAGCCGGCCGGTGTAGAGGCGCACCAGCCGCCGGAGCAGCGACCGTTCCGCGGGGTCCAGGTCTGACGCGGCGACGCCGTCGGAGGGGAGATCGCCGGCGCGGACGCTCATCCGGCTGAGGATGTCCGCGGGCGCCTCGGCGGCGACGACGGCGCGCGCCCGCCGCTCCCCGTCGAGCGCGGCGTGCAGCTCGCGGGCGAGGTCCTCCTCGACGGCGAGGGGACGCAGCGTGCCGCCACCCTCGAAGCTCACCCGCGCCGGGTTGGCGCCGAGGAAGAGCGGGGTCGCCGCGACCACGACGCCGCCCTGGAGCGTGACGGAGACGCTGAGGTGATGGCCCTCGAAGCGCCATCCCCAGCGCCCGGTCGCCGACGGGGGATCGAAGATCGTGACGTGGTAGCGGCCGGGATCGCGCCGCCCGTCGTCGCGGCGCTCCACGGCCTCGAGCACCGTCTCCCAGGCGCCGACGGTCACCGCCTGGGCGAGCGCGGGCAGGCTCAGCGCGGTGCGGAGCAACCGGTGGGCGAGCAGCCGCTGGTCGCCGTCCATCGCCCGCATCGGCAGCCCGACGCGCTCGCCGGGCAGGTAGCTCCAGCGCAGGCGACGCGGGTCGTCGAACGCCAGCAGCGCCCCCTCCCGGGCGGCGACGTCGAGGCCGTCGAGCAGCTCCGCCGCCGCCGCGACCATCGCCGCCCCACCCGCCGCCATCAGACGATCGGGCCGCCGACCACCTCGGTCTGGTAGCGGGCGAAGAGCGCCTTCACCTTCTCGACGTCCGGAGGTCCGTCGGCGGGGAGGATCTCGCCGAGCTCCTCGATGAGCCCCAGCCCGCCCGCGGGCGAGAAGACGCCGAGCCATCGCGCGGGCGCGCCGCCCGCGACCCGGAAGGTGTGCGGCGCGTCGCGGGGAACGAGCACGAAGCCGCCGGTCCCCACCCGCCGCACCTCCTCGCCGAGGCTGAAGTCGACCTCGCCCTCGAGGATGTACCAGCACTCCTCGAAGCCGCGGTGGAGGTGCAGCGGCGGCCCCGGCGCCCCGGCGGCGCCCTCGTACTCGATGACCGAGAAGCCGTCGCCGTCGTGGGCGGTGGCGCCCTTGACGACGACGCGGTCGGGTCCGATCGCGAAGCCACGGCCCTCGCCCGCCGCGCGGACCACCACCGCGCCGCCCGTGCTCATCGCGGCCCCTCACCCTGGGATGCGGCCAGCTGTGACCGCATCTCCTCCCAGGCGTGGCGGGCCTCGTCGACCGAGCCCTCGTCCTCGATGGTGGAGACGTCGCCGGGGTCCTTGTCGAGGGTGACCGCCTTCAGCACCCGGCGCATGATCTTCCCGCTGCGGGTCTTGGGCAGCATGCCGACGAAGTTCAGCTCGCCGATGACCGCGACCGGTCCGAGCTCGCGGCGGCAGGTCTCGAGCAGCTCGTCGCGCAGCTCGGGCGACGGGGTGTGGCCCGGCTTCAGCACGACGAACGCGGAGATCACCTCCATGCGCAGCGGGTCGGGGCGGCCGATCACCCCGGCCTCGGCGACGGCCTTGTGGCGGAGGAAGGCGGTCTCCACCTCGATGGTGCCGATGCGGTGGCCGGCGATCTTGATGATCTCGTCGGCACGGCCGCTGAACCAGACGTAGCCGTCCTCGTCGATCTCGGCGGCGTCGCCGCTGAAGTAGACGTGGTGGCCGGGGATCTTGTCCCAGTAGTCGCGGCCGTAGCGCTCCGGCTCGCCCCAGAGACTCGCGGTCAGACCGGGGAAGGGGCGGCGGATGATGAAGATCCCCTTCTCGCCGGGGCCGCAGACCTGGCCCTCGGGGGTCATCACCGCGGCGTCGATCCCGGGCAGCGGAATGCCCGGCGAGCCCGGCCGGATCGGCAGCAGCCCGATCCCGTAGGGGTTGCCGACGATCGGCCCGCTCGTCTCCGTCTGCCACATGTGGTCGATGACCGGGACCTCGTCGCGGAGGACCTCCTTCTGCAGCCACTCCCAGGCCGGTGGGTTGAGCACCTCGCCCGCGCAGAAGATCCGCTCGAGCGAGCCGAGGTCGTGGGCGCGCGACGGCTCGGTGCCGTACTTGAGGAGCAGGCGCACCGCCGTCGGCGAGGTGAAGACCCCGGTCACATGGTTGGCGGCGACGATCCTGTAGAAGGTGTCGGGACCGGGATGGTCGAGGGCGCCCTCGTAGGCGATCGTGGTGCAGCCCGCGAGCAGCGGCGCGTAGACGATGTAGCTGTGCCCGACGACCCAGCCGATGTCCGAGGTCGACCACCAGACGTCGGTCGGCCGGAGCCCGAACATCCAGCGGCCCATGCTGTGGACGAGCACCTGGTAGGCGCCGTGGGTGTGGACGGCGAGCTTGGGCTTCGCCGTCGTCCCCGAGGTCGCGAGGATGAAGGCGGGATCGCTCGACCCCATGTCCTCGTGGCCGGCGTCCTGGCCCTCGGCGAGAGCGAGGAAGTCCTCCCAGAGGAGGTCGCGCCCCTCGGTCATCGGCACCGGCTCGGCGCCGCGGCGGAACACCACCACCTTCTCGACCAGCCCACCGCTCTCGGCGACGGCGGCGTCGACGATGCCCTTGAGGGGGACGTCCTTGCCCTTGCGATAGGTGATGTCGGCGGCGATCACGACCTTCGCCCCGGCGAGGCGGATCCGCTCCCCGAGCGCGCCGCTCCCGAACCCGGCGAAGACGACGAGGTGGATGGCGCCGATGCGGCTGCAGGCGAGCATCACCGTGATCGCCTCGGGGGTGGTCGGCATGTACACCGCGACCCGGTCGCCCCGGCGCACCCCGAGCCCGCGGAGCGCCGCGGCGGCACGCTTCACCTCCTCGAGGAGCTGGGCGTAGGTGAGGGTGCGCTGCTCCCCCCGCTCGGTCTCGTAGACGAGCGCGGCGTGGCCTCCCCAGCCGCGGGCGACGTGCCGGTCGAGGCAGTTGTGGGAGAGGTTGGTGCGGGCGCCGAGGAACCACTCGAAGGTCGGGGGCCTCCAGTCGAAGACCGTGTCCCAGCCGCGGAACCAGGGCAGCTCGGAGGCGGCGCGGGCCCAGAAGCCCTCGGGATCCTCTGCCGCCTCGCGGCACATCCGCCGCACCGTCGGGTTGATCGCCTCCACGACAGGCCCCGGCGCCCATTCTCGGCGCCGGTGCAGGGGCTCTGCGACCCACATGTGCACGTATCGACCGCGAAGGCCGCCCTCGCGGGCTCCCCCGGGCGGCGGGCGCGAACTGCGTCGCCGTCGCCCAAGGGGGCCCTGTCGGAGATGCACAGCAACCGGTGGGCCGCCGTCTCCCTTCCGGGTCGAGGGCGCTGGAAGCCGCTCGATGACTGTTCAACGTGTCAGGCATTGAAAACCGGCATCACCGGGTCCGTGCCCCGCGGGGGCGCTCCCCCAGTTCGGGGGGTGCCCGGCTCGGTCCGGCCGTGCCAGAATGACTGAGCCTCGATCGGACCCCGCACTCGGGACGCCCGGCGGGGATGGCGGAGCGATGCAGCGCGCCGCCGGCGGGCCGGCAGGGGCCGGACACCCTAGGGAGGCGGTTCCGATGGCGGTACGACTCGTCGACCGGCGGATTGGGGTCGGGCTCGCGCTCGTGGCGGCGCTGGTGACCGCGGGCGCGGTCAGCGCCGCCGGTGTCGCCCCCCCGGCGCCACCCAGCGCGCCGACCGACTTCACCAACAGCAGCCTCTCCAACCCGCAGTTCAAGGGCGCCGACACCGAGCCGTCGCTGTAGATCGCCCGGGACGGCACCGTCTACGTCGGCGCCATCCGCGGCCTGCCCTCGGGGATCGACCTCTGGCGGATCGAGCACGGCAACGGGGGGGTCACCCACCTCGGCTCGCCCGACAGCCTGCTCCCCACCGCCAACGCCTGCT
>VBHE01000167.1:17805-42126 GCA_005889515.1 Chloroflexota bacterium | reverse complement strand
CTCACGATCACCAACAGTGGCACCCTGGCGTTCAGCAGCCTGTACCTGGGCTCGGTGAACGTCGGGCGGTCGACCGACCGGGGGCAGACGATGACCACCCAGCCGCTCGGCGGGATCATCCCCCTCGACGACCGGCAGTGGCAGACCTCCGACGGCAGCACGGTCTACATGTCCTTCCACGACGTGCCCACGGGCAACATCGACATCGAGCGCTCGACCAACGGGCTCGTCTATACGCCCGGCACCCCGGTGCTCGCCCCCACCGACAACGCCACCCAGGACAACCAGCTCGGCAACCTGGTCGCCGACCCGCACCACCCCGGGCTCCTCTACCAGGTCTACGTCACCGGCGCCTCGCCGAACCCCCTCGACGGCACCCCGCTCGGCGGCCCGGGCCGGCTCAACGTGGTGCGCATGGGGGTCAGCTCCGACGGCGGGAACAGCTGGGCCCTGCACACCGTCTTCACCGGCGACCCCAAGGTGAACTACGGATCGATCTTCCCCTCCGCAGCGGTCGACCGCGCCGGGAACGTCTTCGTCGCGGTCACCGACAACACCAACCTGCTGGTGTTCTCGAGTACCGACCGGGGGGCGCACTGGAGCCCGCCGGTGCGGGTGAACAGCCCCGCGGGCGCCGCGGCCTTCCCCTGGATCAGCGCCGGCGGGCCCGGCGGCGTCGCGGTCGCCTGGTTCGGCGCCACCACCGGCGATCCGAACTCGAAGGCCAACCTCTGGCGCGTCTACACCGCGGAGAGCCGCAACGCGACCGCCGCCGCGCCCGCCTACACCCTCTTCCAGGTGAGCAACCACGTCATCCACAAGGGGGTGCTCTGCGAGAGCGGGCTCAACTGCTCCGACGGCCGCCAGCTCGGCGACTTCTTCCAGGTCGCGATCGGCCCGGACGGGATCGCCAACCTCGCCTGGGCGGACGACGGCGCCGGTGGCGCCGCGACGGTCAGCTACGCCCGGGGCGGCTTCAACCTGGGGTCGCCGGACTAGGCGCCCGGGCTTCTCGTCCCCTTCTCGAGCACCGAGGCCGACGGGCGGGGAGCGCCGGTGGCCGCCTGGGCGGCGCGCACCCGCCCGGCGAAGTCCTCGAGGAGGGTGCGGGCCTGAGCCTCGTCCTCGACGCTCGCGACGACGTGGTAGCAGGGACGGTCGGGGTCGGGAACCATGAGGACGTAGCCGCCCTCGACGAACACCTTGATCCCGTCGGTGAGGTCGATCGGGTCCTCGCGGTGCTGCTCGAGGAGCATGCGCATCACCCGGCCCTTGGCCTCCCAGGGGCAGAACTCCTGGACCTCGAGGTGGGCCCACCGCGGCACCTCCTCGCGCACCGCGCTGAGCGGGCGGCCGCTGCGGGCGCGGAGCTCGAGCAGCCGGGCCACCGTGTAGATCGCGTCGAAGGCGCCCTCCTGGGGCCAGGCGAATCCGCCGCGGCCATCGGAGGCGAGGGTGGTGCCCTCGTCGGCGGCACGGAGCAGGGTCGAGGCGTCGCTCTTCGTGGCCCGGAAGCTGCCACCGTGGCGCTCGGCGAGCCCGGCGAGCCACTGCGGCGTCGAGGCGGGAGCGAGGATCTCGCCGCGGCGGTCCTCGAGCGCGTAGACGGCGAGCACCCCGAGCGCCTCGTGGTCGGTGAGCACCCCGCCCGCCTCGTCGACGAGCACGAGCCGCTCGCCGGTGGTGCTGAGCACACAGCCGAGGTCGGCGCCCAGGGTCCGGGTGATGCCTCCGAGCTCCTCGAGGAGCGAGTCGAGCTGGTCGACCGGGCGCGGGCGGTAATCCTCGCCGAAACCGCAGTGAAGCGGGACGGTGGTGATGCCGAGCTGGTTGAGGATGTCGGGGAGCACCAGCGACGCGGCGCCGTAGTCGTAGTCGACGACGACCCGCAGCTCGGCGGCGCGGATGGCGTCGACGTCGACCCCGGCGAGGACGTGGTCGACATAGGCGGGCCGAGGCGAGGCGTACTCGATGTCGCCCATCTCGTAGAAGCCGACCCGGCGGATGTCCTCGCGGAAGAACAGGTTCTCGACCTTGCGCTCGGCGCGCTTGTCGATGGGAAGCCCGTGGGAATCGAAGAAGCGCACGTCGGCGCTGCGCTGATCGAGCGGTGAGGCGAGCACGTGGACCCCGGCGGCGCAGCCGCTCAGCCGGCAGGCGAACTGGGTCACCGGCACCGGCAGCTCGCTGCGATCGAGGACCCGGCCGCCGGCGCTCACGATCCCCGCGATCAGCGCCCGCTTGATCATCCGTGAGGAGCGGGCGCAGTCACGGGTGACCGCGATCGTCGCCCCCTTGGGATGGGTGGCGGCGAAGGCGGCGCCGAGGCGGGCGCAGTACTCCGGGGTGAGCTCGACGTTGACGAGGCCGGTGAGGCCCGCCGAGGAGAAGAGCCCGGGCCGCCACTCCCCCGCCCAGATGATCGACTCGTTGACCCGCGATCCGGTCTGGATCTCCTTGTTCGGCCAGAGCTTGACCCCGGCGTCGATGTGGCTGCCCTCGCCGATCACGCAGTCGTCGCCGACGACGGTGTTCTCCTCGAGAAGGCAGTTGTTCTTGATGGTGACGTTGCGCCCGATGATGCTCTGGCGCAGCCGGCAGTTCTCGCCGACGTAGCTGTGCTGCCAGAGCACGCTGTTGCTCACCTTGGCGTTGTCGTCGATCACCGTGTACTTGTCGATGACGACGGGGCCGTTGATGAACGCGCCCGCCTTGATCTTGGCGTCGCTGCCGATGTACACGGGGCCGTCGATGCGGACGTGGAGGCCGAACTCCACCCCCTCCCCCACCCAGACGTCGCCGTCGCGGCGGCCGGAGATCTGGCAGCGCACCCGGCCCTGGAGCGCGTCCCAGTTCGCCTGCAGGTAGGACTGGACGGTGCCGACGTCGCACCAGTAGCCCTCGGGGACGACTCCGTAGAGGGGATCGCGTTTGCGCAGCATCGTCGGGAAGACGTCCTGGGACCAGTCGTACGCCACCCCCGGCTTGATGTAGTTGAGTACCGGTGGCTCGATGACGTAGATGCCGGTGTTGGCCTGATCGCTGAAGACCTCACCCCACGAGGGCTTCTCGAGGAAGCGGCGCACCGCGCCGTCCGGCTCGGTGATCACCACCCCGTACTCGAGGGGGTTGGGCACGCCGTGGAGGACGATGGTCGCCATCGCGCCCTTCTCGCGGTGCTGGGCGATGACCCAGCTCAGGTCGAAGTCGGTGAGTGCGTCGCCACTGATCACCAGGAAGGTGTCGTCGAGCAGCTCGGCGGCGTTGCGGACGCTCCCGGCGGTGCCGAGGGGGTGCTCCTCGACGACGTAGTGGATGTCCAGCCCCACCTCGGAGCCGTCACCGAAGTAGTTGCGGATCTCCGAACCGAGGTACTGGAGGGTGACCACGACCTCGGTGATGCCGTGCTCGCGGAGCAGGGTGAGGATGTGCTCCATGATCGGCCGGCCGGCCACCGGAACCAGCGGCTTGGGCCGGCGGCTGGTGAGCGGACGCAGCCGGGACCCCTCTCCCCCTGCCATGACCACGGCCTTCACCGAGCGACCTCCTGCCACGCCGGGATCGGAGCGTCACCCGATCATATCCCCCCTCCCGGCCCCGGTCCGAGGGGTAAGCCGCCGAGACTGGGATGGCGCCCGGCGATCGGCGCGGCAGCCGCCCCTTCAGACGGCCGCGACGGGCTGGTAGTCGGCGTCCGTCAGTGCCCCCTGCCGGCGTCGCGCCCCCAGGGCGTATGCCGCCACCGATCCGACCACGACGACGCCGAGGTTCACCATGAACGCGACCAGCGCGATGTACAGCTTGTTGTGCGGGCCGAACCACGGATAGCCGTGGATCGTCACCTTGAACTGCTCGAGCACGAGCCAGTACGTCCCGGTCGCCATGCCCGCGGCCCAGCCGCAGATCACCGCCCAACGAGGCGAGCTGGAAGTAGATGACATTCGTGGCGGGCGCCCACAGGATGAACGCGAGCGCGCCGAACTTCACCACCAGCGACGCCAGCTTCGACACCAGCGCCTCCTCCGCGCTGGTCGCCCGGGGGCGGAGGTACTCGCGATAGATGTTGCGGCTGAAGAGATTGGCGGCGGCGATCGACATCACCGACGCGGGCACCAGCGCGCCGATCGCGATCGCCGCGAAGGCGAAGCCCGAGAAGGGGGCGTTGAACATCTTGTCGAGAAGTGCGGGCACCGCGCCGTTGGCGCCGCTGGCCTTGAGCGGCTTCGCGTCGGCGGCGATCGCCATGTAGCCGAGCAGGGCGATGAGGCCGAGCATGAAGGAGTACGCGGGGAGGAAGGCGGCGTTGCGCCGGATCACCGCCTGGCCCTTCGCCGCGAAGACGCCGGTCAGCGCGTGCGGATAGAGGAAGAGCGCGAGCGCCGATCCGAAGGCGAGCGAGGCGTAGGCGGCGTACTGGTCACGGGTGATCGTGAGGTAGGGCTTCTTGCCCTCGACGGCGGCGACCTTGTGGAAGATCGCCCCGTAGCCGCCGAGCTTGATCGGGATGTAGATGACCGCAACGATGACGGTGATCCAGATCAGCGTGTCCTTGACGAGCGCGATCATCGCCGGGGCGCGCAGCCCGCTCGAGTAGGTGAAGGCGGCGAGGACGATGAAGGCGATGACCAGCGCGAGGTCGACGTTCACCCCCATCTGGGCGATGACCATGCGGATCCCGAAGATCTGCAACGCGATGTAGGGCATGGTGGCGACGATCCCGGTCAGCGCCACCAGCAGTGCGAGGAAGCGGCTGTCGAAGCGGTCCTTCACGTAGTCCGACGCGGTGACGTAGCCGCGGTTGCGCGCCACCTGCCAGAGCCTGGGCATGACGAGGAACACGACCGGGTAGACGAGGATCGTGTAGGGGACGGCGAAGAGCCCGTACGCGCCCGAGGCGAAGACCAGCCCGGGGACGGCGATGAACGTGTACGCGGTGTAGAGGTCGCCGCCGAGGAGGAACCAGGTGATGACCGTCCCGAAGCGGCGTCCCGCCAGGCCCCACTCGTCGAGGTGGTCGAGCTTGGCCCGGCGCCAGCGCGAGGCGCCGAAACCCAGGAGGGTGACCAGGGCGCAGAGGACGATGAAGACGGTGAGCTGCTGATCGTGGCGGCTCATGGATCCCCCCTCTCACCCCGGACCAGGTACACGACCACGAGCAGGAAGGTGCCGAAGATCAGCCAGGCGAACTGGTACCAGATGAAGAAGGGGATGCCGGAGAGCTGCGGGTTCACCTTCGCGTAGGCCTGGGGGTAGAGGAGGCCGGCGAAGGGGGCGAGGAGGAGCAGTGTGATCACGACCCACCGCCCGGTGTGGCGAGGACTGCCCGGAGCGCCCATTGCCAGAGCATACGTTCCTGTTTGACGCGTCTTCAAGCTCCCTACTCGGGGCGGCGGCCGCGACGCCCGCGTAACAGGGACTTGACGGCGGCGCTGTACCGTAGGGATCGCCCATCCCTGTCCGGAGCACTCCATGCGCCTGCTCGTCGTCGAGGACGAGACCCCCATCGCGGACGCGGTCGCCCGCGCCCTGCGCCGGAACGGCTACGCGGTCGACGTCGCCTACGACGGCCACCAGGCCCTCGGCGCCGCCGCCGACTCCGACTACGACGCCGTGCTCCTCGACCTCAACCTCCCCGGGGTCGACGGGATGACCGTCTGCCGGGAGATCCGCACCGCCCAGCCGAGCTGCTACATCCTCATGGTCACCGCGCGGTCGGCGGTGGGCGACCGGATCGCCGGGCTCGACGCTGGCGCCGACGACTACCTCGCCAAGCCCTTCGACCTCGACGAGCTCCAGGCGCGCCTCCGCGCCCTCTTCCGGCGCGACCGGGCCGAGGCTCGCCAGCCGGTCCTCGAGCACGCCGATCTCCTCCTCGACCCGGCCCGGCAGCGGGTGACCCGGGCGGGGGTGGAGATCACCCTCAACCGCAAGGAGTACGGGATCCTCGAGTACTTCATGCGGCGCCCCGACCGCATCGTCAGCCAGGAGGACCTGCTCGAGCACGTGTGGGATCGCGAGGCCGACCCCTTCACCAACACCGTGCGGGTCCACATCATGAAGTTGCGCCGGAAGATCAATGATGGGTTCGATGGACCACCCCACATCCACACGGTCATCGGTCGCGGCTACCGGCTCTGAGTCCAGGGCCAGGCCGGAGCCGCCTCGGCGCCGCCGCGTCGCGCGCTCGCTGCGCTTCCGCCTGACCTTCTGGTACGTGTCGCTGCTCGCCCTCGCGGCCGGAATCCTGCTCATCTTCGTCAACGCCGCCGCCCACCTCGCCGGGATCCCGGTCGAGACCCGGCTCTACCCCGACCCGGTGACCGGCTTCGTCTACAGCCAGCAGGTCGTGAACGGCGCGGTCGCCAGCGCCCGGGCGCAGACCCTGGAGCGGCTCCAGTTCTTCTCCATCCTCGGCTTCCTCGTGCTCATCGCCGGGGGCGCCGCCGTCGGCTCGGTGGTCGCCGGCAGGGCGCTGCGTCCCATCTCCGAGCTGGTCGCGGTGGCCCGCCGGGTCACCGGCCGCAACCTCAAGGAGCGGATCGCCCTCGACGACGCCGACGAGGAGCTCCGCCAGCTCGGCGACGCCTTCAACGACATGGTGGAGCGCCTCGACGACGCCTTCGAGCGCCAGCGCCAGTTCGTCGCCGACGCCTCCCACGAGCTGCGCACCCCGCTGACGACCCTCCAGATCGCCCTCGACTCGGTGCGCCTCGACCCCGACGCCAACCTCGACGACTACCGCCACGTCGCCGACGACGCCAAGGCCGCGACGGTGCGCATCCGCCGGCTCGTCGAGGACCTCCTCGCCCTCGCCGAGGGCGACGGCCCGCTCCCCCGCACCCGGGTCGACCTCGCCTCGCTCGCCGACGCGGTCGCCGAGGAGATGGAGCCGCTCGGCGAGCGGCGCGGCGTTCAGGTGGTGAGCAGCGTGCGCCCGGGGACGGTGATCCTCGGCGACCCGATGAGCCTGCGCCGGGCGCTCACCAACCTCGTCGAGAACGGCATCCGCTACAACCGCGACGGCGGCCACGTGGTCATCGAGGACGCCGGTCAGTCCGCCGAATGGGTCCAGGTCGCGGTCCGCGACGACGGCATCGGGATCCCCACCGAGGAGCAGGCGAAGGTCTTCGACCGGTTCTACCGGGTCGACCGCAGCCGGTCGCGGGCCGAGGGCGGGAGCGGCCTCGGGCTCGCGATCGTCGCCAAGATCGCCGCCGAGCACGGCGGGCGCATCGACCTCCAGTCCCAGCCGGGGGTGGGCTCACGCTTCGTCCTCACCGTCCCGGCGTCCCCGGCGCGGGGCGGGCGGACCCTCGCCGCCACCCCGGGCGCGCCCTCCCCGATCGGCTGAGCCCTGCCCCGTGGCGGTCGCAGGAGCCCTTGTCCGCACGGGCGCGTCCACATGACGCGCTTGCGTGGTAATGTCGTAATCATGAAATTCCAGAAGCACCCCGACACCCCTCCCCTGGAGGCCTCCGAGGCCGCCGCCTGGTTCGCCGGGCGGCTTCCGACCGACTGGTTCACCGGCGCCCCCGAGGTGACCGCCGACTCCGAGGAGATCCTCGTCGTCGGCACCCTCGCGGACGTCGACCTGCCCGAGACGGCGACCGACGCCGAGCGGGCCACCGCCCGGGCGGCGCGGATCGGCGGCTTCCGCCAGGACACCCGCGACCGGCGCGTGCGCATCGCCCTCGAGGCGGAGCACCGCCTCGGCCGGAAGGTCTCCTGGGGCGCCGTCTGCGGCGACCGCCGCGAGCTCTTCACCACCCTGAGCGTCCCCTTCATGACCCGGCTGCGGCAGCCGGAGCGCGCGGTGCTCGACACCCTCGTCGAGGCCGGGGTGGCGCGCAGCCGCAGCGAGGCGCTCGCCTGGTGCGTCCGCCTCGTCGGCCGCAACCAGGCGGAATGGATCGAGAGCCTGCGCACGGCGCTCGGGGCGGTCGGCAAGGCCCGCGCCGAGGGACCCGAGGCGTAGGAGGCCACCCGTGGCCCTCGCATTCGACCCCCGGGACGACCCCGACCCCGCCGGCACCGCGGCGCTCGGCGCGTACTCGATGGTGGTGACCACCGTGGCGGAGCGGATGCTCCGCTCGGTGGCCGGCCTGCGGGTCGTCCGCAGCACCCCCCGGGGCCCCCGTGCCGCGGGGGGCGGCTCCGCGGTGGTGCTCACCCCCGACGGCCATCTGCTCACCTCGGCGCACGTCGTCGAGGGCGCGCGCGGGGGCGTCGCCGCCTTCCCCGACGGTCGCGAGCTCGAGTTCAGCGTCGCCGGAAGCGACCGCCTCTCCGACCTCGCCGTCGTCCGCGTCGCCGCCCGCGACCTCCTCCCCGCCACCCTGGGCGACGCCTCGCGCCTGCGGGTCGGCCAGCTCGTCGTCGCGGTGGGCACCCCGCTCGGCTACGGCGGGTCGGTGACCGCGGGGGTGGTGAGCGCCCTCGGCCGCTCGATGGTCACCCGCTCCGGGAGCGTGAGCCGGGTGGTGGAGAACGTCATCCAGACCGATGCGGCGCTCAACCCGGGCAACTCCGGGGGTGCGCTCGCCGACAGCGCCGGACGGGTCGTCGGGGTGAACACCGCGGTCGCCGGGGTCGGCCTCGGCCTCGCGGTGCCGATCGACGACACCACCCAGCGGATCCTCGGGGCGCTGCTCGCCGAGGGCCGGGTCCGCCGCGCCTACCTCGGCGTCGCCGGGGCGACCCGGCCGGTCCCGCCGCGGGCCGCCCACCGGCTGGGGCGGAGCAGCGCCATCGGGGTCACCGAGGTGGTGCAGGGCAGCCCGGCGGCGCGCGCCGGCCTGCGTCCCGGCGACCTCCTCCTCGACGTCGGCGGCACGCCGGTGCGGAGCGCGGGCGACCTCCAGCGGCTCATGGCCGCGGGCGCGATCGGCCGGCCGCTGTCGCTCCGGGTGCTCCGGGACGGCCGCATCGACGACATCGACGCCGTGCCCGGGGAGCTCCGCGAGAGCTGGTAGAGCGAGCCGCGCCGGGCCGGGCTACCACCCGTGGACGGCGACCCCCTGGTGCTCGCAGACGAAGCGCAGCCGCTCGAGCAGCCCCTCGACGACCCGCGGCCAGACGAACTCGGCGGCGTCGTGGCGGGCCGCGCGGCGCAGGCGCTCACCGAGCTCAGGCCTCTCCACCAGCCCGCGCAGCGCGCCCGCCACCTCGGCGCCGTCGTCGGTCTCGATCACCACCGCGTTCGCGTAGGGACGGGCGTACTCCTCGCCGGTCGGTCCGACGACCGCCACCCCGCCCGCGGCCATCGCCTCCAGCCCGACCAGCCCGAAGGGCTCGTGTCCGGAGTTGGCGAGCACCGCGGTGGCGCCCGCGTAGATCGCGGGGAGGACGCTGTCGGGGAGGAAGGTGCGGAGGTGGACGAGGGGGGCGCCGGCGCTGTCGGCGAGCGCGGTGGCGATCGCCGCCGGGCCGTCGACGGGCTCGAACCAGTCGGCGACGGCGAGGCCGAGGTGGCGGGCGTGGTCGAGCACCTCGTGGCCGAAGGGCTCGATGCCGCCGCGCATGAGCAGCCGCGCCGGGATCCCCCGGGCGCGCAGCGCGGCGATCGCGCCGACCGCCTGGTGCCAGCGCTTGTCGGGGTGGAAGCGGCCGATCTTGAAGGCGAGGCACGGGGTGTCCGCGGCGTCGGCGATCCGCCGCGCGGCGGACGCATCGACCGGGGCGAGCGCCGCCTCGGGGATCCCGTTGGGGATGACGAGCGCGTTCACCCCCCAGCTCAGCATCAGCTGGCGCATGTAGCGGCTCACCGTGGTCACCGAGGCGACATAGCCGAGGCGGGTCCAGTCGACCCGGTCGAAGCCGAAGGTGTTGTTCGCGTTCCAGAGCAGCGCGCAGCTGTGGCGCAGGCCGAGGGCGTGGAGGCGGTCGCTCGCCCTGAGCACGGTGCCCGCCGTCTGCCACTCCTCGGCGAGCAGCGCGACGGCGTGGCCACGGCGCCGCGCCGGCCCCACCACCTCCTGGGCGAGCCAGCCGGGGAGATAGGCCTCGAGGTCGGCGATGATCTCCTCCTCGCCCTCGTAGACCCCGGTGGGATGGCGGGCGCTGATCTGCTGCCCCCAGCGCACCAGCCGCACCCCCTGATCCACCTCCTCGGCGGGGAGGGCGGGGTCACCGGCGAAGACCAGGGTCGTGCGCACCCCGACGGCGGCGAGCGCCCGGCAGAGCTCGCGGGCGCGCACCCCGAGCCCACCCGCCTGGCTGTAGCGGTCGGGGCCCTCGAGGGAGATCATCACCGCCTCGAGGCGGTCCGGAGCGAGCATGGCGCCAGAGATTACGGGGAGGGGACCGCCACCGGCGGACCGAGCCAGGTCCCCTGGCCGAGGGCGATGCCGGTGTCGCGCACCCGCCGGGCCTCCGCCTCGGTCTCGATCCCCTCGGCGATGACGACCGCTCCGGAGCTCGCCGCGAAGGCGACCACCGCCTGGAGCGCCGCGCCCCTCCCCGACTCGGCCGGCGCGGCGACGAGGCTGCGCGCCACCTTGACGAACTCCGGGACGGCGGTGGCGAGCACCTGGAGGGTGGAGTGGCCCTCGCCGACGTCGTCGATGGCGAAGCGGAACCCGTGGGCCCGGTACGAGGCGAGCACCTCGGCGAAGCGCTCGAGGTCGCGCACCGCCTCGCGCTCGGTGATCTCGAGCACCGTGTCCGCGGGGCTCCGGCCCGCCCAGCGGAGCAGCAGGAGCATGTGCTCGACGTCGAGGAGGGGGTCGAGGAGCGCGCTCACCGCGACGTTGACGAAGAGGGGGAGGCCGGGCGCGAGGGTCCGTGCTCCCGCGACCGCCGACCGCCGGCAGAGCCAGTCGAGGTCGCGGAGCAGGCCTCGGTACTGGGCCGCGGCGAAGAGCCCCTCGACGTCCATGTCGGGAGCGCCCCCCTCGGGCCGGGCGAGCGCCTCGTAGGCGGCGATGCGGCCGCTCATCAGCCCGACCACCGGCTGGTACACGGAATGGATTCGGCGATCGGCGAGGATCTCGGGGATGAGCGCGGCCCAGCGGGTCCATCCGGTCGCGTCCGCGGCGGTGAGCGGAGCGCCGGCGGCGGCTGCCACCCGCGAGCGGCCGGCGACCTTGGCGTCGACGAGCGCGGTACGGGCGCGGTCGGTGAGCGCGCCCCCGTCCTCGACCCCGTCCCAGCAGGCGACCCCGCCGGAGCAGCTGTAGCCGGAGGGGGTGGCGGCGCAGAGCCGCTCGGCGCGGATGATCGCGGTGTCGAGGTCGCAGCCGGCGAGGGCGACGGCGATGCTGTCGCCTCCGAGGCGGCAGAGGTAGTCGCCCTCGCGCACCGCCGCCGACCACAGCACCGACACCTGGCGGAGGAGGAGGTCGGCGCGCTCGCGGCCCTGGACCTCGTTGACGGCGTGGAAGTGGTCGAGGTCGAGCACGGCGACGCTCATCGGGGTCCCGTCGCGGCGCGCCGCGGCGAGGAGCCGGGGGAGGACGTCGCTCCAGGCGGCGTGGCTGGCGAGGCCGGTGACCGGGTCGCGGAGCACCGCCTCCTGGCTGCGGGCGAGCCGGCGGACCGCGACGGCGTGGAGCCCGAGCCCCTCCACGGCGCGGAGCGCCGCCGCCCCCAGGCCGTCGCCGCGGCGCGAGGCGAGGTGGACGAGCGCCACCACCTCGCCGCCGTCGACCAACGGGACCACCGCCTCGGCCGCGATCCCGGGCCGGCGCCGCCCGGTGACGGTGCGCCCGCCCCCGAGGGCGAGGGAGGCCAGGCCGGCGGCACCGGCGATCGGCCCCTCCGGCCCGGCGTGGACGAGGCGCAGCCCGGACTGCGGGTCGGGCTCGAAGACGGAGACGGTGTCGATCCCGGCGATCGCGGCGAGCATCTCGGCGAGGGTGCACAGCGCCGCCTCGAAGCTCGCCGCGTCCGCGACCTGGGGGGCGAGCCCGGCGAGGGCGTCGAGCCACGCCATCGGCCCGGCGAGCTCGCCGGCGCGCGACGCCGCACGGGCGGAGCGGGTGCTTCCGCGCCGTCCGTCCTGAGGGTCGGAGGTGGAGACGTGCACTGCCACGACGGGTGAGTGGGGGGTCCTTCGCCGCTTCGATGAACGGTTGCCGGCGGGACCGCCACCCCCGACACGAGCTCCCAGTCCGGCCAGTGTGCCACGCCGTACGCGCCCTGGGAACCCCGCGCGGCAGTTCTCGGAGGCCCCGGACGCCGGAGTACCCTGTGCCCCACTTTCGGGCCATGAGGAGGTGGACCATGCCGCGCCGAGCGATCGCAACCGTCGGAACGCTGATCGTCACGGCTGCGCTCGCCGCCTGCGGAGGCTCGTCGTCGCCCTCGGCGGGCACCCAGTCCACCTCGAGCACGGCGAGCGGGGTGAGCAGCGCGACCGTCGCGCTCCGCCACGTGCCCACCGGGGACGCGACCCTCGCCTACGACGCGACCGCCAAGGCGCTGACCGTCGAGATCCGGCTCACCGGGCTCGCGCCGAGCAGCGTCCATCCCGCCCACATCCACTCCGGCCTGTGCGAGAAGCAGGGCGCGGTGCTCTACGGGCTGAACAACGTGCAGGCGGACGCCAAGGGCGTCGCCGATTCGGTCACCTCGGTCCCGAACATCAAGGAGGGCGCGATCCCCAACGGGACCTGGTACATCAACGTCCACAACGGCCCCGCCCTCACCCCCGACGCGCAGTTCGAGCCGATCGTCTGCGGCGACGTCGCCAACCCCGACAAGGGCACCCACCAGCTCGTCAAGCTGCAGAACGGGCCGACGCCGGTGGCGAGCCCGCCGAGCAGCCCCGACCAGACCGCGTCGGGGACGGCGAACCTGAGCATCGAGGGCGGCGCGCTCAAGGTGGTCGTCACCGCGACCGGCCTCAAGCCGTCGAGCTCGCACGCGATGCACATCCACATGGGGAGCTGCGAGAGCCAGGGCGCGGTGGTCCACGGGCTCCCGGCGCTCACCGCGGACGCGAACGGGAACGCGACCCTCACGACGACGGTGTCCGGGATCAGCTCGATCCCGGTCGGCGCCTGGTACCTCAACATCCACCGCGACACGATGATCGGGCTCGGTCAGACCGACTTCGACCCCATCCTCTGCGGCGACATCGGAGGCTCCTCCGGCTACTGACGCCGCGAGCCCTTCGGGATCGGCGCCACCGCCGGGGTCGCGCCCGCCGGGCAGCACGCCCGCCGGGCGGCCCTCGACGGGAGTGGGTCGAGACGGAGCAGCCTCCACTCCGGGCTGAGGCGGTAGCGCACCGCCGCCTTGCCGAGGCTCGGGCAGCAGTCGGGGTCGCCGGCGGCGTAGATCTCGTAGGCGAGAGCGGCGGTCGCCGGGCCCTGGCCGAGGATGATCACCGACGCGCTCGGCAGCCGGACGTCCTCGCCGAGAAGGACGCCGTCCCCCGCGAAGAAGAAGGCCCACTCGTGGTGGGGCACGGGGTGGCCGTCGCCGGCGCTCCCGACGAGCACGTGGAGGGTGTACTCGGGGTGATAGGTGCCCGGGTCGTCGACCTCGTAGCCGAGGGCGGCCACCCGGCGCTCGGCGTCGAGCTGCGACGGCGGCGGGCCGGGGATGTGGGTCGTCGCCGGGACGGCGTCCGCGGTGGGCTGGGGGGTGGGGCGGAGAGTGGGCTTCGGGGTGGGTTGTGGGGTCCCCGCCGATGAACCGGTGGGCCGCGGTGAGCCCCGCGCTGCCGGCGACCAGGAGGAACAGGACCCCCACGATCAGGGCGCCGAGCATGAGCCCGCGCCGCCGCAGGGTGCGGGCGGCGATCATTGCGACCAGCAGTCCCCCCACCCCCAGCACCGCCAAGAGCAGCAGCTCGGTCATCACGACCTTCACGATGGGGGATCCGGCGCGTCCGCACGGGAGGCGCTCAGTGAACCACTCCGCGCGGTCGACGGCAACGCCCGTGTCTGCTACGGTGAGTCCGTGGTGGCACGCCCCGCAAACGCGGGACGGCACGGAGGACAAGGCGATGGCCGAGATCATCGACGTCTCCCTCACCGTGGATGCGAGCACGGACCACATCATCCAGGACCTCCGGATCTGCCCCGGCTGCGGGCGTCCGGAGACCCGCTGGCGTGAGCACGCCGGGGCGGGCTTCACCCTCGACAGCGAGGTCTACTGCTGCCGAGGGTGCGCCGACCAGATCGGCTGCACCTGCGGGCGTTAGCACGGGGCGGGCACAATCGGGTGCCCGCCCAGCTCCGCCCCAGGAGGCCCTCGTGACCCAGCCCCGCCTGCTCACCGGCGACCGTCCCACCGGGAAGCTCCACCTGGGGCACTACGTCGGCTCGCTCGAGAACCGGGTCCGGCTCCAGCACCGGTACGAGTGCTTCTTCCTGGTCGCCGACCTCCACATGCTGACCACGAAGAACAGCAAGGAGGACATCCTCGAGTCCGCGGAGAACGCCCGCCACCTGGTGCTGGACTCGCTCGCCGCCGGGATCGAGCCGGAGCGCGCGACCTTCTACGTGCAGTCGGCGATCCCCGAGGTCTGCGAGATCAACACGTTCTTCCAGAACCTCACCACCGTGCCCCGGCTCGAGCGCATCCCGAGCCTCAAGGAGATGGCCCGCGACGCGCGCAAGGAGGAGATGCCGTACGGGCTGCTCGGCTATCCGGTGCTGCAGGCGGCGGACATCCTCTGCGTGCGCGCCCACGTCGTGCCGGTGGGCAAGGACAACGC
Source organism: Chloroflexota bacterium (assembly GCA_005889515.1). Classification (GTDB taxonomy): domain Bacteria; phylum Chloroflexota; class Dormibacteria; order Aeolococcales; family Aeolococcaceae; genus CF-96. Next base: position 27,458 of record VBHE01000167.1, on the reverse strand, counting down.
CAGCCACGTGGAGGTGACCCGCGAGATCGCCCGCCGCTTCAACGGCCTCTACGGCGACGCCGGCGAGGTCTTCCCGATCCCCGAGCTGATCATCGGCGACGTGCCCACCCTGGTCGGCACCGACGGCCAGGCGAAGATGAGCAAGTCGATCGGCAACACGATCTTCCTGAGTGACGACGAGGCGACGGTGCGCAAGAAGGTGTCGGGGATGTACACCGACCCGGCGCGGATTCGCGCGGACATCCCCGGGACCGTCGAGGGCAATCCCGTCTTCATCTACCACGACGCCTTCAACCCCGACCGCGCCGAGGTCGACGACCTCAAGCGCCGCTACCGTGAGGGGACGGTCGGCGACGTCGAGGTGAAGCAGCGGCTCGCCGAGGCGATCAACGCCTTCCTGGCGCCGATGCGCGAGCGCCGGGCCGCCTACGAGGCCGACCGCGGCTACGTCGATACGCTGCTCGTCGAGGGCACGGCGCGCACCCGCGAGGAGGTGGTGGCGACGGTCCGGCTGATGCGCTCGGCGATGGGGCTGAACACGTCCTGGAACCGCATCCGCCGCCGCGCCGAGGAGCGGGCCAAGAAGGTCGCGTCCTGACGCTGGGCAAAAAGAAAGGGCAGGAGTCCGGCTGGCGGGCGCCGGGCTCCCCGCCCACCGATAGTGTGGGGACCGCGCCCTGACGGATCGGTAGACGGGAAAGCACGGTCCGGCGACGCCTGTGTCACGGACGGATGACGGACGGCCGGCCGCCGGTGCGGCGGCCCCGAAATTTCAGCCGGACTTCATCCGCAGGAACCAGGGGGGGTGGGGCGTTGAACCTAGGTCCGCGACCTCACCGGACCCGGAAGGACCCCGATTGACGACACCGATTTCCGCACGCCCGAGCGCCCGCGCCGCCTTCGGCCGAGGCCTGGCCCTGGCCGCCGTGGCCGTGTGGGCGCTCGTGGGGTGCGGCGGCGCCGCCGACAGCGGGGCTCCGGGAGCGAGCGTCCCCACCCCCGAGCCGCCGCCGCCCGCGACCGTCCCGGGGCCGCTCGTGCCCCCGGGCACGGACCTCCACGCCGGGCCGATCAGCCTGCCGCTCCAGCTCCGGCTGCCCACGCTCCAGGTGAGCGCGCCCGTGCTCGGCGTCGGGATCACCGCGCACGGCGCCATGGACGCGCCCGAGGGGCCACCCGGCAACCCGATCTGGCAGGACGCGTTCTGGTACCGCGGCGGCGGCGTCCCCGGTGACGACGGCACCGCGACGATCGCCGGGCACGTCGACGACGTCCTCGGCCGGCCCGCGCTCTTCGCGCACCTCCGTGATCTCCACCCCGGCGACCCGGTGGTGATCCACGACACCCGCAGCGGCGTCGACGTCCGCTTCGTCGTCCGTGAGGTCGCCACCTACTCGGTTCAGCAGGCATCGCAGCCGGCGGTTCTCGCCGCCATCTACGGGGCCGGACCCGTCGCCGGGACGGGACCGCAGCCGGCGCCCGACGGACTCGCGCACCTCACGCTCGTGACCTGCGCCGGAGACTTCGTCCACGGTTCGTACGACCACCGTGTCGTCGTCGACGCGCAGCGAGTCGGGTGACGGTGCACCAGGAAGGGAGACGGGAGATGAAGGACGACCACATCAATGGACACCACCGCTGGCGCGGCGGGATACGCCGACTCGGAGGGGCCTGCTGCGCCGCCGGGGTGAGCGTGATGGCGGGAGGATTCCTCGCCTACGGACCCGCGGGGGCGCTGCTCTCCGGCACCTCGACCGCGGAGTCCGTGGCCGCGGCGACGGCGACGCCGGTGCCGACCTCGAGCACGACGGTGACCTCGACGCGGACCGCGCACTCGACCTCCACCAGCCACACCAAGACCACCACGACGTCGAAGACCACCAGGGGCGCGACGACGACCAGCACGCTGAGCGCGGCCCCCGCCCCGGTGGTGCCGGCGTCGCCCACCCCCACCGCAGCGGGCACGCCCACCGCCATGGCCTCGCCGACCCCCGACAGCGGGGTCCTCGGCACCTCGGCGACCGCCGCGACCTCGAGCGCTCTCCCGGCCGCGGGCACGGGCGCCGCGGTGATCGCGCCGCCCTCCACCGGCGCGGACGTGCCCTTCGCCGCCGGCTCGCTGCTCATGCTCGCGGGCGGGGGTCTCCTCGCCGCCACCCGCCGGCGGAGGAGCTGACCCTTCGCGGGGGGTGAACCACCCCCCGACCCCTGCGGATTCCCCCCCGGGCCCGGCCGGCACCGCGCGGACCGCCGGCCGGGCCCTGTCATGTGACACCACGATCGGCCGGTGTCCATGTACCATCGTTCCATGGCAAAACAAGCACCGCTGGCCGTGGAGAACGGTGGAGGCGGCGGCGAGGGCGTCTACACCATCGACGAGCTCGCCCAGGCGACGGGGATGACCACCCGCAACATCCGCGCCCACCAGTCGCGCGGCCTGCTCCCGCCCCCGGTGGTGCGGGGGCGTACCGGCTACTACGGCGACGAGCACGCCGCCCGGCTCCGTCTCATCCTCCGCATGCAGGCCGACGGCTTCAACCTCGGTGCGATCCGCCGGGTGCTCGACTCCGTGCCCTCGGGCACGGCGCGCCAGGTCGTCGACTTCGAGAGCGCGCTGCGCGCCGCCTGGGAGGAGGAGCCGGTCGAGACCGTGCCCGCGGAGGAGATGGTCCGCCGCTTCGGCACCGCCGACCTCGGGCTGGTCCGCCGCGCCGAGCGCATCGGCCTCCTCCACGACCTCGGCGACGGACGCTTCGAGGTGCGCAGCCCGCTGCTGCTTCGCACCGCCGAGCAGCTCGTCGCGCTCGGGCTTCCGCTCGAGGCCTGCATCGCCGCCGCCGAGGACGTCGCCAAGCACGCCCACGGGGTCGCCCGCCGCTACGTCCGCCTCTACCTCGACGAGGTCTGGCGCCCCTTCGAGGACGCGGGCCGGCCCGAGGCCGACTGGCCGCGGATGCAGGACACCCTCGAGCGGATCCGCCCGCTCGCCCTCGACAGCCTCGCCGCCGCCTTCCGTCTTGCGATGGGCGTCGAGGTCGATCGCGCCTACCAGCAGGTGCTCCGGCGTCGCGCCGCCGCCCGCGAGGTGGCCGCCTCACGCGGGTCACGCAGCCGCGTGCAGCCGGTCTAGCCGCAGGTGGGCGGACGGCTCGTCTCGGTGAACGTCGGCGCGCCCGCGCCGCTCTCCGCCGGCCGCCGCACCGTGGAGAGCGGAATCGTCAAGGCGCCGGTCGCCGGGCGGGTGCGGGTCGAGGGCGCGAACGTCGCCGGCGACCGCCAGGCGGACCTCAGCGTCCACGGCGGCCCGGACAAGGCGGTCTATGCGTACGCGGTCGAGGACTACCGCTGGTGGAGCACCGGCCTCGGCGTCCCGCTCGATCCGGCCACCCTCGGCCGGTGATCGGCGAGCGGTGGCGGGTCGGCACCACGCTGCTCGAGGTGGCCCAGCCGCGTCTCCCCTGTTTCAAGCTCGGGATGCGGATGGGCGACCCGGTCTTCCCCTCGCGCTTCTCCGCCGCCAACCGCCCCGGGGCGTACCTGCGCATCGTCGAGCCCGGGGACGTCGGCGCCGGCGACGCCGTCGACGTCCTCGACCGGCCGTCGCACGGGGTGACGATCGCCGAGGTCTCGCGGGCGCTCCTCGGCGAGCGCACGCTGTGGCCGCACGTGCTCCGCGCGACCCAGCTGCCGGCGCGGCACCTCGAGCACCTGCGAGAGCGGCTCGACGCCGAGACCACGGTGAGCGGCGCCTAGAGTCCGCCGGCGGTGGGGAGCCCGGCCCGGCGCCACGCCCGGAAGCCGCCCGCGACATCGGTGGCGTTGACCAGGCCGAGGCGGCGCAGGGTTGCCGCCGCAAGGCTCGAGGCGTAGCCCTCGGAGCAGAGGATCAGGATCGGCTGCTCGGGTCCGAGCAGCTCGGGCAGGCAGTGCGGCGAGGTCGGGTCGAGCCGCCACTCGAGCACGTTGCGCTCGATGAGCACCGACCCGGGGACATCGCCCTCGGCGCGCCGCTGCGCCTGCGGACGGATGTCGACGAGCAGCGCGCCGTCGCGCCAGGCGGCGGCGGCGGCGAAGGGGTCGAGCCGCACCAGGGTGGAGCGCGCCTCGGCGAGCAGGGTGTCGATCGCCGCCATCACGCGGCCGCCGCGAGGAGGGCGGGCGCCCGGAGCGCCTGCTCGAAGGTCTTCATCTCGAGCTCCGGCGGCGAGTACGCGTGGATGCTCGTCGCCGGCACCGGGAACCCGTTGCCGACGCGGTGGATCACCGCCGGGGGGACCTCGAGGAGCGTGCCCGAGGGCAGCAGCCGCGAGGCCGGCGGCCGCGACGGCCACAGCGTCGTCTCCTGGAGCACCCCGCCGACGACGGCGACCGCGCCGGAGGCGCCGCCGTGGTCGTGCATCGGGGTGTGCTGGCCATGGCACCAGCCGATCAGCCACACCTCGACGGTGTCGCTCAGCGCCACCCGCTCGTACCAGCGCACCCGCGGGTCGTGGCGCACCAGGTGCGCCCAGAGGTCGGGCCGGTCCGCCAGCTCGGCGACGAGGGCGGCCAGGGTCTCGGAGTCGACGGGGGGGCCGCCGACCGGGAGGCTGCGTGCCCAGGCGGCGCCGCGGAGAGCGGGGTGGATGTCCATGCCCGCACCGTATGCCCCGGATTCTTTCGAATCCATGACCGCTCGACGCGTCCCGGAGCGCCCCGGTCAGGCGGTGCGGATCCGGCGCGCGCGGTGGAGCAGGACGGGCAGCGGGACGCCCTTGAGGCTGACCTCGCCGATCTCCTCGAGGTCGAGGCCGTCGATGCCGCGGTCGTCTCCGAGCACCGCGTCGGAGACGAGGACCTCCCCCGGGCGGGCGTAGTCGTTGATGCGGGCGGCGATGTTCACCGTCGAGCCGTAGAGGTCGCCGTTGTGGCTGACCACCGGGCCGCGGTGGGCGCCGACGCGGCAGCGCGGAAGGCCGGCGCGGGGGAGGTCGCCGACGAGGTCGAGCGACGCGTTCAGCGCGCCGGCCGGGGTGTCGAAGTGGAGCATGGCGCCGTCGCCGAGCAGCTTCACGACCCGGCCGCCGTGTTCACGGGCGTGCTCGACGACCTCGTCCTCGAAGCGTGCGGCCACGACCGCGGCGCCCTGGTCGCCGCCGCCCGCGGTCAGCGCGGTGAAGCCGCAGAGATCGACGAAGGCGACCACCGGGGCGCTGCGCAGCCGCGACGCCCCGGGACCGACGACCTCCTCGATGTCGGCGAGCACCTCCTGGAGGACGTAGTGCTCGAGATGGCGCGCGTGCAGCCAGCTCGTGATCTCGAGGATCGCCGGCACCGTCTTCTCGGCGAGGGCGGCGAGCGCCGCGAACCCCTCCGGGTCGTCGCCGATGGTGTCCTTGATCATCGGCTCGACGTTGTCGCGGAAGAGCCGCACCTGAACCTCTGCGGCCCTGCGCAGCGCCTCGGACGTGGCCCGCACGGCGTGGATCCGGTGGTCCATGGGGAGCTCGAGCTCGCGCAGCGACGACGCGGCCATGAAGGCGGCGAGGTCGTTGGCGCGCAGCGGGGCGTGCGAGTCGATCGGCGGCAGCCCGGCCGAGCGGATCAGGGCCTCGACCTCGCCGAGCCAGGCGTCACCGCCGAGGACGTCGTGGAGGCTCATGTGGAGCAGCCCTCCGCTCGGCGGGAGGAAGGCCTCGAGGAACTCGAGGGTGTAGCCGGCGCGCCGCAGCTTGTCGAGCACCGGGGCGAGCCCGCCCTGAGCGCCCGCCACCTGGCGGAGGAGTTGGAGCTTGACGAGCTCGATGCCCCGATAGCCGGTCTCGTCGCCGCGCAGCAGCCCCGCCCGCTCGCAGGCCTCGACCTCACCCTCGGTGAGGCCGCTCACCTCGGCGAGTCGCGCCCGGGTGAAGCGCGCGTCCGCCTCCATCACACGGCAAGCCTACCCAGTGCCGAGGACATGGCACACTGTCGCGATGAGGGGGACGGGTGGCACCGTGTCGATGGCGTCGCACGCCGCCCCGCAGGAGGCTGAGCCGCGTCCATGGCGATCGCGCCACTGACCTCCGTCGCACCCGGATGCCGCTTCATCCCGGCGGCCGGCACCGACGTCAACGTGCTCTGCGCCGGGCGTGGCCGGCGCACGGTGGTGCTCCTCCACGGATTCGGTGACACCCACGCGACCTGGCGCAACGTCGTCCCCGTCCTCGCCCGGCGGCATCGAGTCGTCGCGCTCGATCTCCCCGGCTTCGGGGCCTCGCGGGCACTGCCCGGCGCGCTCCTCGACGGCCAGGTGGCGGCGATCGACGGGGTGCTCGATGCGCTCGAGGTCGACGGGCCCGTCGCCCTCGTCGGCAACTCCATGGGCGGCGCCGCGGCGCTGCGCTTCGCCCTCGCCCACCCCGGGCGCACCGAGCGGGTGGTGGCGATCGCCCCCGCAGGCCTCGGCGTCGGCGTCCCGGTCTGGTGGCGGATGCTCAGCGGCCAGCTGCTCTCGCTGCGCCTGGTGCTGATGGCGCTCGAGGTCGTGCCCCCGGCGCTCGTCGAGTCCGTCGCCCGGCAGATCTTCCTCCGGCTCGTGGTCCACGACCCCGCCCGGATCGACCGCACGACCCTGCGCGAGCTCGGCCGCCGCTACCGCAGCCGCCGCGACGTCGAGGACCTCTACCGCCTCGGCCACCTGCTCGTCGCCGAGCTCGAGTCCGGGACCCTGCTCGGGCGCTCCGAGGCGCTCGGCCTCCCCCTGCTCGTGGTCTGGGGCCGCCAGGACCGCCTGGTCCCCGTCGAGCACGGCGAGGCGCTCGCCGCCACGGTCGCGGGATCACGGCTCGAGGTGCTCGACGCCTGCGGCCACTGCCCCCAGATCGAGCGCCCCGACCTCCTCCTGCCGCTGCTGGAACCGTTCCTGCAGCCGGTGGCCCTGTTCCGCTGAAGAGGGCGGGGGGTGGGGGGTGTACTGGGAGGTTAGTCGAAGACGCTCGTCCGGTTCCCATGGACGATGACCCGGTTCTCGAGGTGCAGGCGCACCGCCCGGGCGAGCACGACGCGCTCGAGGTCGCGGCCCTTGCGGATCAGGTCGGCGACGGAGTCGCGGTGGCTGACGCGCACCACGNNNGTCGAGGTCGGCGGTCGCGTAGTGGGCGGTGGCGCCGATGATCTTCACCCCCCGCTGGATCGCCTGCAGGTAGGGGTTGGCTCCGACGAAGGCGGGGAGGAAGGAGTGGTGGATGTTGATCACCCGCGGGTAGCGCACCAGGAACTCGGGGGTGAGGATCTGCATGTACTTGGCCAGAACCACCAGGTCGATGCCGTGGTTCTGGAGCAGGCTGAGCTGCACCGCCTCGTGGCGATGGCGGTTGGTGCTCTCCGTGGGCGTGTGCAGGTACTCGATGCCGAAGGCGGCGGCGAGCGGCTCGAGGTCGGTGTGGTTGGAGATCACGAGCGCGATCTCGGCGCGCAGCTCGCCGCCGCGCTGGCGCTGGATGAGGTCGCTGAGGCAGTGGTCCTGCTTGCTCACCCAGATCGCCATCCGCCGCACCGTGTCGGAGAAGTGGAGCTGCCAGGTCGCGTGGATCTGCTCGGCGAGCGGGGTGAAGGCCGGCGCGATCTCCTCGCGGGCGAGCTCGAAGCCGTCGAGCTCCCACTCGATGCGCATCAGGAACAGGCCGGTCGAGGGGTCGGAGGTTGCCATTGCGGTCGGCGACGAACTGGGCGGTCCGCGCCACCAGCCCGCGCTGGTCGGGGCAGGAGATCAGCAGGGTCGCGGTCGGCGCCGTGACCCGCGCCGCCGCGCTCACGTCGCACCCCCCTCGGCCAGGAGCTCCAGGGTCCGACGGTGGACCTCGGGGCTCAGCGAGGTGACGATCGGGAAGCGGGTGGCGAAGTCGAGGGGCCGGTCGTCGAGCGACCCGCCGCCGAGGTCGGTGGTCACGGCGCCGGATTCTCGCAGCAGCAGCAGGCCTGCGGCGCAGTCGAAGGCGCGCATCCCCCCCGGCGCCACCAGGGCCGAGCCCGAGCCGGTGGCGACCTGGCAGAGGCTGAGTGCCGCGGAGCCGAGCAGGCGCACCCGCCGCGACCCGGCGAGCAGCGGCCCGAGCGCGTCGACGTTGCGGACCGTGCTCATCCCCTCGAGCAGGAGCATGGGGACGCGGCGGCGCTCGTCGAGAGCGACGCGCAGCGGGTGCAGCGGCACCCCGTCGCGGGTGGCCCCGCCGCCGCGGACGGCCGCGTACACGGTGGGGAGGGCGAGGCTGCGCACCACCGCCACGGTGGCGTCCTCGACGCGGTCGCCATCGACGAGGCAGAGCGAGGTGCAGTAGTACGGCAGCCCGTACATCGCGTTGAGGCTGCCGTCGACCGGGTCGACGAGGAGGACCGGATGGGGGGCGCCGTACGCGCGGTCGCCGAGCTCCTCGCTGCGAAGGAGGAAGCGCACCCCGGCGCTCGCGAGCGCCTCGCAGTGGGCGACGACGACGTCCTCGGCGCCGCGATCGACGACCGCGGTGCGGTCGCCGCCGGCGCCGATCTCGAGGGTGACCCTCCCCTCCTCGGTGCCGGCCAGGTCGTCGAGGCAGGTCGCGATCTCCGCGGCCATCGCCTCGAGCCGGTCGAGCCAGGCGGTCTGCTCCGCGGGGGTCAGAGGCGTCGTCCGCGAATGCGGGCGAGCTCGAAGCTCGCCGTGCTCGCGATCGCCATGACCGCGAGCACCCCCGCCTGGAGCGGGTCGGAGACGACGAGGTCGCAGACGTCCACGACCGAGCCGATCTGGCTGAGCGAGATCACCGGGATCCCGGTCGCCTGCACCTCGATGACCGCGTCGGCGATGTCCCCGCCCATCAGCGAGCCGGCGAGCACGAGCGCCCGCACCCGGGGCAGCCGGGCGACCGCGCGCACCGCCTCGGCGATGTTCTCCTCGCCGACGAGCGGGATGGTGTCGACGCTGATCCGCTCGCCGCGGATGTTGTGGCGGTCGGCCTCCTGCACCGCCCCGCTCGCGACCGCCGCGACCTGGGCGCCGCCGCCGATGACGATGACCCGGCCGCCGAAGATGCGCCCGAAGGGCCGGGGCTCGGTGCACTCGACGACGAAGGGCAGCGCCCGCAGCCGCGCGGCGAGCCCGTCGACGTCGCAGCGCTCGAGCTCGAGGTAGAGGCTGAAGACCCCGGCGTTCGCCTCCCGGGTCTCGACGGTGACGATGTTGCCGCCGGCGTCGACGATCTCCCCGGTGATCCGGTGGAGGACGCCGGGGTTGTCCTGCGCCCGGATCAGCAGGCTGCGGGTGTCGGTCGGCGCGCTCATAGGTCCGCGATGGTGGCAGGTCGGCGTGACGGGCGGGGCTCTCAGAGCCCGAGGAGGCGGGCGGCGTTGCCGCCGAGGATCGCGGCGGTCGCTTCCTCCCCCAGCCCGAGGCCGCGCAGGGTGTCGAGGTAGCGCGGCGCCCGGAGCAGGGGATGGTCGGTGCCGAAGAGCAGGCGGTCGGCGCCGACCGCCTCGACGACCGCGGCGTACACCGACGGCCGGTAGAGGAAGGGCACCGCGGCGGTGTCGAAGTACAGCGCGGCGCGGCAGAGGTCGCGCACCTCGGGCATGTGGGCGTACAGGGGCAGGCCGCCGCCGAGGTGGGCGCAGACGATCGTCAGCTCGGGGTGGCGGGTGGCGAGCGCGGCCACCCGATC
>VBHE01000167.1:0-17780 GCA_005889515.1 Chloroflexota bacterium | reverse complement strand
GGTCCAGGGGAGTGCGGCGGCGGCCGAGGCCCGTGCCACCGGCCCGATCGCCGCCTCGTCCTCGAGCGCCCAGCCCTGGGCGTCGGCGTTGAGCTCGCCGAGCCCGCGCAGCCCGAGGCGGGCGCATCGCTCCACCTCGGCGGCGGCGCCCGGAGCGGCGGGCTGGACGCAGCCGAAACCGACGAGCCGCCCGGGATGGCGGCGGACCGCGGCGGCGAGGTAGTCGTTCGCCTCGGCGCAGAGGCCGGGATCGGCGAAGGGCCAGGTGAAGCACACCGCCCGGTCGACCCCCGCGGTGTCCATCGCCTCGACGAGGTCCTCGGCGGAGGCCACCGCCGCCCCGGGCGCGTGGCAGGCGCCGAACCACCGGTCCGCGGCGCGGATGGCGGCGAGGTCGCGCCGCACCCGGTCGGGGAGGATGTGGACGTGGGCGTCGACGACGGGGACGCTCATCCGAGCCACCTCGCGCTCGCGTAGATCCCGGCCCCGAAGGCGAAGAGGCCGGCGCTCGCCGCCACCACGGCGGCGCGCCAGTCGGGGCGGCGGGCGAGCAGGTCCCAGAGCGCGATGACCGCGGGGAACATGGCGAGCTCGTAGCGGGGCACGGAGATCCAGTACGAGACACACACGGACAGCAGCCACACCATCGTGCAGTACGTGGTGAGCGAGACGGGGAGGCGGCGGCGGATCCAGAGCGCGGCGCAGACGGCACCGCCGGCGACCCCCCAGGCGAGCTCGGCGGCGAAGACGTACGTCGAGCTCGCCGGCAGCGGGCTGATCACCACCGAGTCCCAGGTCGCGCGCGCCCCCACCCAGGGCCAGTCGAGGTGGCGATAGTCGAACGACACCGACCCCTCGGCGTGGAACCAGGCCAGCCAGTCGCCGGTGTGGAGGCGCAGGTAGGCGCCGAAGAGCAGCACCGGGACGGGCACGACCAGCAGCCACGCGAGCTGCAGCGTGGGCCTGCCCCGGCGGCGGACGAGGCAACCAGGCAGGCGGAGCCCATCCGTCCGCGCCGGGCGAGGAGCAGCGACCCGGCGACCGCCGCCGCGAAGGTGCTCTCGGTGTACACCAGCCCGAGGAAGGCGGCGTACGGCCAGAGAGCGACCACCCAGGTCGCGAAGCGGGCCGCGCTGCGGTCGCGCTCGCCGGCCACGAGCCCGGCGAGCAGCCGGAGTGCGACGAGCTCGAGGGCGGTGCTGACCAGCAGCCCGGCGACCACCGCGTCGCCGGTGACCGCCATCACCGCGCGGATGAGCATCGGGTAGCCGGGGAAGAAGGCGACGAGGTGCCCGGGCTGGCCGAGGCCGAAGTCGAGGTGCGAGGGATAGCCGTGCTCGGCGATCGCCACGTAGGACTCCGAGTCCCAGTGGTCGAAGGCGGCGCGCAGCTCGCCGCCGGTGGGCAGACCCCGCGCCGGGCTCTGCTGCCAGGCGGTGAGCAGGGGGACGAGCAGGCCCACGGCGCGCGCGGTGAGGAACGGGGGGAGGACCAGCCGCCAGAGCGACCCCCCGGCGGTCACCGCCGCCGGCGCAGGAGCGCGCCGTCCGCGCCCTCGCGCCCGGTGCGCATCCCCACGAGCTCGACGAAGGCACGGGCGACCACCGCGGGACGCGCCCCGGTGGCGGCGCCGGTGGTGCGGGGATGGTGCGGGACCGCCACCTCGACGATCCGGCAGCCGCGGGCGCGGGCGCGGAGCGCGAGCTCGGTGGAGATCATCGCCCCTGTCGAGCGCAGCCCCAGGCCGAGGTCGCGGGCGAAGAGCTTGTAGGCGCAGTTGACATCGCGCAGGGTGGGCCCGGTGAGCGCGCGCACCAGGGTGAAGAAGGCGGCGTGGTTGAGCCGTCGCGGCCAGGGGTCCCGGCGCTGTGCGCGATATCCCGCGACCAGCGAGCCCGGCTCCCAGAGGTCGAGCAGCAGCCCGAGGTCACCGGGGTCGAACTGGCCGTCGCTGTCGAGCAGCCACACCGCCTCGCACCCGGCCGCCTCGAAGCCGGTGCGCAGCGCCGCCCCGTAGCCGAGGTTGTGGGGATGGGTGAGCAGCCGCGTCGCCGGCAGCTCTGCGGCGAGGGCGCGGACCAGCTCGCCGGTACCGTCGTTGCTGCCATCATCGACCACAATCACCTCGCTGCTCGCCACCCCGGAGGCGGCGAGCGCGGCGTGGGTGCGGCGGACGGTGTCGGCGATCACCGCCACCTCGTTGTAGGCGGGCAGGACGGCGCTGATCGACTCCGGGAGGGTGCTCATGAGCGGCGGACATCGTAGACGGTGACGTCGCCGGACCGGACCAGCACCGGGTAGTGCGCGGCCCACCAGGACTCGTTCGCCGACTGGTTGTCGCGCTCCCAGCCGCCGAGCTCGACGAAGGACACCCCGTAGCGGCGGAGCAGGCCGGGAACCGGGCAGGAGGAGTCGTTGGCGCAGCCGACGTACATGGCGCGCACGTCGTCCGGCCGGCTCCCGAAGTCGGTGCCATAGCTGTTCAGCCAGCCCGGATAGCCCATCACCGCGGTCCGGCCGGCGAGGATGAGCAGCGGGTCGTTGGGCCGGCCGCCGGTGAGGATGACGGCGTTGCGCGGAGTGCGGGCCGCGACCTGGTCGGCGAGCACCCGGTCGTCGTGCGACGCCCAGGTGTAGCTCCCGGGGTTGGTGCCGCTCGGGGTCCAGGGCAGCTGGCGGAGCATCACCAGGCCGCCGGAGAGGAGCACGCTGGCGAGCGCGACCGTCGCGGTCGCGGCGCGCCACATCCCGCCGCGCCACCAGCGCACCACCCAGGCGCCGACGAGCAGCGCCGCCGCCATCTGCCAGTAGGCGAAGAGCTTGGTGTTGTCCCAGTCCCAGGACTGGAAGACGACGACATTGGCGATCAGGAAGAGGAGCATGAACGGCGCGCAGAGGAGCGCGAGCCCGTCCGGGATGGTCGGGTCGGCGGGGCGGGGACGCTCCTCGTCGACGCCCATGGGGCGGGCGAGGCGCATCGCCGCGGTTCCGAGGAGCACGGCGCAGGCGGGGAGCAGGATCCCGGTGTTCAGCAGCCAGAACCCCCAGAACCCGGGGGTGAGGAAGACGTGGACGATCCGGCTCGCCACCCCGCCGATGCCGTTCGTGGAGAGGCTGACGATCCGTCCGGGATCGCTGTCGAGGTTCCACTTCCACCCCGGCTCCAGGTAGGGGAAGGCGTTGCTCCCGAACGGCCCCTGCTCGACGCCGTGCCCGCCGGAGGCGATCTGCGCGAGCCGGGGCACGGCGAGCACCAGGGTGACGCCGAGCAGCCCCAGCCACTCCCGGCGCCGGCGCACCGCGGCCACGAGCGGGAGGGTGAGCCCGAGGGCGACCAGCGAATGGACGTGGACGAGCGGGAGCAACCCGGCGAGCGCCCCCGCGACGAGGAAGGGCGACCACGCCGGCGGCGGGCGGGCGAGCCCGGAGTGGACGAGGAGCAGCACCGCGAGCGCGATCGCGAAGCCGTGGACGAAGGTGCGCTGCGGCAGCCACCACGCCATCATCGGCGTGTACCACTGGATGTTCCCCGCGGGCTGGAGCCCGGTGTCGGTGAGCAGCCCGTCGTAGGCGCGTGGCTGATCGGCGACGGTGGCGGGGACGGCGCGGACCACCTTCACCGCGTCGCCGGGATGGAGCGCCACCTGGATCGGGGCGCAGCGCGGCACGCTCACCCCGGCCCGCGCGCACGCGTCCCACCACAGCCCGCTCGCGCCCACCCCGCCCCCGAGCAGGCAGATCGACATCGCCACCACACCCACGGCGACCGACCCGGTCAGCCGCCGCGCCAGCGAGGCGAGGAGCAGCGCGGCGGCGACGCAGAGGACGGCGTCGGGGACCGCGAGCGCGGCTCCCGGCGACGCGCCGAGCTCGAGCAGCATCCCCGAGTGGAAGTCGGGGAGGAACGGGTAGCGGAACGGGGTGCCGCTGAAGATCGGGTCGTGGGGCGGCAGGTTGTGGCCGACGGCGAAGCTGCTCGCCGCGGTGGCGTGGAGCGACCAGTCCGCCCACACCGTCGAGAAGCCGGCGTTGATGTCCTGCCCGGTGACGAAGAGGGTGTGGGCGAAGAGCACGCTGAACCCCGTCACCGCCGCGACCAGGAGCGCGAGCGGCGGCCAGAGCTCGCGGCTGCGCCAGCGCGCCGGCACCTCGGCGAGCGACTCCCGCCAGGGGTCGCGGAGATCGCCCATCCCGAACGACACCCCCAGGCCGAGCAGACCGAGCAGCACCGGCCCGGCGAGCACCCCCGGGGCGTTCATCCCGAACGCCAGGGTGGTCCCCAGGCTGCAGAGCGCCCCCAGCGCGACCCCGGCGACGATCGCCACCGCGGTGCGCTCCTCGAGCCGCAGCGGGACCCGCACCAGGCCGGCGACCGAGGCCCCGGCCGCGCAGGTGAGCAGCCAGAGCAGGGCCACCCCGAAGGTCACTGCCAGTCACCCACCCACAGGCGCATCTCGTGGTCGGCGGAGGTGAGCGGCGCCCCTGTCCACATCGGGTAGAAGAAGACGAAACCGGCCACAACCAGGGCGAGCGCGGCGTAGGACAGCGGGGCGAGGCTCACGCTGCGGTTGCCCACGGTGACGTGGACCCGCCGCAGCGCGGTGAGCGCGTACGCATAGGCGAGCGCCATGAAGGGCAGCGCGCCGAGCATGTGGTAGAAGAACAGCACCCGCTTCTCGTTGCCCAACACCCACATCAGCCAGGCGGCGCTGTAGCCGAGCACGCAGAGCGCGGGCACCAGCCGGCGTGACACCACCGCGCAGATCACCGCGAGCACGCCGAAGACGACCATGAGCGCCAGGCCGAGGGCGAACGGCGCCATCTTCGGATGGACGGCGACGATGCCGCCCTCCGCCGATTTGAAGTAGCGGATCATCAGCCCGAGCCCGGCGACCATCACCGCCCCGATGGCCACCCGCCACCACTGCGGCCCGCGGCTCATCACCCACACGCAGAAGAGCAGGGCGGGGATCGCCGGCCACCACACCGCGGGGTTGCCCTGGTCGGTGATCCAGGCGGTCTCCGGGCTGCCCCCGCCGGTCGTGTGATGGGTGTAGTCGGCGTAGAAGAGCACCGGGTGCGCCATCACCGGCCACGTGTACCAGCGGGACGCGTAGGGGTGGGGCCGGCACTCGATGTCGTGGTAGTTGAGGCTCGCCTTCACCTGGCCGGCGATGTTGCCGATCGCGGTCGGGATGCTGGGGACGGGGAGGCCGGCGACCGTGACCCAGGAGCCGTCGGCGCGGCGGACCACGGGGATGTCCTGGTGGTCGTCCTTGGGGTTGGGGCCGTCGCGCAGCCCGGTCTTGGGGTCGCAGGAGACGAAGTGGTAGACGGTGTCGTGGGGGATGGTGAGGTAGCGCGCGTAGCACCCCGCGAACACCGAGCCGGCGAGGAGGATCGCGGCGACGTAGTGGAGCACGGCGCGGCGGCCGGCAGCGTCGCGCCACATCCGGGCCTCGCCCTCGCCGGGGCCGGCGACGCCGCGGAGCGCGGGCACCAGCCGCAGCGCCACCGGCTCGAGGAAGCGCCCGAGGATGAGCGCCGCCGCAACCAGCGCCGGGGCGAGCGCGGTCAGCTTGGCGCCGAAGGCGAGGCCGGCGATCGTCGCCAGCGCATAGAGCGTCGCCCGCCACTGGGCCCGGGTGCGCGCCTGCCAGTGGAGCAGGAACACGTAGGTGATGCAGATGGCGAAGAAGATGGCGATGATGTCGATCACCCCGGTCCGCGACTCGACGAACTCGAGCCCGTCGAGGCTGACCATCGTCGCCGCGGCCACGGCGAAGAAGCGCTCGCGCCGCAGCCGGCGGGCGATGAGGTAGACGACGCCGACGAGCAGGCTGCCGGCGATCGTACAGGTGATCCGCCACGACCATGTGCCGAAACCCAGCCAGGCGATCGGGGGGGCCATGAGCAGCTTGGCGAGCGGCGGCTCGGGGTCGAAGTAGTCGACCGGGGGCTGGTGGAGGTCCTTGGCCGCGTCGATCGGGAAGTACACCTCGTCGAAGACGAAGCCGTTGTGCGTCTGCGACGGCTGGTTGCCGCGGGTGATGTTCCCGTGGCCGTCGACGGGGACGTCGGGGATCGGCGCGTCGCCGTTGTAGGGGTAGCCGACCCCCCAGGCGGCGAGCGGCGCCTGGGTGAGGGGATGGCTGAAGGCGTTGGGGAAGATCGGGCTCCCGAAGCGCAGCACGAAGGAGCCGGCGACGAGGACGAGCAGCCAGACGAGGTCGACGCGGTCGAGGTCGAGGAACGCCCTCGCCCCCGCCCGCGGCACCGTGCCCGCGGCCCGCGGCCTCACCGGCGCCGCCTCCGCCGCGCCGGCGCCGGGCCGGGATCGGGCTTCGGCATCGCCTCCTCGATCTCGCGGAGCAGGCCGTCCGGGTCGGTCACCGGGACGACCAGGTCGCTCTCGAAGAGGTAGTAGCGGCCGAGCAGGCGGCGCAGCCGGACGAGCTGGTCCGCCGGGGTATCGAGCCGCAGCGTGAGCGCCTCGGTCTCCAACCACCGCGCCGCCGGCCGGGGCAGGATCCTGCGCCGCTCGGGCTTGTTCGCCGTCGCCGAGATCCGGGCCACCCGGGCCCGCTTCACCTCGACGAGGGGGATGCGCTGGTGCATCCCGGTCCGCCGCACCACCAGGTCGTCACCCTCCACCGCGAGGCTGCTGAAGCGCTGGCGGAGCCAGAAGTTGAAGGCGAAGCCGTAGAGGGCGGCGCCGGCGAAGCTCAGCGGCGCCGTCGCCGACCCACCCGCCTTGCCGTGGTTGAGGGCGGGCGCGAGCAGGGTCGCGAAGAGGAAGGCGGTGGCGAGGAGGAACAGCGGCCAGCGGTACCGCCGCCAGCGATCGATGTCGTACAGGATGGCGTGGCGACGCTTCTGCATGGCTTGGCGGCGCCGAGGATACCGTTCCGACCCATCGCACAGCGCCGTCAGCGGGTCGTTACATCACCTTCACAAGTCCTCACCGGAAGTGAACAGGAGATCGGCGACCTCGAGGGTAATGTGGGCACACCGAGCGGGCACGACCGCTCCTGAACTCGAAGCTCATTCCCTTCCTTGGAAAGGCCGGGGCCCCAAGCCCCGGCCTTTTCATTTTCAGTTCAGGCCCCGGCGCCGCCGCTGTGGACCCGGCGCACCGCGTCCAGCCAGGCGTCGTAGGCCTCGCGGGGACGCCGGCCGGGCGAGGCGGGCTCGAACCGCCGCCCGGGACGCCAGGCCGCGGCGACCGCCCCGGGGCCGTCGAGGAGCCCGGCACCGACCGCGGCGAGCCAGGCGGCGCCGAGGGCGGTGGTCTCCGCCGTCGAGGTGCGGGCCACCGGGATGCCGAGCATGTCCGCCTGAAACTGGAGCAGGCCGTCCATCACGCTGGCGCCGCCGTCGACGCGGAGCTCGGCGAAGCTCGCCCCGGCCGCCTCCATCGCCTCGACCACGTCGCGGGTGCGCAGCGCCATCGCCTCGACGACGGCGCGGACCACGTGGGCCCGCCGCACCCCGGCGGTGAGGCCGAGCAGGGCGCCGCGTGCCCCGCTGTCCCAGTAGGGGGCGCCGAGGCCGGCGAGGGCGGGGACGAAGTGGCAGCCGTTCGCGTCGGGAACGCTGTCGAAGAGCGGGCCCGCCTCGGAGGCGGCGTCGATGAGCCCGAGCCCGTCGCGCAGCCACTGCAGCCCGGCGCCGGTGACGAAGATGCTCCCCTCGAGCGCGAGGGTGTCCCGGCCCCCGATCCGCCAGGCGACGGTGGTGAGCAGGCCGTGGGCGGGGTCGGGCACGGTCTCGCCGAGATTGCAGAGCACGAAGCTGCCGGTCCCGTACGTGTTCTTGCTCATCCCCGGGGTGACGCACGCCTGGCCGAAGAGCGCCGCCTGCTGGTCGCCGGCGATCCCGCAGATCGACAGGCGCCGCCCGAGGAAGGCGGCGGGGTCGGTCTCGCCGAAGCGCCCGGCCGAGTCCGAGACCTCGGGGAGCATCGCGACCGGCACCCCGAAGAGGTCGCAGAGGCCGGGGTCGAAGGCGCCGGCGCGGAGGTCCCAGAGCAGGGTGCGGCTCGCGTTCGAGGGATCGGTCGCGACCCGGCGGCCGCCGGTGAGCCGGGCCACGAGCCAGGCGTCGACGGTGGCGGCGCAGAGCTCGCCGGCCTGCGCCCGCACCCGCAGCTCCGGCCGCTCGCGGAGGAGCCACTCCAGCTTGGTGGCGGTGAAGTACGGATCGAGGAGCAGGCCGGTGCGGGCCCTGAGCTCGGGCTCGTCCCCGGCGCGACGGTGGGCCTCGCAGATCTGCGCGCTGCGCCGGCATTGCCAGACGATCGCGGGGGCGACCGGCCGCAGCCCCTCGCGCTCGAAGACGACCACGGTCTCGCGCTGGTTGGTGATCCCGAGGGTCGCGGGCTCGACGCCGTCCTCGAGGAGCTCCCCGCAGGCGCCGAGGACCGACGCCCACAGCCTCTCGGCGTCCTGCTCGACCCAGCCGGGATGGGGATAGGAGACCGGGACCTCGCGGTAGGCGCGGCGGTGGACGGCGCCGTCCAGCCCGACGAGCAGGGCGGTGGTCCCGGTCGTGCCCTGGTCGATGGCCAGGAGCAGCGGCGACGCGGCCACTACTCGCCAGCGAAGTTCGGGGCGCGGCGCTCGGCCTGGGCGGCCAGCCCCTCGCGGAAGTCGCGGGTGTGGAGCAGGAGGCGGAGGTTGGCCTCGAGCGCGCTCCGCTGGCCCTCGGTGACGTCGGCGCCGGCGGGGTCGGCGAGCATGAGGGGCTTGAGGTGGGCGATGGCGAGGGGTGGGGTCGCCGCGCAGCGCGCGGTCCAGCGCGCGGCCGCCTCGTCGAGCCCGGCCCGGGGCACGACCTCGTTGACCACCCCCCAGCGCTCCATGGTGGCGGCGGGCACCCGGTCGGCGAAGAAGAGCATCTCCTTGGCCCGCGCCATCCCCACCTCGCGCTGCAGCCGGGGGATGTGCCCGAGGTCGGGGAGGAACGCATAGCGCATCTCCATCATCACGAAGAAGGCGTCGTCGGCGGCGACCCGGAGGTCGCAGGCGAGCATCAGCGCCACCCCACCACCGACGCAGGCGCCCTGGATCACCGCGAGGGTGGGGACCGGGCAGCTGTCGATGGAGTCGACCGTCCCCTGGAGGAGGGAGGCGTCGATGTCCGCCCCCTGGCCGTTGCCGCCACCCGCCACCTGGACGAGGAGGCTGCGGTCGAGGCCGGAGCAGAAGCTGTCGCCCTCGCCGCGGAGCACGACGGCGCGCACCCCCGGGGTGTGGGCGCGCTCGCCGAAGGCCTCGCCGAGCACCCGCCAGGCCTCGACGTCGAGCGGGTTGCGCTGCTCGGGGCGGCTCAGGGTGACGGTGAGCACCCCGCGGTCGTCGAGCTCCATGCGGGCCGAGGCGGTCATCGGTGGGTCCTCCGTGGCGGGCGGCGGTCAGGTGTGGGCGAGCGGCTGGGGACGCCCGGCGGCGCAGTCGCAGCTGCGGGTCGCGGGCAGGGTGGAGATCAGCGAGCGCAGCGCGCTGCGCAGCCGCTCCGTGTTCTGGCTGAAGACGGCGAAAACCTCCCCCTGGGTCACCGGGCGCACGTGCGGCGAGCCCTCCAGGCCGCAGTCGTAGTCGGTGACGAGGGAGAGGTTGACGTAGCACATGCCCAGCTCCCGGGCGAGCACCACCTCGGGGTACTGGGTCATGTTGATGACGTTCCATCCGGCGGCGGTGTAGTGGGCGGATTCCGCCCGGGTGCTGAAGCGCGGGCCGTTGATCACCACCACGGTGCCGCCCTCGTGCACGGTGAGCCCGGCGGCGCGCGCCGCGGCGGCGGCGAGGGGGCGGAGCTCCGCGCAGTAGGGGTCCGCGGCGCTGAGGTGGGCGACCTCCGGCCCGTCGAAGTACGTGTCGGCGCGGCCGGCGGTGCGGTCGACGAGCTGGTCACAGACGACCACCTCGCCGGGGGCGTGCTCGGCGCGCAGGCTGCCCACCGCGCAGGGGGCGAGCACCCGCTCGACGCCGAGCTCACCGAGCGCCCAGAGGTTGGCGCGGTAGTTGATGCGGTGCGGCGGCAGGGTGTGGCGGGAGCCGTGGCGGGCGAGGAAGGCGACCCGGTGGCCGGCGAGCTCCGCGAGGGCGACGCGGTCGCTCGGAGCGCCGTAGGGGGTGTCGACCTCGACGGTCTCCACGTCGTCGAGGAAGCGGTAGAGGCCCGACCCGCCGACGACCCCGATCGCAGCCCTCCGCTCCATGGAGGACGATGGTGGCACGTCGGCCGCGGGGCACGGCATCATCCGGCGGCGTGCGCGCCATCGACTTCCACGTCCACCTGCCCACCGAGCAATGGCTCGACGGCAGCATGGCCGGGTACACCGAGCCGGCGGAGCGCTACTTCCGCTCCACCGTCGTCCGCCGCACCATCGACGAGCTCGCCGCCGAGTACGCCGCCCGCGACACCGTCGCGGTCCTGCTCGCCTGGGACGCGGAGACGGCCACCGGCCGTCCCCGGGTCCCCAACGAGGTGGTCGCCGACGCCTGCGAGCGCCATCCGTCCACCTTCGTCGGCTTCGGCAGCGTCGACCCCCACAAGGGCGAGGCCGCGGTCGCCGAGGTGGAGCGGATCAAGGCGCTCGGGCTCCGGGGCGTGAAGCTCCATCCGACGATGCAGGCGTTCACGCCCGACGACGAGCGCCACCGGCCGATCTGGGACGCGTGCGAGGGTCTCGGCCTCATTGCGCTCTTCCACACCGGCACCAGCGGCATCGGGGCGGGCCAGCCCGGCGGACAGGGGCTGCGCCTCGACCCCTCGCGCCCCATCCACCTCGACGCCGTCGCCGCCGCCCATCCGGCCCTGCAGGTGATCGCCGCCCACTTCGGCTGGCCGTGGCACCTCGAGCTCATCGCGATGGCGCTCCACAAGTCGAACCTCCACATCGACATCTCGGGGTGGGCGCCGCGGCACCTGCCAGCGGAGGTGGTCCGCGAGCTCTCCGGGCGGCTCCGCGACCGCTTCCTCTTCGGCAGCGACTACCCCTTCATCCGCCCCGAGCGCTGCCTCGACGAGCTCGAGGGGATGGAGCTCGGCGAGGAGGTATTGCGGCGGCTTCTGGTGGACAATGGGAGGCGGCTGCTCGGCCTCGGCTGAGGCCCCGCGCAGTCGCCACAAACGCCTCCGGGACCACGACCGGCAGCTTTCGCGGATTCCGTCCACACTCGCCGATTCGCTGATAGGATTGACGCGGGTGAGAGGACGAGGCCCTCAGGGCCACCTCTCTCTGGTCAGGAAGGGAGGCCCATGCGAGGCATGTATCGCGGGCTGCACGCGCACGGGTTCGCGCGAGGCCCGGTCGAGGCGACGGCGTCTGCGGTCCGGTGCTGGACCCGCGGGTGGTGGCGGTGAGCGTCGAGTACATCCCGCCCGACGACGACCTCGGCCACGACGGCGACCTCGACGAGCTGCTCGACCTCGCGGCCGAGCTGTCACCGCCGGAGGAGCTGCCGACCGCATGGCACCGCCGCGCCCGCTTCACCGGTGGGGGCATGATGAGCCGGCTGCTCCGCGGTGGGGAGGAGGGGGCCGTCCACGAGGAGGAGGACGACGCCACCGACCCCGAGGTGAGCGCCGAGCTGGTGCGCTTCCACATCGACGCCGCCGTGGCCGAGCTCGGCGAGCTCGCCCTCGTCGAGGAGGCACCGGCTCCACGGCACCTGCCGGCGGTCGTCTACCCGAGGCAGTGGATCCCGATCCCCTGGCGCAAGCCGCTGGCGGTGAGCGGGGGTCTGCTCGCTGCCGTTCACCCAGCCGCAGGCGCTGCTGGGACCGGCCGCCGACCCGGGTGACCCGGGCCGCTTCCCCACCCTCGCCGCCCTGCCGCGCCCGCCGGCGACCGCCCCGCCCAAGGTGGTGGTGCCCGCGATCAGCGTGCAGCAGGGCAGCGGCCAGGCGGCGTCCTCGACGTCGGGGACCGCGGGGAGCGCCGGGAGCAGCCAGGCGTCCGACCACGTGCTCTCGCCGCCGATGACCGACGGGCCGACCTTCGGTGGGCCAAACGGCGGTGACACCAGCGGCTTCAATCCCTTCCCGGGGGCGACGCCGTTCCCGACCCCGAGCAGCACGCCGTCGCCGCGCCCGACCTTCTCGCCGAGGCCGCACCCGTCGAGCACCCCGCAGGCGACGCCGAACCCGAGCTTCACCCCGAACCCGAGCGGCTCGCCGTCGCCGGGCGGCTCGCCGCAGCCGTCGCCGAGCCCGCGCCCGAGCGGCACGCCGCAGCCCACGTCGACGCCGAGCCCGAGCTCGAGCCCGACGCCGAACCCGACGCCCACGCCGAATCCGACGCCGACGCCGGCTCCGACGCCGCGGCCCACGCCGACGCCGTTCCCGACGCCCGCCCCGACGCCCACCCCGCGGCCCACGGCGACGCCGTTCCCGACCCCGCGGCCGACGCCGACCCCGGCTCCGACGCCGACCCCGGCTCCGACGCCGCGGCCCACGCCCACGCCCGCGCCGACGCCGCGGCCGACGCCCACCCCGGCGCCGACCCCGAAGCCGAGCGGATCGCCGACCCCGGCGCCGACCCCGAAGCCGAGCGGATCGCCGAGCCCCTCGGGCTCCCCGACGCCGACCGGCTTCTAGCTCGAGCCCCTCCGGCGGGCAGGATTTCCGGGCCTTCCCCGTTTACAGGGGGAGCGCCCGCTCGCCATGGAAGGGATGAGAGACCATGCCACGCACCGTGTCGCGGAGCTACGCCGCGCGCACCGTCTCGGGTGACACCGAGCGATGATCGATCCGCAGCGACCCGCGGATCAGCCCGACGATCTCGAGGAGATCCTCGACCTCGCCGCCGAGCTCTCCCCGCCGGAGCAGCTCGCCGCCGCCTGGGATCGCCGGGCGCGCTTCAGCGGCGACCGCTTCAGTCACATGATGCGGTTCGTCGACGGCCGGAACGAGGGCGAGGAGGAGGCGACCCCGCTTCTCGAGCTTCCCGCGGTCGACGAGCGCGAGGCCGCCCGCGCACAGCGGAACCGCATCCGCGCCGTCATCAGCGAGCTCGGTGACCTCTCCGGCACCGACGTCGCGGAGACCGAGGTCCCGGTCCGGGCGCTGATCAACGTCAGCAGCAGCAGCCGGCAGGCTGGATGGCGCTGGGCCGACACCTCCGAGGCCGCTGCCACGGGCATCCGCTGGCGGAAGCCCGCCGGCATCGCCGGCGGCATCCTCGCGGCCTGCCTGGTGCTCGGCGTCGCCTGGCACACCCTCGGACCCAACGTGAGCTCGGTGAACTACACCAACGGCCCGTTCACCGGCGGCAGCGCCGAGAACCTGCCGCAGCAGGGCTACCAGTCGCTGCCGATCTACACCCTGCCGCCGACGGTGACGGTGCCCGCGCCGACGAAGCAGAACCCGCTCGCAGTGGTGCCGGTCGCCACGCCGCCCGCCACCCACGGCTCGGCGTCCTCGCCCCCGGTCACCATCGTGGGCGCGCCCATCCAGCTCGTCCCGGGCCCGACCAGCCCGCCGATCCTGCTGTCGCCACCACCGAGCGGCGACCCCACCCCGGCACCCACCGCGGCGCCCACCGCGGCTCCGACCGCAGCGCCGACGGCGACGCCGACGCCGACCCCGGCACCCACCGCGACGCCGGTGCCCACGCCGACCCCGGCCCCGACGGCCACGCCCGCCCCGACGCCGGCCCCGACGCCGACCCCGGCGCCGACGGCCACGCCGACCCCGGCGCCGACCGCCGCCCCGACCCCGTAACCGGTCGGGGGTCAGAACCTCCGGAGCAGCCCGCCGACCGTCGAGGAGGTGACCGGCGAGGCGACGCCACGCTCGGTGACCAGCGCGGTCACGAGCGAGGCGGGTGTGACGTCGAAGGCCGGGTTCAGCGCTCGGGTCTGCGCCGGCGCGACCCGCTCGCCGGCGAGCTCGAGCACCTCGGCGGGATCGCGCTCCTCGATCGGGATGTCCGCCCCGGTCTCGCAGGCGAGGTCGACGGTGGAGGTCGGCGCGACGACGTAGAAGGGCAGCCCGTGGTGGGCGGTGACGACCGCGAGCGCGTAGGTGCCCACCTTGTTGGCGACGTCGCCGCTGGCGGCGATCCGGTCGGCGCCCACGAGGACGGCGTCGACGGCGCCGTGGAGCATCAGCGTCGCCGCCAGGGAGTCGACGATGACGAGGTGGGGGATGCCCGCCTCGCCGAGCTCGTAGGCGGTGAGCCGCGACCCCTGGAGCCGGGGCCGGGTCTCGTCGACGAAGACCACGTCGAGGGTGCCGCGCGCGTGCGCCTCGTAGACGGGGGCGAGCGCGGTGCCGATCCCCGGGGTGGCGAGCGACCCCGCGTTGCAGTGGACGAGGACGCGGGCGTTCTCGCCGAGCAGCTCGGCGCCGTGGCGTCCCATCGCCGCGCAGGCGTCGACCTCGTACCGCTCCAGCCCCGCCGCCTCCGCCTCGAGCGCCTCGGCCACGTCCGCCCCGCCACTGAGCGCGGCGTCGCGCATCACCGCCCGGCGCATGCGGTGCACCGCCGCGGCGAGGTTGACGGCGGTCGGTCGGGCGGTCTCGAGCACCGCGCAGGCGTCCTCGGCGGCGCGCCGCACCACCGCGGGATCGCCTCCCCCGGCGGCCGCGGCCCGCGCGGCGACCGCGACCGCGTGGGCGGCGGCGACGCCGATCGCCGGAGCTCCGCGCACCGCCATCGAGCGGATCGCCTCCGCGGCCTCCTCGGCGGTGGTGCAGCGGAGCTCCCGCCGCTCGCCGGGCAGCAGCCGCTGGTCGAGGAGAACCAGGGTTCCGCGCTCGTAGCGGAGGGTCGACGAGCTCACCCACCCACGGTACGCCGCCGCCGTGCCGTACGGCTCAGCCGCTGACCGCGAGCATCCGGTCGATCGCCCGGCGGGCGCGCGCGGCGATCTCCGGAGCGACCGTCACCCGCGGCTCCATCCGCTCGAGCGCCGCGGCCACCTTGTCGAGCGTGATCCGCTTCATGAAGGGGCAGACCGCATCGGCCGACGCGGGGACGAAGCGCTTGGCGGGGGCGAACCGCCGCATCCGGTGGAGGATGCCGAGCTCGGTGGCGACGATGAAGGTCGACGCCGGCGACTCGACGGCGCGGCGCACCATGCCCTCGGTCGAGGTGACGGTGATCGGGACTCCGCGGAGGTCGCCCTGGCTCGCCCGGTAGAGGGTCGGCGTGGTGCAGCCGCACTCGGGATGGATGAGGAGCTCGGCGTCGGGGTGGTCGCGGAGCATGGCGTCGAGGTGGGCCGGTTCGATGCCCGCGTGGACGTGGCACTCGCCCATCCAGACTGTCAGCCGCCGTCCGGTCACCCGCTCGACGTGGGCGCCGAGGAACATGTCGGGGAGGAAGAGGATCTCGCGGTCCGCGGGGATCGACTCGACGATCCGCGCCGCGTTCGCGGAGGTGCAGCAGTAGTCGGACTCCGCCTTCACCTCCGCGGTGGTGTTCACGTACGCGACGACCACCGCCCCCGGGTGCTCGGCCTTCCAGGCGCGCAGCTGCTCCGCGGTGATGGTGTCGGCGAGCGAGCAGCCGGCCTCGAGGTCGGGGAGCAGGACGGTGCGCTCGGGGCAGAGGATGGCCGCCGTCTCCGCCATGAAGTGGACGCCGCAGAAGACGATCACGTCGGCATCCGTCTCCGCCGCCTGGCGGGCGAGCCCGAGCGAGTCGCCGACGTAGTCGGCCACGTCCTGGACCTCGGGAACCTGGTAGTTGTGAGCGAGGATCACCGCATTGCGGACCCGGCGCAGCCGGTCGATCCGCTCGACGAGCGAGGCGACCTCGCGGACGGGATCGACCTGGACGATCACGGCTGCACTCCCCCCGGGATGGGCTGGCTGGTTTAGGTCAGCATAACTCAAACTCCCGGAGTCGGCGCTTCTCGCTGGGGAGCGACAGAATGAGATGAGGGGAGACAACCGGACCAGGGAGACGACGCGATGCCCTTCTACCAGTTCACCGTTCGCGCCGGTGGTCCGAGCGCGGCACGGAAGGCCGAGATCGCCGCGGCGGTGACCAGGGTGCACACCGAGGTCACCGGAGCCCCGGCACACTACGTGAACTGCTCCTTCGTCGAGGTCCCCGAGGGTAGCCTCTTCGTCGCCGGCGACGTCGTGGAGGCCGGCCGGATGGTGGGCATCATCCGCCAGGGCCGCAGCGAGGAGGTGAAGCGGAGGCTGCTCCTGGAACTCGCCGAGGCGTGGAGCTCGGTCGCCGGCGAGCCGAGGGACGAGATCGCCCTGTTCATCCACGAGGTTCCCGGATACCAGGTCATGGAGAGGGGCGCCCTGCTCGGCGAGGCCTCGGAGGACCGGAGGACCGTCGAGGCCTGAGCCGTCGAGGCCTCAGCCGTCGCGGGCCGCGGTCAGCCCGTGCCCGGTCGAAAGCTGGATCGGACGGGGACGCGTTCCGCCCACCGCCCCTGCAGGGACAGGAGGACCGGCAGATCGGGCCGCTCGTTCGCGACCGCGCCCATGAGGCGGCCGAAGCCCTTGACCGCCCACACCGGCAGGCGCGCTCCGTCACCGGTCTCCAGGATCTCGATGTTCGAGAAGATCCGGCTCGGGCGGACGCGGCGCAGCTCCGAGATCGACAGCGAGCCGGAGCGCAGTGGCGCCCGCCAGCGGAGCGTGCCCTCCTCGACGTCGACCGCGTAGGCGAAGCGCAGCAGGAACCAGTAGACGTTCCAGCAGATGACCGCGGCCCAGATCAGCGTGCCGTACGGCAGATCGCGGCGGATGACGAGGTCGAAGAACGCCTCGCAGATCGCGGCGGGCACGAGGGTGAACAGGGCGATCAGGGCGACGACGTGGGAGGCGGGGAGGTGGTACGAGCACCGCGGGCTCCCGGGCGACACCGAAGGCGAGATCCACTGGCGCATCAGCCCCATTAAACGTTCCAGGCGGCGCCCGGATGTGGTTCTCGTTCGTTCACCCTCGCCGGTGAACGATCGAGCAGAGATCGATTAACGAACGGCGAGGAAACCACGCAGTCCGTTCCTCGCGATTGCACGCGGAATCACGGGCGGTCACCATCCCGGGGGACGCCGGTGTGAGGTGGAGGGAGGACGCCATGACCGCGAGGCGGCTGGCCGTCGTGGGTGTCTGGGCGGTCGCGGCTCTGACCGCGTGCGGGACCGCCGCGCAGATCGCGAGCACGGGCTCGGGCGGAGGCGCGGCGGGCAACCCGGCCTCGCCGGTGACCATCACCGAGACCGGGTCGACCCTGCTCCTCCCCTTCCTCCAGGAGCTGGTCGCACCGCTGAGGGAGGCGTACTCGAACATCACCCTCCAGCCGTCCGGGGGCGGGTCGGGGAAGGGCATGGCCGACGCGCTGAGCGGCGCCGTCGACCTCGGCGGGTCGGACGCCTACCTCAGCAACACCCAGGCCCAGGCGAACCCGGACGTCCTCGACCTGCCGGTCGTCGTGTCGGCGCAGGCGGTCAACTACAACCTGCCGGGGGTGAGCGACCTCCGGCTGAGCGGCGACGTCCTGGCGCGCATCTACCGCGGGGACATCACCAGCTGGAACGACCCGGCGATCGCGACGCTCAACTCCGGGGTCACGCTCCCGAGCACCCACGTCGTGCCGGTGCGACGCACCGAGCCCTCCGGCGACACCTTCATCTTCACCCAGTTCCTCTCCAACACCAGCGAGGCGTGGAGGAGCTCACCGGGATACGGCGCGAGCCTCGCCTGGCCGCCGGTGAGCGGTGAGGTCGGGACGAGGACGAACCGGGGGATGGTCTCGACCTGCGCCGCCACCCCGGGGTGCGTGGCCTACGTCGGGG
>VBHE01000038.1 GCA_005889515.1 Chloroflexota bacterium | reverse complement strand
CGCTCGGGGACGATGTCGAGGATCCGCGCCTTGCGGTGCGCGGTGCTCGCCCGGATCCCCGCCTGCGGCCCGGTGAGCGAGATGGCGTCGACGCCCATGCCGATGAGGGTCATCGCCAGCAGCGGCGCGGTCACCGTCTCGCCGGTGGCGAGGAGCTGGTCCATCTCCCGCGACGGCGGCTCCTCGTTGAGCTCGTGGGCGAGGGCGACGAGCTGGTCGGTGGTCTTGCCCATCGCGCTCACCACCACCACCACGCCCTCGCCGCGGGCACGCGACCGCTGCACCCGCTCGGCGACGGCGCGGATGTGGGCGGGGCTGGCGACGCTGCTCCCCCCGTACTTCTGGACGACGTGGCTCACCGGCGCATCCTCATGCGGAGAGGTCGACGCGGGCGCCGAAGTTCCGCACCCGGCTGACGAAGGAGCGGCCACGCAGGTCGCAGCGGGAGGCGGCGCGCATGAAGCCCTCCTGCACCGCCTCGGGGGCGCCCGCCACCAGGGCGATCACCGCCGGGCCGGCGCCGCTCAGCGCCGCNTCGCCGGGTAGAGCGCCGAGCGCGGCGGCTGGTGCCAGCGGTCCTCCATCGCCCAGCGGAGCGTGGGCCAGTCGCGGGTGGCGATCGCGCGGATGAAGAGGGCGCAGCGGGCGGCGTTGTGGACCGCGTCGGCGCGGGTGAACGCGCCCGCGACCACCCGCCGGGCGAGCGCCGTCTCGAGCTCGAGGTCGGGGACGAAGACCACCGCGCAGAGCTCCTCGGGCACGTCCATCGTCACCGCCGGCGCCCCCGGGGTGACCACCACCAGGCCACCGAGGAGCGCCGCCGCGGCGTTGTCGGGGTGGCCCTCGAGCCCGGAGACGAAGTCGATGATCGAGTGCTCGTCCCATGGCGCCCCGTTGAGCGCGGTGGCCACGAGCGTGCCCCCGAGGGCCGCCGCGGCGCTCGAGCCCAGCCCGCGGCGGAAGGGGATGCGGTTGACACAGCGGATGTGGACCCCGTCGGCGGGGGCGCCGAGCTCGGCGCAGGCGGCGGTGTAGGCACGGACCACGAGATTGCGGGCGGGGTCGCAGAGCTCCGGGGGCGCCCCCGGGCCGGGGTCGACGGAGATCCCCGCCTCGCCGGTCCGCTCCGCCTCGACCTCGTTCTGGAGCTCGAGGGCGAGGGCGAGCACGTCGAAGCCGGGGCCGAGGTTGGCGGCGGTGGCGGGCACGGCGATGCGGACGCGCACGGAGAGCGATGGCCCCTACAGCTTCAGCAGGCGGGCGATGTTCTCGACGTCCTCGTCGACGGGGACGGGGGCGGCGAGGTCGCGGCGGGCCGCGTCGGGGTCCTTGAGCCCGTTGCCGGTGAGCACGCAGACGGCGTGGGTCCCCGGCGGCACCAGCCCCGCCCGGACCGACTTCGAGAGCACCGCGAGCGAGGCCGCGGAGGCGGGCTCGGCGAAGATCCCCTCGGCCGAGGCGAGCCAGCGCTGGGCGGTGATGATCTCGCCGTCGGTCACCGAGTCGATGAGCCCCTCGGACTCGTCGCGGGCGCGGATCGCCTGCTCCCAGCTCGCCGGGTTGCCGATGCGGATCGCCGACGCCACCGTCCGCGGCCTCTCGACCGGACGCCCGAGGACGAGCGGCGCCGCGCCCTCGGCCTGGCCGCCGACCATCCGTGGCAGCCGGCTGCAGAGCCCGTCGGCGTGGTACTCGCGGAAGCCGCGCCAGTAGGCGGTGATGTTGCCGGCGTTCCCGACCGGGATGGCGAGGACCTCGGGGGCGTCTCCGAGCTGGTCGACGATCTCGAAGGCGGCGGTCTTCTGTCCCTCGATGCGGTAGGGGTTGACGCTGTTCACCAGGGTCACCGGGTAGCGGTCGCAGAGCTCGCGCACCGCGCGCAGCGCGCGGTCGAAGTTGCCCTTGATGGCGAGAACCTTGGCGCCGTAGATCTGCGCCTGGAGCAGCTTCCCCTGGGCGATCTTGCCGCTGGGCACGACGACGATGGCGCGCAGGCCGAAGCGCGCGGCGTAGGCCGCCGCCGAGGCGCTGGTGTTGCCGGTGGAGGCGCAGATGATCGCCCGGCTGCCCTCCTCGATCGCCTTCGCCACCGCCACAACCATGCCGCGGTCCTTGAACGACCCGGTCGGGTTGAGGCCCTCGAACTTGAAGTGGAGCGAGCCGAGGCCGAGGGTCGAGACGATGGAGCGCGACTCGATGCAGGGGGTGTCGCCCTCGTTGAGGGTGATCCGTGGGGTCGCGGCGGTGAGCGGGAGGCGCTCGGCGTAGCGGCCGATCACCCCCTGGCGACGGCGGTCGTCGCCGTACCCGTCGCGGGAGCGCTCCCCCACGGCGGTCTCGCTCGCCGCCTGCAGCTCGGTCACATCGCCTCCTCGGGAGTGAGCGCGCGGAGGAAGGCGGGGACGGCGTACACGGTCTCGAGCGCCGCCAGCCGCTCGCGGGCGGTGCGCAGGTCGCCCTCGCGGGCGGGATGGGTGAGGATCACCAGCTCGGCGGCGGCGTGCTCGACCATCGCCTGCTTCTGCACCACCGCGCTGATGCTGATGTCGAGGTCGCCGAGGATGCGCGCCACCTCGGCGAGCACCCCGGGGCGGTCGGCGACGTGGAGACGCAGGTAGGCGGCGGTGCGCACGTCCGCCATGGCGCGCACCCGGATGGGACGGGCGATGTCGACGGCGATGCGGTTGTCGATGCCCTTGCGCATCGAGAGCACCAGGTCGATGACGTCACCGACGACCGCGCTCGCGGTCGGCCGGCCGCCGGCGCCCTGCCCGTAGAGGAGCACCGAGCCGACCAGGTCACCCTCGATCACCACCGCGTTGTAGGCGTCGTGGACCGCGGCGAGCAGGTGGCTCTGGGGGAGCAGGGCGGGATGGACGCGGAGCTCGACCTCGTCGCCGTGGTCGCGGGCGTAGGCGAGCAGCCGGATCGCGTAGCCCATGTCGCGCGCGTAGCGGAAGTCGACCGGGTCGAGCCCGCGGATGCCCTCGCGGTGGACCTCGTCGGGGTCGATGCGACCGCGGAAGGCGATCGACGACATGATCGTGAGCTTGAAGACGGCGTCCCAGCCCTCGACGTCGTAGGTGGGATCGGCCTCGGCGTAGCCGAGCCGCTGCGCCTCGGCGAGCGCCTCGTCGAAGCCCGCGCCGTCGCGGGCCATGCGGTCGATGATGAAGTTCGTGGTGCCGTTGATGACCGCCTCGATCCGCGAGATCTGGTTGGCGAGGAGGTCGATCTTGAAGGTGCTGATCAGCGGGATCCCGCCGCCCACCGCGGCCTCGAAATAGACGTCGACGCCGCGCCGCTTGGCGAGGTCGAGGAGCTCGGGCCCGTGGTGGGCCATCACCTCCTTGTTCGCCGTCACCACCGCCTTGCCGGCGTCGATGGCGCGCTCGATGTAGGTGCGCGCCGGCTCCATGCCGCCCATGAGCTCGATGATCACGCCGATGCCCGGGTCCTCGAGGACCGCGGCGGGATCGGTGGTGATCGCCGCGGCGGTGGGCAGGTAGGCGCGCCGCTTGGCGGTGTCGCGCACCAGCACCCGGGTCAGCTCGACCGGTCCGCCGGTGCGCTCGGTGACGAGGTCGCGCTGGCACTCCAGCCGCTCGGCGACCTGCGATCCCACGATCCCCAGGCCGAGCAGCCCCACGCGGACGGTGTCCATCACGGCCGGGAAGTCTACTTTCACACGGGGGAGGCTCCGCCTCCCCCGAAGTCGGTGCCGCCGAAGAGGATCAGGGCCGCGCGGGTGGGGTCGGCGGCGAGGGTGGCGCCGGCACGGGGGGGCGGTGCGCCGGCGGGGTGGAGCTGGATCCAGGAGTGGCCGTCGAAGGTCCAGGTCGCGTCGGTCGGGCAGTGTCCGGCGGGGCAGTCGCCGCCGACGAGGACGACACGGTGCGCGGACGGCTCGTAGGCGATCGCCGCTCCGCTCGTCGCCGGAGTCCCGGCGACGGCGAGGCGGTGCCAGTCGCCTCCGGCCCAGCTCCAGGTCGAGGGCTGGCCGTCGGGGCCGGCGGGGCTGGCGAGGAGCAGCCCGCCGAGGTCGGGGGCGGTGACCAGCGAGCCGAAGGGCGGGGTGGTGCGGGGATGGAGCCGGGTCCACTCGGCTCTGTCCCAGGACCAGGTCTGCGCCGTCTGGGGCGAGGCGCCGGTGAGGAGGATGACGGTCCGGCCGCCGGGGTCCCAGGCCATCGAGGCGAGGCGCTGGCCGGGCGGGGCGGTCTTCGGCGCCTGGCGCTTCCAGGCCGAGCCGTTCCAGGTCCAGGTCGCGTCGAAGGCGACCGGCGCGCCCTTGTCGTCGAGCCCGACGCCGCCGTAGAGCACCACCACCGAGTGCAGCGGGTCGTAGGCGGCGACCGCACCGCCGCGCGCCGGAGGAGCGGGGCCGGGGTGGAGCTGCGTCCAGGTGGAGCCGTCCCAGATCCAGGTGTCGCCGGGGACCAGGGGCACCTGGCCGAGCGGCGATGCCGAGCCGCCGAGGAGGAGCACCTGGTGGCGGGCCTCGTCGGTGACCATCACCGCCCCGGTGCGCGCCGGCGGGCAGCCTGCGGGCGCGCGCTCCGACCAGAGGGTGGGAGCCGACGTCCCCTGCGACGGCGCCGACGCCTCGCCGAGATCCCAGGCGGCGCCGTTCCACCGCCACGTCTCCCCGGAGGTGGTGAGGACGAGGAGCGCGCCACCGCCGGGATCGGTCGCCGCCGCGCCCGCCGACGGCGGCGAGACCGGCGGGGCGTGCGCCGACCAGGTGGCGCCGTCCCAGGTCCAGGTGAGCCGCGCCGAGCAGCCGTGGGCGGGGTCGGGCTCGGGGGAGAAGAGCACCAGCCGGCCGGCGCCTCCGCCGAGCGCGGGACGGTCGACGGCGGGCGGCGAGGCGGCGGGGTGCAGCGCGGTCCACGCCTGCCCGTCCCAACTCCAGGTGACGCCGCCGGCGACGCCGGGGCAGGAGCGCCCGGTCATGAGGAGCACCCGCCGCGACCCGGGGTCGGCGGCCATCGCCGCGGCGCAGGACGGAGGCGCGGCCGTGGTCGGACGCCGGGCCCAGGTGTGCCCGTCCCAACTCCAGGTCGACACCGGAGCCGCCGAGTTCGGGTCGCGCACCACCAGCAGCGCGGAGCGCGTGGCGGGGTCCGCCGCCATCAGCGGCGCCGGGGTCGCCGGCGGCGCGGCGGACGGGTGCATCGCCGTCCAGCTGCGCCCGTCCCACCGCCAGGTGTCGCCGAGCGCGCCGGTCACCCCGGCGCCGCCGAAGAGCACCACCCCGCCGGAGGGGTCGGCGGCCATCGCCGCCGCAGCGCGCACCGGCGGACCGCCGAGCGGCTCGCGCGACCAGCGGTGCCCGTCCCAGCTCCAGGTGTCGCCGAGGAGGACGCCGCCCGGGGTGCGGCCGGCGAAGAGGAGGACCCGGTGGTGGGCGGGGTCGGCGGCCATCGCCGCGCCGGCGCGCGCCGGCGGCATCCCCGCGATGACCGCGTTGGCGGTCTGCGCCGGCGAGGTGCCTCCCCGCCGGGGCAGGACCACCCCGAGACCGGCGCCGACCACCCCGACGAGGACGGCGACGCCGAGGGCGAGGGCGAGCGGGGTCAGGCGCGCGCGCCGCCGCGGGCGGGGCCGGGGGTGGGTGGTGACCGCCGGGGTCCAGCTGTCGAGCGACGCCGGCGCCGGGATGGAGGCGAGGAGGTGGGCGAACCAGCGCTCGTCGGAGTCGAGGGGATCGGTCACCGGCCCCGCCTGCGCCGCGGCTGGACGCGCCGCATCGCCCGCGCGCAGGCAGCCCGGGCGGCGTCGGCACGGATCCCCAGGATCTCGCCGATCTCGGCGTAGTCGAGGCCGGCGGCGCAGCGCAGTCCGGCGGCGAGCCGCTCGCGCATCCCCAGCGTCGACGCCCGCACCAGCGCGGCGTCGACGTCGAGCCCCCACCCGGTGGCCACGGCGCCGGGGGCGCGGCGGCCGCGCCGCGGGGGCGGCCCCTCGCCGAGGACGTCGCAGGCCACCCCGCACAGCCAGCGCAACGCCGTCGACGGCGGCGGCCGGTCGACCTCGTAGGCGCCGGCGGCGACGTTGAGGACGAGGCCTGTCGCCGCCTCCGCCGCGCCCGGGTGTCCGAGGGCGAGGACGCAGAGCCGGTGGATCGCGACGGCGTGGAGCCGGCGCACCTCGTCGAAGGTGAGGCCCACCGGCGCCTCCACAGTCACCGTCGCCACGTCACCTCTCCACCCCCTCGTACCCCTGCCCGGTGAACGGAGCAGAAGGCCCGATGGTGTCACGAGATGAGGTGCCTCTTCCAGGCGGTGAGCACCGCGCCGGAGCGGTCGCTGCAGCCCAGCTTGGCGAGGATGTTGCTGACGTGGGTCTTGACCGTGTTCTCGCTCACGAAGAGGAGCTCGGCGATCTGGGCGTTGCTCCGCTGGTCGGCCATGAGCCGGAGCACCTCGAGCTCGCGGGCGGTCAGCGGGTCGTGCCGGGGGGCGTTGTCGATCGTCTCCTGGACCTGGGGGTCGAGGAGCGACTCCCCGCGGTGGACCGCGCGGACCGCCGCCGCCAGCTCGGTGCGCGAGGCGTCCTTGAGCAGGTAGCCGCGGGCTCCCGCCTCGAGCGAGGGGAAGATGTAGTCCTCGTTCCGGTAGGTGGTGAGGACGATCACCCGCGCCTCGGGGTTGTCGGCGCGGATGCGGCGCAGCGCCTCGATGCCGTCGACGTTGGGCATCTGGACGTCGAGGAGGATGATGTCCGGCCTGGTCTCGCGCGCCTGGATCACCGCCTCCTCGCCGTCGGCCGCCCGTCCCACCACCACGATGTCGTCCTCGATCTCGAGCATGGTGCAGAGGCCGTGGCGCACCACGGGATGGTCGTCGGCGACGAGCACCCGGATCATGCGGACGCGGGGACGGGAACGTCGGCCAGGGGCAGCCGGACGGTCACCCGGGTGCCCGACCCCGGGGCGCTCTCGACCTCGAGGACGGCGCCGGCGAGGCGGGCCCGCTCGGCCATGCCGACCAGCCCGAAGCATCCCGGCGTGAGCTCCCCGGCGGCGAAGCCGTCGCCGTCGTCGCGGACGCTCAGCCGGAGCACCCCGCTGCGGAGGTCGATACGGATGTCGACGCGGCCGGCGTGACTGTGCCGCGCGGCGTTGGCGAGGGCCTCCTGGACGATCCGGAAGAGGGCCACCTCGGTCTCGGGATCG
>VBHE01000037.1:563-6377 GCA_005889515.1 Chloroflexota bacterium | reverse complement strand
GGGCGCCGCGCTGTCGCGCGACGCCCCTCTGAGCAACCGGCCGGCACGAAGCCGGGAGAGAGCTACGCCGTGACCCAGATCGACTCCGCCGACTTCAGCGGATCCTTGATCTCCACGTTGAGCGCCTTGATGTCGTCGATGGTCCACATCTTCGCCGGGTCGTCGTCGATGTGCGGCTGACCGATCAGCGTCTTGCCGTCGGCCCTCAGCAGCCCGTTCTTCGAGATGTACTCGTCGAGGCCCCAGCCGTCGAAGAGCTCCCAGAAGGTCTTGTAGGCCGTGTACCGGCCCGGGTCCTCGTTGAAGATGAACTCGCAGGGCCCGGAGCAGAAGGCGTGACGCTTGCCCTCGTGCTCACGGATGCGGGCGGTGCTGATGTCCGGGCGCGGGAAGATCGTGGGCATCTGGCAGACGCGGCAGAGCGGCGGCATCTCCCCGAAGAGGTCGAAGGGGTTGCCGGAGCCGGGCTCGGTGAGGTCGCGGAAGCCCTCCCAGAACCAGCCGTAGTTGTCGTACCAGCCCGGGTACTTGTTCTCGAACCACTCGAAGTCGCTCTCGGAGAGCGGCGGGGTGCGCCAGTAGACGAGCGGCCAGCCCGCGAAGCCGACCATCGCCGCGGTGTGGCCGATCCAGTGCATGCGCCCCTGGGCCTCGGCCATGCTCGGCGGCACCTGGAGGCCGAAGGGCTCGAGCTTGGAGATGTACGACTCGACCCAGTCGCCCGCGATCCAGTCGTTCCACTTCTCCATGTAGCTGCTGGTGCGGTTCGCCTGGAAGTAGTCGTAGACGGCGACCATGAAGGGGTCGATGAAGGCGTGCTGCCGCCAGAAGGCGCGGTTGAAGTCGGCCTGGAGGTCGGGCAGGTTATCGGGCTCGGACACCACCGCGGCGAGCGTGCTGTAGCCGTTCGCCATGTGCCGCGACTCGTCCGACTGGATGCTGAGGAAGACGCTCGGGGTGGCCTGGTCGCCGTTGGTCGCGGCGACCTCGGTCATGGCCACGAAGACGGGGTTGGTGTACGCGGTCTCGGCGACCACCTGGAGGTTCAGCGCGCCCTCGATGGGATCGCCCATGAAGAACGTCTCGAAGCAGCTGCGCGACGCCCTGCCGAACAGGTTGGTGGCGGCGAGCTTCTTCCCGCCGGCGAAGCCGTCGGGGTCGACGACGTGCTTGGCGAAGTACCGGTTCAGGTACATCTGCTGATTGACGTGGCGCACCTCGTCGAGCATCTGCGCCATGTAGCCCTGCTTCAGCTCGGAGTTGGGCACCGCGTCGATGAGCTGGGCGACGCACTTCATCGCCGCGTACTCGGCGAAGTTCACCATCGAGAGCAGCGGCTTCATGATCTTTGCTCCGGCTCAGCGCGTCCTCGAGGCCGCCGTACTGACGGTCGTCCTTCTCCTGCTCCATGGAGCAGTAGTCGCGGATCAGGTGGCGGAAGGGATCCTTGGTCTTCGGCGGGATCTTGAACTTGGTGGGATAGCGCTCCCGCCGGGCGGTGTAGGTCGCGTCCCACTCGAAATCTTTGACGCGATTGTGGGCCTCAACCATGTTGGTGATCGACATAACCGGGCTACCCCGCTGTGATCGACGACGCGACGAGGGTCGCCTCATTCCCCGTCCTGACCACGATAGCCGTTCGACTGTCCTGCGTCATTCCCCCGTTTTCCCGGGCCGTGCAACGCCGGTGGGTCGCTGACCGCCCGGTCGACGCAGGCCGGCTGCTCTGTGATGGATAGCCGCCTTCCCGGAGTCTGTCCTCCCAGCGTCTGGACAGGCCGGCCGATCGCGTGTAGAGGTTCGTGGGTGCAGGACATGGAGTGCTGGGCGTCGCCGCCCCGCTACGACGACGACTACCTGCCGCCGGACGGCCAGGCGCACTGGTTCCCCCGCCGGGAGACCATGCCCCCGGCCGAGCGCGAGGCGGCGATCGTCACCCGCATCCGCGAGGTGATGGACCACGCCCACCGCACCTCGCCCTTCTACCGGCGCAGGTGGGACGAGGCGGGGGTGCACCCCTCCCACATCCGCTCCCTCGAGGACTTCGAGAAGGTCCCGCCGGTCACCAAGCTCGAGCTGCGCGCCGCCCAGGAGCGGAATCCACCCTTCGGCGACTACCTCTGCGTCCCCGAGGAGGAGATCTGCCACGTCCACGGCACCTCGGGCACCACCGGGCGGCCCACCGCCTTCGCCATCTCGCGCGCCGACTGGCGGGCGATCGCCAACGCCCACGCACGGGTGATGTGGGGGATGGGCATCCGCCCCGCCGACACCGTGTTCATCGGCTCCTTCTTCAGCCTCTACCTCGGCTCCTGGGGGGCGCTGATCGGCACCGAGCGGCTTCGGGCCCGCGCCTTCCCCTTCGGCGCCGGGGTGCCGGGACAGACGCTGCGCGCCGCCCACTGGCTGGCGCAGATGCGGCCCACGGTGTTCTACGGGACCCCGTCGTACGCGCTCCATCTCGCCGAGGTGGCGGCGGCGGCGTCGATCGACGCGCGTGACTTCGGCCTTCGCATCCTCTTCTTCTCCGGCGAGCCCGGCGCCTCCATCCCCGCGATCCGCCGGCGCCTCGAGGAGGCGTACGGGGCCGCCGTCTTCGACACCGGCAGCATGGCCGAGATGAGCCCGTGGATGACACCCGGGGAGACGACCGCGCACGCGGGCATGCTCTGCTGGCAGGACATCGTCTACACCGAGATCGCCGACCCGAGGACCTGGGCACGGGTGCCGTACGGCGGCGAGGGGACCCCGATCTACACCCATCTCGAGCGCCTCAGCCAGCCGATGGTCCGGATGCTCTCCAACGACCTCTCCCGCTGGGAGAGCGGGCCGAGCCCCTGCGGGCGCACCTATCCCACCTTGCCCCAGGGGGTGTACGGGCGCATCGACGACATGCTCGTCATCCGCGGCGAGAACGTCTTCCCGAGCGCCGTCGACGAGGTGGTGAACCGCGTCCCCCACTATGGCGGCGAGCACCGGATCCTGGTCACCCGGGAGCGGACGATGGACGAGCTCACCGTGCGCATGGAGTACGACGCCGCCCTGGCGGGGCTCGGCGACGGCTCGATCGAGGGGGTGCGCGCCCGCGCCGAGAGCGAGCTGCGCACCGTGCTCGGCGTCGGCGCGCGGGTGGAGATGCTGCCGCCGGGCAGCCTGGAGCGAACCGAGTTCAAGGCGCGCAGGGTGATCGACAGCCGCGACCTGCTCCGCGAGGTGACCACGCCATGACCATCGCCGGCGGCATCGCCGACCAGCTCGCGCTGTGGGAGCGTGAGGAGCTCGATCGGTACCTGCGCCGCACCCCCGAGGACCGCGGCGAGTACGTGACGAGCTCGGGGCTGCCGCTGCGCCGGGTCTACACGCCGCTCGACTGCGACGCCGACCCCTGGGAGCGGGTGGGGCTGCCCGGACGCTACCCGTTCACCCGCGGGCCGTACCCCACGATGTACCGGGGAAGGCGCTGGACGATGCGCCAGATCGCCGGCTACGGCGCCGGCGCCGACACCAACCTCCGGCTGCGCTACCTCATCGAGCAGGGGCAGACCGGGATCAGCGTCGACTTCGACATGCCGACGCTGATGGGCTACGACTCCGATGACCCGATGAGCATCGGCGAGGTGGGCCGCGAGGGCGTCGCCGTCGACGTCGTCGACGACATGGTCGAGCTCTTCGACGGCATCGACCTCGAGCAGATCAGCGTCTCGATGACGATCAACCCGACGGCATGGATCCTGCTCGCCATGTACGTCGTGGTCGCGCAGGACCGCGGCTGCGACCTCGACCGGCTCTCCGGGACGATCCAGAACGACATCCTCAAGGAGTACATCGCCCAGAAGGAGTGGTGCTTCCCCATCCGTCCGAGCATGCGCATCGTCCGCGACACCATCACCTGGTGCGCGCGGAACATGGCCCGCTACAACCCGGTGAACATCAGCGGCTACCACATCTCGGAGGCGGGCGGCAGCTCGCTCCAGGAGGCCGCCTTCACCATGGCGGTCACCCGGGCCTACGTGCGCGAGGTGGTCGAGTCGGGGGTGGATGTCGACGAGTTCGCGCCGCGGCTCAGCTTCTTCTTCATCGCCCAGGCCGACTTCTTCGAGCAGATCGCCAAGTTCCGGGCGCTGCGCCGCGTCTACGCGCGGATGATGCGTGAGGAGTTCGGCGCCACCCGACCGGAGTCGATGCGGCTGCGCTTCCACTGCCAGACCGCGGCGATCACGCTGACCCGCACCCAGCCCTACAACAACGTCGCGCGCACCGCCCTGCAGGCGCTCTGCGCGGTGCTCGGCGGCGCCCAGTCGCTCCACACCAACGGGCTCGACGAGGCGATCGCCATCCCCTCGGAGTTCGCGATGAAGCTGGCGCTGCGGACCCAGCAGATCATCGCCGAGGAGACCAATGTCACCAGCGTCGTCGACCCCCTCGGGGGGTCGTGGTTCGTCGAGTCGCTCACCGACGACTTCGAGCGCGCCATCCGGGAGATCCTCGACCGGGTGGAGGCCATGGGGGGCACCATCCGCGCCATCGAGGAGAACTTCTTCCAGCGGGAGATGGCCGAGCACGCATACCGGGTGGCGCGCCGGCAGGACGCCGGCGAGGCGGTGGTGGTCGGCGTCAACCGCTACGTCGAGGAGGACGGCGGCGACGCCGGGCCGGTGCCGGTCCACCGCGTCGACCCCGACACCGAGCGCCGCCAGGTCGAGCGCCTGCGCCGGATCCGCGCCGAGCGCGACGGCGCCGCCGTGGAGCGCGCCCTCGAGGAGGTGCGGCGCACCGCCCGTGACCCCGGCGCCAACCTGATGCCGCCGACGATCGCGGCGGTGCGGGCGCGCGCCACCGGCGGGGAGATCGTGAGGGCGCTGCGCCAGGTGTTCGGGAGCTACTCCGAGACGGCGGTCTTCTGACCGTGCGCGTCTCCACCGTCGCCGAGCGGCTCTGCGGCGGCC
The DNA here is from genome assembly GCA_005889515.1 of Chloroflexota bacterium. Classification (GTDB taxonomy): domain Bacteria; phylum Chloroflexota; class Dormibacteria; order Aeolococcales; family Aeolococcaceae; genus CF-96. Next base: position 1,431 of record VBHE01000037.1, on the reverse strand, counting down.
ACGTCCAGCCGGTGTGGGACGCGCTGGACCGGCTCGGCGTCGAGGTCGTCGACGTCCGCCACGAGTGCGCGGCGGTGTACATGGCCCAGGCCCAGGCGGACCTCGGCGGCGGCGTCGGTGTCGTCCTCGCCACCGCCGGGCCGGGGCTCACCAACACCGTGACCGGGCTCGCCAGCGCCCACCTCGCCCGCTCTCCGGTGGTGCTGGTGGCGGGGTGCCCGCCGCGCCCGCAGAGCGGCATGGGCGCGCTCCAGGACCTCCCTCAGGCGGCGCTCATCGCCCCCCTCTGCCGGCGGGTCGAGACGGTGCTCGACCGCCGCCACCTGCTCGCCCGCCTCGACGCGGTGTGGAGCGCGGCGCTCGGCGAGGAGGGGCCCCAGGGCCCGGCCTGCATCGAGGTTCCCACCGACCTGCTCGAGGAGCCCGCGGACGGCCTCGACGCGCCCCGGGCGCGTCTCGACGCGGCGCGAGCCCCGGCGCTCCTCCCCGATCCCGGCTCGGTCCGCGCCGCCGTCGACCTGCTCCGCGGCGACGGCCGCGCCCTCGTGGTCACCGGCCGGGGCGCGCGCGACGACCCCGGCGCGGTCCGCGACCTCCTCGACGCCACCGGTGCGGGCCACCTCGACACCGCCGAGAGCCGCGGCGTCGTCCCCTGGGACCACCCCTCCCAGCTCACCGCGGTTCGCTCCCGGGCGATGGCGGAGGCCGAGCTCGTGGTCACGGTGGGGCGCAGGCTCGACTTCCAGCTCGGCTACGGCTCCACGGCGGTCTTCGCCGCCGAGCCGCGATGGCTGCGGGTGGGACGCACCACCGAGGAGATCGCCGGCAACCGCCGCGGCGACGTCACCGTCCAGGCCGACGCCGGCGC
>VBHE01000037.1:0-468 GCA_005889515.1 Chloroflexota bacterium | reverse complement strand
ATCGCCGCCCTCAACGACGTGATCACCGCCGACTCGGTGGTGATCGCCGACGGCGGCGACATCCTCTCCTTCGCCCGCTCGACGCTGCGCTCGGGCGCCTGGCTCGACCCGGGGGCGCTCGGCTGCCTCGGCGTCGGCGTGCCCTTCGCCGTGTCCGCGGCGCTCACCCTGCCGGGGCGGCGGGTGATCGCGGTGGTCGGCGACGGCGCGCTCGGCTTCTCGGCGATGGAGCTCGACACCGCGGTGCGCCGCGGCGCCCGGGTGCTCGTGGTCGTGGCGAACAACGCGGGCTGGAACATCGAGCGGCAGGACCAGATCGAGCGCTTCGGCGGGAACCTCGTCGGCGTCGAGCTGCCCGGCTGCCGCTACGACCTGCTCGCCCGCGCGCTGGGCGCCCACGGAGAGCGGGTCGAGGACGCCGGAACCCTCCCCGCCGCGCTGCGCCGCGGCCTCGAGAACGCCCCCGCG
>VBHE01000166.1 GCA_005889515.1 Chloroflexota bacterium | reverse complement strand
CGACGGCACCATCGATCGCCTCGGCGGGGATCGCCGCTGCCTGGTCACCGACGCCGGGAGCTGGACCTACGACGAGCTGCGGGCCCACGCCGACCGCATCGCCCACGTCCTCGTCGACGACCTCGGGGTGATCCCCGGCAACCGGGTGCTGCTCCGTGGGCCGAACACCCCCTGGCTGGTCGCCTGCTGGTTCGCGGTCATGAAGGTCGGGGCGGTCGCGGTCAGCACCATGCCCCTGCTCCGCGCCGGCGAGCTGGCCACGGTCATCGAGCTCGCGCGCCCCGCGGTGGCGCTCTGCGACGCCCGATTCACCGAGGAGCTGGAGGCGGCGGCGCCGCCGACCATGCGGCTGTGCGCCTTCGGCGGAGCGGGCCGTCGCGACCTGGTCCAGCGCTGCGCCACCCGACCACCGGCCTTCGCCGCGGTGGCCACCGCTGTCGACGACATCTGCCTCATCGCCTTCACCTCGGGGACCACCGGCCGGCCCAAGGGCTGCATGCACGCGCACCGCGACGTTCTGGCCATCTCCGACACCTTCTCGCGGCACGTGGTGCGCCCCACCGCCGACGACCTCTTCGTCACCAGCCCCCCGCTCGCCTTCACCTACGGGCTGGGTGGGATGGTGGTCTTCCCGATGCGGGTGGGGGCCGCCAGCCTGCTCCTGGAGCGGGCGACCCCCGAGCTGCTCGCCGCCGCCGTCGAGCGTCACCGCGCCACGGTCTGCTTCACCGCCCCGACCGCCTACAAGGCGATGCTCCGCCTCCCCGCCACCGACCTCTCCTCGCTCCGCCGCTGCGTCTCGGCGGGCGAGAACCTGCCCCGTGCGGTGTGGGAGGCCTGGCAGGAGGCGACCGGGCTTCGCATCATCGACGGCATCGGCTCGACGGAGATGCTGCACATCTTCATCTCCGCCGCCGACGACGACATCCGCCCCGGCGCCACCGGTCGTGCCGTCCCCGGCTACGAGGCCCGGGTGGTCGACGAGCACGGCGTGCCCGTCCCCGACGGCAGCGTCGGCCGGCTCGCGGTCCGCGGCCCCACCGGCTGCCGCTACCTCGCCGACGAGCGCCAGCGCGTCTACGTGCAGGACGGCTGGAACATCACCGGCGACGCCTACATCCGCGACGCCGACGGGTACTTCTGGTTCCAGGCTCGCGCCGACGACATGATCATCTCCTCCGGCTACAACATCGCCGGCCCCGAGGTGGAGGAGGCCCTGCTCCGCCATCCCGACGTGCTCGAGGCCGCGGTGGTCGGCGTCCCCGACCCCGACCGGGGGAGCATCGTGAAGGCCTACGTCGTGATCCGCGACGGCGTCGCCCGGGACGCCGCCACCGCGGGCGAGCTCCAGGCCTTCGTGAAGCGGGTCATCGCTCCCTACAAGCACCCCCGGGCGGTCGAGTTCGTCGACGCCCTTCCGCGCACCGCGACCGGCAAGCTCCAGCGCTTCCGGCTGCGCTCCTCCGCCGGCGGCCCGGAGGTCGGCCGTGCGGCCTGACCCGGCGCTACAGTCCTCGCATGAGCACGCCCCACCGGCTCGTCGACCCGGCGGGCATCGTCCCCGCGGTGGGCTTCTCCCACGCCGTGGTCGCGCCCCCGGGGCGCACCGTCTGGATCGCCGGGCAGATCGCCGTCGACGCCGCCGGCGCGGTGGTCGGCGACACCCTGGTCGAGCAGCTCGACCTCGCCCTCGCCAACGTGGTCACCGCGCTCCGCGCCGCCGGCGCCGAGCCCCGGCACACGGTCTCGATGCTGCTCTTCACCACCGCGATGGAGGAGTACCGCGCCTCGCGCCGCGCCCTGGGCCCGGTCTACCGCCGCCACTTCGGCCGGCACTTCCCGGCGATGGCGCTGCTCGGGGTCACCGAGCTGGTCGAGCCCGCCGCGCTCGTCGAGGTGGTGACCACGGCGGTGATCCCCGACCCGGCGCGCTGATGGACGTCGTCTGCGTCGGCGGCGGCCCCGGCGGGCTGCTCCTCGGCATCCTGCTCCGGCTCCGCGACCCGGCGCACCGGGTGACGGTGCTCGAGCGCAACCGTTCCGACGACGCCTTCGGCTTCGGGGTGGTGTTCTCCGACGAGACCCTCGCCAACATCCGCTCCGCCGATCCGGTCAGCCTTGGCAGGATCGAGTCGGAGTTCCGCTCCTGGCCGGACATCGACATCGTGTACCGCGGCCGGGTGGTCCGCTCCGGCGGTCACGGCTTCGCCGCCATCGCCCGCCGCCGGCTGCTCGGCATCCTCACCGAGCGCGCCGAGGAGCTCGGCGTCGAGGTGCGCCACGGCAGCGAGGTGCGCGACCTCGAGGCGCTCTGCGCCACCCACGACCTGGTCGTGGGCGCCGACGGGGCGAACAGCCTGGTGCGCCGACTGTGCGCCGCGGCGCTCGGCCCCTCGACCGAGACCGGCCTCTCCCGGTACATCTGGCTGGGGACCACGCTCCCGCTCGAGCGCTTCACCTTCGTCGTCGCCCAGACGGAGTGGGGGATGGTGCAGGCGCACGCGTACCCCTACGCGCCGGGGATGTCGTCGTTCATCGTCGAGACCGACCGCGACACCTGGGAGCGGGCGGGGCTGGGGCCGGAGGGTGGCTGCGCCCTGCGCCCCGGCGAGAGCGACCCGCTGGCGCTGCGCTTCGCCGAGTCGGTGTTCGCCGCGCAGCTGGACGGCCATCCGGTGCTCGGCAACAACTCGCGCTGGCTCGAGTTCGTCACCGTGAGCAACCGCCGCTGGCACCACGGCAACGTCGTCCTGCTCGGCGACGCCGCCCACACCGCCCACTTCTCGATCGGCTCGGGCACCAAGCTGGCGATGGAGGACGCCATCGGCCTCGCCGCGGCGCTCGCCGCCGATCCGGACCTCGACGCCGCGCTCACCGCCTACGAGGCCGAGCGCCGCCCGGTGGTGGCGAGCACCCAGCGCGCCGCGCACACCAGCCGGGAGTGGTTCGAGGGCATCGCCCGCTATGGGGGCCTCGACCCGGAGCCCTTCGCCTTCTCGATGATGACCCGCTCGCAGCGCGTCACCCACGACAACCTGCGGATGCGCGACGCCGGCTTCGTGCGCGGGACCACCGACTGGATGTGGCGCACCACCCCCGAGCACCTCCGTCCCACCGACCCGGCGACGCCGCCGCTCTTCTATCCCTTCGCGCTCCGCGGCATGCGGCTCGAGAACCGGGTGGTGGTGTCGCCGATGGCCCAGTACTGCGCCGTCGACGGGCTCCCCGGCGACTGGCACCTCGTCCACCTCGGCAGCCGCGCGGTCGGAGGCGCCGGGCTGGTGATGACGGAGATGACCTGCGTGTCCCCGGAGGGACGCATCACCCCCGGCTGCACGGGGATGTGGAACGGCGCGCAGGAGCGCGCCTGGGCGCGGATCGTCGACTTCGTCCACGCCCACAGCGGCGCGCGGATCGGCCTGCAGCTCGGCCACTCCGGGCGCAAGGGCTCGACCCGGGTCGCCTGGGAGGGCCAGGACGAGCCCCTCGACGAGGGCGGCTGGGAGCCGGTGGGGCCCTCGCCGATCCCCTACCTGCCCCACAGCCCGGTCCCACGGGAGATGACCGCCGCCGACATGGCGGAGGTGCGCGACCAGTTCGTCGCCGCGGCGCGCCGCGGCGAGGCGGCGGGCTTCGACCTGCTCGAGCTCCACTGCGCCCACGGCTACCTGCTCTCGAGCTTCCTCTCCCCGGTGACCAACCGGCGGGAGGACGGCTACGGGGGCTCGCCTGCGGGGCGGCGCCGCTTCCCGCTCGAGGTGGTCGCCGCGGTGCGCGCCGCCTGGCCCGACGACCGGCCGCTCTCGGTGCGCATCTCGGCCACCGACTGGTGCGAGGGCGGCTTCGACGGCGACGACGCCGTCGAGCTCGCCGCCGCGCTGCGCCACCTCGGCGTCGACCTCGTCGACGTCTCCACCGGTCAGGTCGACCCCGCCGAACGGCCGCGCCACGGCCGGCTGTGGCAGACGCCCTTCAGCGACCGCATCCGCCACGAGGTGGGCATCCCCACCATGGCGGTCGGCGGCATCGCCAGCGTCGACGACGCCAACACCATCCTCCTCGCCGGCCGCGCCGACCTGGTGGCGCTGGCGCGGCCCCACCTCGTCGATCCGTACTGGACGCTGAACGCCGCCATCGACCTCGGCCACGAGAGCCACCGCTGGCCGCTCCAGTACCTGTCGGGACGCACCGCACGCCGCCGCGACCAGCAGGGGAACGTCCGTCTTAACAATCCCGACCCGTCCTGATACACGCCGCCACCGCGGTTGTGTTTCTCGCACGGGGGTCACGACCCGGCCGCCGCCGCTCCGGGGCGGCGGGTCGGGGGTACCGTTCGCCGGGTCGGGAGCCTGCGTCGCAGCCCCGAGCCTGGCGAGACTTTGGGGGAGCACTGGGTGATGAGACGGAAGCTGGTCGCGATCGTGCTCGGCGGCGCCATCGCCGGAGCCGCGAGCGCGCTGGTCGCCCTGGCGACGTTCACCGACCACGGTGCGACTGCGGATGGCGGCCAGCCGTCCACCCTGCTCGAGTCCGCCAGCGGCTCCGGAGGCGCGAACCTCGCCACCGCACCGTCCTGGCCGGGTCAGACCGGTGGCGGCTCACAGGGCGGGGGCTCCGGCACCGCGGCGGGTCGCACCCAGACCGGTGGCGGCTCAGTGGTGGTGCAGGGGGGAACCACACCGCAGGGGTCCGCACCGTCCGGTGGCGGCCAGTCCGGGGGCGGCGATCAGTCGGGCGGCGGCGGCGGCGGTGGTCTTGCGCTGACGCTGCCCGGCCTGCCTGCCGGCGGCGTCTCGGGATCGGTCACCGCGACAGCACCGACGGTGACGACCTCGACGAGCGCGGCCGTGGCCTCCTCCGATTCGAGCTCGTCGTCGACCTCGTCCGCCGCCGCGACGTCCACGTCGACGTCGACCACGACGACCACCACCACTCACACGACGTCGAGCACCCAGCTGCTCTGCTGGCTGCTCGGAAAGCTCCTACCCTGCTGAGACCTGCGACCCGCCCGGGCGCCTGCAGCCTGGTCCGCGTCAAGCCCTGACGGCGCGGATCGGACGGCCGCGGCGCCGGCGCCACCACGGTGGCGATGCGGGCGCAGGGGCGCCGTCTCCCGCCTCCCCGACCGCCGGGGGGGCGGGGGCGGCCATGCTGAGCCGGCCGTCGATGGTGCGCACCGGCAGCCCGAGCGCCTGGGCGTGGAGCAGCTGCCCCTGCTGCAGCGCGCGGATCAGCTCGCGCTCGCGCACCGAGGACTGACCGCCCGCCTCGCGCTGGTGGAGCAGCTCGGCGCTCAGCGACTCGACCGCCGCCTCGAGGTCGGCGACCCGCGCCTCGCGCTCCTCGAGGAGATTGCGCAGGTGGACGGTCTCGACCACGAAGCTCGGCCGCTGCTCGACCTGCGCGCGCGGTGAGCTGAGCACCGCGCGGGCGTCGGCGACGTCGTCGGGGAGGTCGATGAGCAGGCACCCCACCTCGTCGCGCAGGGAGAGCAGCTCGCCGCTCTCGACCCGGCTGCGGACGGTGTCATCGCTGACCCCGAGGATGGCGGCGGCCTGGGAGACGCTGACGAGTGCCATGGCGGTGGCTCCTGCGACGACGTGTGCTGTGACGGTGTGGAGGGTCTGCCGCGATCGTACTCGACACGCGCGGTCCAGTGATGGACGACCACAAGAACCCGGCGTCCGGCGTCGTTACCCTCCTGCACGGTGAAACGGGTCAATCCTCTCAGGCCTCACCGCTTGCACCACCTTGTCACTCGCAGAGGGTTGGGGTCCATCATGAAGATCAGGCGTGCACTCACCACCGCGGCTCCGCTGGCCATCGCCGGGGCCATCGGACTCGGCACCGGGGCAGCAACCGCGTCGGCTGCCGCCCTTCCGGTGCAGCTTCCCTCGCTTCAGCTCCCGCTCATCAACGGGCTGAACCTCGGCTCGGTCACCTCGCCGCTGAGCACCGTCACCGGCACGGTCAACAGCCTCCTCGGCGGCGCCGGTGTCCAGCTGCCCGCCCTCGGCGGCGCCCCGTCGGCGAGCGGCCCCGCCCCCGCCGGCGCCCCGGTGAGCCACGCGGCCGCCAACGGGCTGAACCTCGGCATCATCGACACCTGTGTGAGCTGCACCTCGGCGGCCGCGGGTCCCTCCTCGTCGCAGTCCGGCGCCCACGCGCTCCGGGTGCTCGGCGACGACCTCTCCGCCGGCTCGACCTCGAGCAACGGCGCCAACAGCGGCAGCCTCCTCGCGCTGCCCGCCAACGGCGTCCTCGGCCTGGCGATCGCCGACTGGATGAACGCCGCCCGGGCGGGCTCCAACGGGTCGGACGCGACCTCGCGCAGCGCGCTCACCGACCTCAACCTCGGCAACGGCCAGATCGCGACCATCGCCCTGATCGAGTCGCTGAGCCACGCTGCCTCCGGCGGCAGCTCGGCGAGCGGTGACGCCGCCAACAACGGCGCCGACATCTCGCTCCTCAACGGCGCCGTCGCGCTGATCCTGCTCCACACCGACGTCGCCGCCGACGGCACCCAGACCGCCTACGTCGCCTCGATCAACGGCCAGCAGCTGCTCGCCTCGCACGGCAACAGCGGCGGCCTGCCGATCACGATCCCCGGCGTCGGCACCATCAACCTCCTCCAGTCCGGCGCGGACGGCGGCCAGGCCTCGACCGCGATCGGCACCATCACCGACCTGCTCGGCAACGCGGGCCAGGCGGCCGGCGTCATGACCGCCTCGGGTGGCCCCGCGGCCTCCACCGCCTCCACCGGCACCGGCAATGGTGGCGGCTCGAGCGCGGCGGCCCCGCACCAGCCCGCGAGCGGCGCGGCTCACATCCCGACCACCGCGGACACCAGCGCCCCGACCCCGACCACCGGCCTCGGCCTCGGCCTCGGCGGGTTCGCCCTGGTCGCGGGCGGCATGAGCGTCCTCGCCGCCACGGCGCGGCGCCGCCGCTCCGACAGCGTCTAGCACCGACTCACAACCTGTTCCCGAAGGCGGGGCCGCTGGAGCGGCCCCGCCTTTCGGGCTTTTCAGGGGTCGAGGCGCGAGTCAGAATCGGTCCCGCCCATGGACCACCCGTCCCACGTCGCAGCCCTGCGCCGCGACGGCGCCGCCGCCGTGGTCGCCGCCACCGACGGCATCGACGCCCCGGTCCCCGGCTGCCCGGGCTGGACGGTGGCCGACCTCTGCGGGCACCTGGCGGCGATCCACCACCGGGTCGGCACGATCGTGCGGGACCGCCTGATGGACCCGCCGCGCGAGCTGTGGGGGGTCGAGCCGCCCCCGCCGGCGGAGCGGGCGGGCTGGCTCGCCGAGGGGCACCGCGCGCTCGTCGCCGCGCTCGAGGGCGCCGACCCGCAGGCCCCGGTGTGGACGTGGACGGGACCGCGCACGATGAGCTTCTGGGCCCGGCGGATGGCGCTCGAGACCGCGGTGCACCGCTGGGACCTCGAGTCGGCGGCCGGCGGAGGTGAGCCGATCGCCCCCGAGCTCGCCGTCGACGGCATCGACGAGCTCTTCGAGGTCTTCCTCGCGGCCCGGCGTGAGCCGCTCCTCGGCGCCGAGCCGTGGCGCTTCGGTGGCGACGGCGAGCGCCTCCACGTCCACGCCACCGACGCCCCGGGGGAGTGGGTGCTGCGCTTCGCCGGCGGCGACGTGGAGGTGACCCGGGAGCACGCCAAGGGCGAGGCGGCGCTGCGCGGACCCGCGTCCGAGCTCCTTCTCGTCCTCTACGGGCGCGTCGCTCCCGGCGCCGGGGACGCCGAGCTGCTCGGCGATCCGGAGGTGCTGCGCCGCTGGACGGCGACCGCACGGATCTGATCCGGCCGGTTGACGACGGGCGCCTCCTGGACGGCGTGTGCTCGGATCCGAGCCGCCGTCCGGAGGCGCGCGTTGTGGTGTCTATGCCCCGCCGCTCTCTACATCCCCCAGGGCCATCACCGCCTGCCGGTGACGGCCGACCCCTGCCGGGGCGTCAGGCGGGCCGCCGCTCGCTCTGCGAGCTGGCGACCAGGTCGAGCAGGTCCCGCACCCGAAGTCCGGTCCAGACCGGGTCGGAGAGCGGCGCGTCGAGGTGGACCTCGTAGACGTTCCGACGGCCACTGCGCCGGCGGGCGATGAATCCGGAGTTGACGAGGTCGCCGACGATCCGCTGGGCGGAGCGCTCGGTGATCCCCACGACGGCGGCGATGTCCCGCTCACGGGCGCCTGGCTGCGACGCGATATAGAGGAGCACCAGGCCATGGTTGGTGAAGAGCGACGGGGTCGAGGGAGCGGCCGGCTGCCTCGGGGTGATGTCCAGGAGCATGGTCCCTCTTTGACGAAATGCAGTTCGGTACGACAGTTCCCAGGATACCCCCGGAATTGGTAAGACGGCCGTAAGAGTTCGGAAATCACGAAACATATTCCGGCCCCCCGGGGCGCCTTCACCCGGTGACGACGATGGTCACCTGGAAGTCGATGCGCTGCGGCGGCAGGCAGCGTGGGGTCGAGAAGTAGCACGCGGGCATCCGGCTCGCGAGGATCCCGGCGTTGCCGTCCTGCGCCGCGCCGAACACCGCATCGGCGCTGCCGTCGCTCCGGGCCGCCCCGGAGGAACGCCGCGCCACGGTCTCGTCGGTACTCTGCGGCTCGGTCCAGCGCATCGCGTTCTGCGGCGCGGAGAGGTCGACCTCGATGACGTCGCCGCGGTGCACGGTGATCGTCCGGCCGTTGTCCTGCTCGGTGAGCACGATCCGCGTCGGGGCGTGCCCGGAGGTCCAGCGGGACGAGGGGGGCGGCGCCGGCGACGGCTGCGGCCCGGGGCCCTCGGTCGGCGTCGCCGTCCACGAGGGCTCGGGCCCGTCCGACGGCGGCGCGGTCGCGATGACCGTGGGCGCGGGCGGCGGGGCGGTCCGGGCGGGCGGGGCGACCGGGCCGCCCACCGAGGCCGGCGGGGCGCCGGTGGCCACCGGCGGCGGCGGCACCACCACCCGAGGGAGGGCGGACGCGGGCAGCGGACGGAGCGTCGTGTCCTGCGTCGCCGGGGCGCCGGACGCCCCCGGCGCTCCCGTCGCCAGCGCCACCGCCGGCCCGCTGTTGGGCGCAGACGGGGAGGAGCCCGCCGGCCGGTTGGCGACCCCCACGGCGAGCAGGGCGGCGAAGGCGGCGGCGAAGGCGAGGGTGAGGACGGCCCCGCCGAGGCGGCCGGGCCGCGGCGGGGCCGTCCGGGGGCGGCGCCCGCTCGCCCCCAGGGTGGCGCGGGTGACGACGGCGTCATGGGCGCCCCCGACGCGCGGCGACAGCCGTCGCCCGAGCGTCTCCAGCTCGTGGTCGAGCTCGGGACCGGTCATCTCGACTCCTCCTCGTGCACGAACCCGCGGAAGCGGCGCCGGCCGATGAGCAGGTGGGTCCGGACCGTGGCCTGGGAGCGGCCGAGCAGGGTGGCGACCTCGGCGACCGGCCGTCCCTCCCAGCAGTGGAGCAGGATCGACGCCCGCTGCATCGGCGAGAGGCGCTCGAGCTGCCAGCGGACCCAGAGGCGCTGCACGTCGTCGGGGACGTGCACCCGGTCGGCGCCGCCGAGACCGGTCTCCCGCCGGCGCCGGCGCCACTGGTCGATGGCGATGCGGCTCGCCACCCTGGCCACCCACAGGTCGGGGCGGTCGAGGCGCCCCACCCGTCCCCATCGCTGGTAGGCGCGGGCGAAGGCCTCCTGGGCGGCGTCCTCGGCGCGTCCCTCGTCGCCGGTGACGGCGGCCACCAGGCCGACGACCCGGTGGTAGCTATCGGCGAACACCGCCTCGAAGGTGACCTCGGCGGTCCCGGCGGTCATGCCGGCGACGGCCGCGCTGATCGACATGTCTCGTACACGCGCCACAAGGTGCTAACGGCTGAGGGGCCCCCGTACTGCGCTCCACGAGGGAGCGCAGCCGGGGGCCGTGGGCGCCGGGATAGGGGGGGATCCCGGCGTGATCCTCCGCTGGCTCCCTAGGCGACGACGACGATGTGGACCACCCACAGCCGCGACATCACCTTGCACTGGGGTGCGCAGTGCGGGCTGTCGGTGGCGGTGAGGTTGGCGTTCCCGCCGTGAGCGGCGCGGAAATCGCCCGAGGCGTCGCCCTGGGCGTCGCGCGTGGACGAGACCCGCATCACCACCGTGCCGTCGGAGGTCACCGGCTCGGTCCAGACCCCGCCGCCGGAGAGGCGGACCAGGATCCGGGTGCCGGCGTGGACGGTGACGGTGCGGCCGGAGTCACGCTCGCTGAGCATCACCATGCCCGGCCACGGCGGGCAGGCGCGGATGTAGCTCGGCGCGGGGGACGTGGAGGAGGGCGCGACCGCCGAGGCGGTGCAGGGCGGCGGGCAGGGGCCGGCCATCACCGAGTCGGTTCCGGCCATCGTCCAGCGGCAGGGGGGAGGCGGGCAGTCGCGGACCGGCTGCGCCGGCGTCGACGGGGACGCCATCGGCTCCATGCAGGGCGGGGGCGGGGGCGGGCACGGGTCGGGCGCCATCGCCCCGGTCGGGCTCCCGGTCGCGGCCTCACGGCAGGGCGCCGGCGGGCAGGGACGCACGGCGTCCGCGGTCGCCGCCGCGTTGCAGGGCACCGGCCGCGCCGGCGCGGTGGGGGTGGGCGCGTGGCCTCCGGGGGTCGGCGAGGCGGTCGGGTCCGCGGTCAGGTCCGCGGGCGGGGTGGCGCCGGGCATCGCCTCTGCGGTGGCGAGCGCAACTGCGATCGCGGCCGCGCTCGAGGGCGGCGAGGACTCGGCGCCGGGGGAGGAGCTGGAACGCTCCCCGGAGCTCACCGGGCGCATCGCGAGCCCGGGCCCGGCGACGGCCGCGAGCCCGGCGCCGGCCATGACCAGGGCGAGCGTCGCCACGATCACGGCACGGCGCCGCCGCGGGGTACCGAGGCTTCCGATCCGCCCGGGCCCGACAGCGGAGTGCGTGGGCACCCCTCGACCT
>VBHE01000154.1:5018-7651 GCA_005889515.1 Chloroflexota bacterium | reverse complement strand
TACTTGCTGAGCACGGCGAGCGCGGCCGCGGCACCAGCGAGCCACCATCGACCGCGCCGCGCCGCCAGCAACGCCCACACCACCGTGGCGAGGGAGAGCGACTCGGAGTAGGGGACTGCGAAGAAGCCTCGAGGCGACGGGCATGTCCGCGCGTGCCGATGGCCCTCGTAGAGCGGCCGGCACCTGGCTGGAGCCGCTCCTGCCGTCGGGGCAGTGCTCATCGGCTACGTTCGCCGACGCGATGACGCGCTGTTGGACACGGCCTCTCTGGACATCGCTGCTCGTGTGGCGCAAAAGCTCATCAACCGCGCTCTCGGACGGATGGCCGAAGAGGGGGCGATTCGCCGGCAGGGTGGCCGCGTCACCATCCTGCGCGAGGATGTGCTGCGCCGATGCACCTGCCGCTAGCCTTGACGATCAGGCTCCGGCCGCTGCTGAGCACCCTCTGGTGAACCGGCAGCGAGCCGGTTGGGTCGCCGCGGGCCGACCCCGGAGGTGCGGCGGAAATCCGCCGGACCCCGGGGCCGACCGCGTGGCTGTCAGGCGGCGCGCACCTTCCCGGCCCGCGGGCCCTTGGGGCTCGCCTCGATCTCAAAGGTGACGGCCTCTCCGCCGCTCAGGCGGTCGAAGTCGAGCGTGCTGTCGACGCCGCTCCGGTGGAAGAAGTACTCCTGCCCATCGTCAGCGGCGATGAACCCAAACCCGCGGTCGGATGCGACCTTCTTGATGGTCCCGTTGGACATCTCTGGCTCCTGCCTTCCCGAACATCTCTCAACAACGCGCGGTCCGTTCGAGAAGGCGAGGAGAGCACGGGCGACGGGCCGACCCGACTGGTGGGGTCGTCGTACGGCACTATACCGCATCGCATGAGATCTCAACCTGGCCAGGTGCGTCGGCCGGGTAACAAGGTGAGGAGCCAGCCGCAGGGAGCCGCGGATCCGTCGCCTTGCATCAGCACCATCGATGCGCGCACCAGGTGCCCGCGCGGTGGTCGCGGGCGAGAGTGACTGATCGCTGCCGGCGTCCTGATCACAGTGATGGCGTCGTCTGGCGTGTTCGCTCCCGGCGCCTGGCTAGGGTCAGATCGAGGGGACGCCACGATGATCTCCTCGGACCGGACGCGGTCCAGCCCGAGGGTGGTGTGGAAGCCGATGACGGCGCCCTCGAGCAGCTCGTCGACGAGGCCCTCACCGAGCTACGGAGGATGCTGCCGGGCTACTCGGTACCGGAGCTCCCTCGCCTGACGGCGCTCGTGCTGGAGCTCTCGGACATCCGGCTGGATCGGCGCCGAGGCCATGGCCCGGCGTCGTCACCCCCGCCGCCGCGCACTCGACGCAGCTGTGGATGGGCGAGGAGCTCCACGCCCTCATCCCCGGCTCGCGGCTCGTCGTCTGGGACGGCGCCGGCCGCTGCCCGATGCTCGAGGCGCCCGAGCGCTTCGACGAGCTCGTCACGTCGTTCGTCGCCGAGACCGGAGGGCCGAGCACATGAGCGTCGACGTGCTGTCGCCGGCCCGATGACCCGGCTGCCATCACGAGAGGGGAAGCTCTCGGCGTGCGATCTCCGCAGCTGATGACGGGTCGACGCCGAGGACGCCGAGGAACGCCTCGGCGCTGGCGATGTCGGCCGTGCTGTCGAGTCTGCCTTCGAGCATGCCGCGCATCACGGCAATCGTGGCACCAACGACGAATGCGAGGGTGGTCTCGACGTCCATCGTCCGGAATCGTCCGGACTCGATGCCTCGCTTGAGCATCTGGCGCGCGTTCTGGTCGACTGCCAATTCGAGCATGACGTCCGCGCGGTCGAGGTTCACGATCAGTTGCAGCCAGGCGGATGAACCAGCGGTGCGCCGCGGCGGCTGCTTCAGCCGGATCGTCGGCTCGAGCCGATTGAGCCACGACCGGAGCGGAGAGCGACTGGACGGTGTCCTTGACGACGGCGGCGATGAGCTCTTCCTTGGAGTCGAAATGAGTGTAGAACGAGCCGAAGCCGACGTCGGCCAGGTCGGCGATCTCGCGTAGCCGCAGCCCTTCGGTCCCTTTGGACACGATGATCTCAGCGGCTGCGCCCACCAGGCGTTGCCGGGCTTGCTCTTTGCGGCGGGCGACTCTGGAGCGGTCTGTCTGGGAGGACGCCGTAGCCACATTCCGGGGCACGTCCACTTCCTCGTCCTGGCTGGGTGCGGGCCGATCTGCGCCGGCGGTCGGCCGGCAGCGCCCGACCTAGCTTACCCCATCGGCGGTCAACTGATCGTGTTCGATCATACGTTCTGACTTGATCATATGATCGAGTTCGGGTATGGTGCGTCGCTGAAGGGCGGCTGGAGGCGCCCGTGGGTCCGGTACCGAGGGGTTGACATGGCGCTGGTGGGCAGGACGGACCTTGGTGGAGCACAGGCTGCGCTCACGGGCTGGTTGAGCACCAAGCTTTCGCGAGCCGAGGATCTCCAGGTGTCGGGGCTCGACGTCCCGGCAGCGAGTGGCTTCTCGAACGAGACGGTCTTCTTCGACGCGACGTGGCGCGACGAGGGATCGGTCAGAAGGCAGCGGATGGTCGCGCGCCTCCAGGCAGATGCACCGGGTCTCTATCCCGAGTACGACATCGCCGTGCAATTCGGCGTCATGCGGGCGCTC
>VBHE01000154.1:3662-4870 GCA_005889515.1 Chloroflexota bacterium | reverse complement strand
CACCGACGAGCTCGGACTGGCGTTCCTGGACCGGCCTGAGCTCGGCCCCACCCCGCTCGAGCAGGAGCTCGCGTTCTACCGGAGCTACTACCGGTGGGCCGCCGAGAGCCGGCCCCATCCGGTCATCGAGTCGGCCTTCGCATGGCTCTCGAGCAACCAGCCGACCGAGCACGGACCAGTGGTCCTCAGCTGGGGTGACGCGCGCATCGGGAACATGATGTTCGGCGATGATCTGTCGGTTGTCGGCGTGTTCGACTGGGAGATGGCGTCCCTCGCCCGGCCCGAGCAGGATCTCGGGTGGTGGCTGTTCATGCACCGCCATCACACCCAGGGGTTCGGCCTCCCCCACCCGCAGGGCTTCCCCACCCGCGAGCAGGTGATCGCGCGCTACGAGGACCTCGCGAAACGCAGGGTGGCCGACATCGAGTACTTCGAGACTCTGGCGGCGCTGCGCGGCTCCGTGATCATGGTCCGCCTCGCCCGGATGATGAGCGACGCCGGGCTGCTTCCCGCCGACTCGGGGATGGCGCACAACAACGGCTCGAGCCGCATCCTGGCCGACCTCCTCGGCCTGCCCGCACCCGAGGGCGCCGGCGTTGCCCTCATCAGCAAGCGCTGACATGAGTCTCATCGCCGCCCCACCGAGCACCGACCTGCACATTCCACTGCCGCCCGAAGGGGTCACGTGGGATCCGCACATGATCCATACCCACTACTTCGGCTTCTCGATCCCGGAGCACGAGATCGGATGTTTCATCTACATCCGCTACCAGCCGGCGTTCAACCTCTGCGGCGCCGGGGTGTCGATCTTCCGTGGCACCGACAACCACACGCCGCTTGATGCCGCCCACCTGGACTACGTGGCCACCGCACCATGGCCTCATGTCTCGGGCGGCACGATCACGACGATCAACGGTCTCACGATCGACTTCGTCGAACCCGGCCGCGACATCATCGTGAGGTACCGGAGTTCCGATGGCACGGCGTCCTTCGATCTGCGCCAGACGGCGCTGACCCCGCTCGTTGCTCGCGGACACGTGATGCCGGGAGAGGAGATGTACCATGCGGCTGCCGGGGGCGCCAGCGGGGGCAGTGAGCAGTTCATGCACTGCACGGGTACGCTGGCGCTCGACGGCCACCAGTACCCGATCGACTGCAACCCGGTGCGCGACCGCTCGTGGTGCCAGGTCCGCACAGAGCGCCGCGCG
>VBHE01000154.1:0-3547 GCA_005889515.1 Chloroflexota bacterium | reverse complement strand
CCCACCACTTCGGGTACATCATCTCGGACGATCAGGTGCGCACGATCACCCACGTGCGTCGCAACGTCCTCGACTACGACCCGCTGGAGTTCGTGCCGCTCAAGCAGGAACTCCACGTCCGGGACGAGCACGGGAACAACTACCACTTCGTCGGCGAGGCGATCGCACTCTGCCCAGTGCCGGCGTGGCCGAACATCATGGCCCACGACAGCGTGTACCGCTGGGAGGACGAGCAGGGGCGGGTCTCGCACGGCCCCTACCAGGAAGTCTGGTCCCAGGCGTACCAGCACACGATGCGGCGGCGCCGCGCGCCGATCGGGGTCCACCAGCGATGAGCGCCGGCTTTGCGCGGTGGGCGATTGCGCTGCTTCCGGCCCTGGCGCTCAGCGCCTGCGGAGGCACTCGCCTGTCCCACGAGGAGATCCTTGCGGCACTCAACGCGGGCGGGGGTGCGGCTTCCGTACCGGCCGGTGGCGGCCAGGCGAGCGTTTCCACCGGTGGCTCAGCGACTCCGGGTGTGATGGCCCGGGGTGGGTCACCCCTGGGTGGCGCATCTGCGGGCGGCGTATCCGCAGGTGGAACAACGGTCGGCGGAACCGCAACGACCGGGATGACCGGGAATCGCACCGCCCGGGGTGCAGGGACGCCCGCCCACTCCACGCTCGCCCCGGCATCCGCGCCGAGCCTGCCCGGAGCTTCCGGTGCACCGATCCTGCTCGGAAACGTGGGGAACTACTCCGGTCCCGCCGGTTCCTCCACCTCCGCTGCGCCCACGGCGCTCCAGGTGTGGGCGCAGTGGGTGAACGCCCACGCAGGGATCGCCGGCCACCCCGTGGAGGTTTTCACGGCGGATGACGGGGCAGACCCGGCGCGGAGCCGTTCGCTGATCCAGGACATGGTCGAGAACAGGCATGTGATCGCATTCGTCGGCAACATGACAATTCAGACCAGCGACGCCGGGGTCTCGTACCTCGAGCAGAAGCACATCCCGGTCATCGGTGGCGACCTGACCACCAGTCAGTGGACTTCGTCTCCGGTCTTCTTCCCCATGGGAACCAGCTGGCTCCCTCTGATCGAGTCCACCCTGAAGTCCGCCCACGATGCCGGTGCAACCAGGGTCGCCGTTCTGTACTGTGTCGAGTCCTCAGCCTGCGACGTGACCAACAGGCATGTCAATGACACGGCAGCCCGCTATGGCGAACAGGTCGTCTACACGTCGCGCGTCACCGTCACCCAGCCCGATTACACCGCCCAGTGCCTCGGAGCGCAGCAGAATGGTGCTCAGGCGATCTGGCTGGGCGTCGATGCAAGTTCGCAGCAACGGATCGCCAACTCGTGTACCCGCCAGAATTACCATCCACTGTACCTGCTGCCCAATGTGGCGTCCACCACCGAGGAGGCTCAGACCCCCGCGCTGGACGGCACGATAGCGGCGGCTCCGGTCTTCCCCTGGATGGTGTCCGGAGGCAATCCTGAGATCGATGCCTACCACCAGGCGATGCAGGAGTATGCACCCGGCGTGGAGGGCTCGGGGAGCACCGCCATCCAGTGGGTTTCCGGCGAGCTGTTCAGGAAGGCGGCGGCCAACGTCGGGGATATGCCCACCAGCGACGCGATCCTCAACGGCCTATGGGCGCTGAAGAACGAGACTCTCGGCGGGCTGACCCCTCCACTTACCTATGCAGCCCACCAGCCTTCTCCGCAGGTGACGTGCTACTACATCACCAGGATCAGCGGGGGGAGGTGGACTGCGCCATACGGCGCGAAGTACCAGTGCTTGTAAGGCGCTCGACGGGCGACGGGCGGAGCAGGATCCGGCTCAGGACGCAAGGCGGCGGTCGGGAACGAACCACATGAGAGCGACGGCGACCAGCAGCCCGTAGGTGAGGTACGGGCTGACGAAGGCCAGCGGAGTGGCGACCACATACACGAGGATGGAGAGCCTCCCCTTCAGGTCGCTGCCCAGCGCCGCCGCGACGCGGGAACCTCGACCCTCGGTCCTCACGATGGCCCAGGTCAGCAGCGTGTAGGCCAAAGCGTCACACAGGGCGACGATCGAGTACGTGGCGGCCGGCGCCCCCGCTCCCGACGACTGCCCGACCCACTCGGTCACCACCGGGACGAGCGACAACCAGAACAGCAGGTGGAGGTTGGTCCACATCACCGCCCCGCTGATCCGTGTCGTGGCCCGCAGCAGATGGTGGTGGTTGTTCCAGTAGATGCCGACGAACGTGAAGCTCAGCACGTAGATCAGGAGAGCAGGGAGCCGCTGCCGGAGATCGTCGAAGGTCGTCCCCGCCGGCGTCCTCAGCTCGAGCACCATGATGGTGATGATCACGGCCATCACCCCGTCGCTGAACGCCTCCAGCCGGTTGGTCTCCTTCTCGGCCGAGGGGCCTGCCGATCTGCCGGTGGGGTCGTTCATGTCGCGATCCTCGCAGTGGCTGGCGGAGACCCTCCCCGCTCGAGGCGTGCCACCGGGCTCACACCGAACCGGCGAGCGGTGAGCTGCTTGACCCCCACGGGAAAGCCGAGCTCGGCCTCACGGCGTCGGGATGCCGCGAGCGCCGTCTCGGCTGCAGCGTCGCCGTCGAACGCGGCCAGGCAGATCTCAGGCTCCGCGTTCGCGAGTCCGAGGATCGCACCGGCGGCTCCCAGCGCCCGGGCCAGGTGCAGGATCCTCGTCGATCCGACGAAGACGCTGCCGTCCCAGCCATCGACCTCGGCCGCCAGCCGCTCGGGGTCGCCACTGCTGTCCTTCACACCGGCGACGGGCAGGCTGGGCAGAACCTCGAGCTCGATCCCCGGCGCCGACATCGCCGGGAAGTGGTAGGCGAGCACGGGCAGGCCGCCCGCCGCCCCCACCACCGCGGCGTAGTACCGGACAAGCTGCTCGGAGCCGGGCGGCGAGAGCGCCAGGATGGCGTCGGCTCCGGCCTCCCGAGCCGCCACCGTCAGCTCCGCCGCCGCGGCCGCGCTCGCTGCTCCGGTACCCGCCAGCACCGGAACGCCGCGCGGCAGTGACCTTCGGACAGCACCGATCAGGGCGACCCGCTCATCCGGGGTCAGCGAGCCGGCCTCACCCGTGCTCCCGCACACGAGAACGTGACGCATGCCCAGGTCGACAAGCGACCGGGCGTGCTCCGCGGTGGCGTCGACGAGGACGTCCCCATGGTCGTCGAAGAGTGTGACCAGGGCGACCCCGACACCTTGGAACGGTGCTGCCATCGCCCTACAGGGTATCGAGCGCCGCGTACACGGTGAACGCGAGGTGCGCGGCCTCGACCTCGGTGCTCCAACGGTCGGGGGCGTCGACCCGAAGGCGCACGTAGCTCAGGTCGTCCTGGTCGATGGAGAGCCCGTACCCGCGGGTCGAGAGCACCCACGGGAGCGGGAAGTAGGTCGCGTCGGGCCGGTTGCGGATCCCCCACGCGGGCACCGTGTCGGTCAGGAACGCGTACTCGTGGGGCTGGTACGGGCCCTCGCCGACGTAGTTCTCGACGACACCGCGGTCGAGGCTGACCGCATGGGATCGCTCAACGAACCC
>VBHE01000153.1:5950-10907 GCA_005889515.1 Chloroflexota bacterium | reverse complement strand
CTGTCGACGGCGAGGAGCCGCCTCCGCAGGCGGCGAGGCCGCCACCGAGCAGGGCGGCGGCGATGGTGGCGGTGGATGCTTTGGGCCGTCTCATCGAAGCCTCCTTTCTGGGCCTGCCGGATTGACCTGACAGGCCTGATTGGCGCGTTGATGATAGGAACGCTGACACCATAGCCGCGGGTTTCGCTCCGCACGCCGCCGTCACCGAGCTGTGACCGGGGGCCCGCCGTGCCCCGGCGGCGGCCGCCCTACGCGACGGCCTGGTTCTCGAACTGGGTGCGGTAGAGCTCGGAGTAGAGGCCGCCGGAGGCGACCAGCTCGTCGTGCCGGCCGCGCTCGACCACCCGCCCGCCGTCGATGACCAGGATCATGTCGGCCTCGCGCACGGTGGAGAGGCGATGGGCGATGACCAGCGAGGTGCGTCCCGCCAGCGCGGTGCGCAGCGCGTGCTGCACCGCCAGCTCCGACTCGGAGTCGAGGTGGGCGGTCGCCTCGTCGAGGACGACGATGTCCGGCGCCTTCAGCAGCACCCGGGCGATGGCGATGCGCTGCTTCTCCCCGCCGCTCAGGCGGTAGCCGCGGTCGCCGACGACGGTGTCGAGACCGGCGGGGAGGGAGTCGACGAAGCGCAGGATCTGGGCGCCGCGGAGCGCCTCGCGCAGCTCCTCCTCGGTGGCGGCGGGACGGGCGAGCAGGAGGTTGGAGCGGATGGTCTCGTGGAAGAGGTGCGCGTCCTGGGTGACCACGCCGACCGCCGCGCTCACCGAGTCGAGGGTGGCGTCGCGGACGTCGACGCCGTTGAGCCGGACCGCACCGCCGCGCACGTCGTAGAGGCGGGGGACGAGGTGGCTGATCGTCGTCTTGCCCGCTCCCGAGGGGCCCACGAGGGCGACCATCTGACCGGGCTCGACGGTGAAGTCGACGTCGAAGAGCACCTGGGACGTCGGGGTGCGGTCGAGCACCGCGACCGACTCCAGCGAGGCGAGCGAGACCTCCTCGGCGCTCGGGTAGGCGAAGTCGACGTGGTCGAACTCGATGCGCCCGGCGCCGCGGGGGATGGCGACCGCGTCCGGCGTCTCGTCGATCATCGGCGGCAGGTCGAGCACCTCGAAGACGCGCTCGAAGGAGACGAGCGCGGTCATCACGTCGACGTTGACGTTGGAGAGCGCGGTGAGCGGACCGTAGAGACGGTTGAGGTAGGCGGTGAGCGCGACCACGGTGCCGACGTCGAGGGCGCCGTTCACCGACAGCACCCCGCCCCAGCCGTACACCAGCGCGGTGGCGAGGGTCGCGACGAGGAGCAGCGAGGCCATGAACACCCGCGCGTACATCGCCTGGGTGATGCCGATGTCGCGCACCCGGGCGGCCTTCTCCTCGAAGCCGTGGCGCTCCTCGTCCTGGCGGCCGAAGAGCTTCACCAGCAGGGCGCCGGCGACGTTGAAGCGCTCGGTCATGGTCGTGTTCATCTGCGCGTTGAGCGCGTAGCTCTCGCGGGTGATCGACTGCATCCGGCGACCGACCCAGCGCGCGGGGAAGATGAAGACCGGCAGCAGGGTCAGCGCCACCAGGGTGATCTGCCAGGAGAGCAGGAGCATGGTCACGAGCACGATGGCGACGGTGATCAGGTTGCTGACCACGCTCGACAGGGTGTCGGTGAACGCCTGCTGGGCGCCGATCACGTCGTTGTTGAGGCGGGTGACCAGGGCGCCCGTCTGGGTCCGGGTGAAGAACGCCAGCGGCATCCGCTGCACGTGGCCGTAGACGCGGGCGCGGAGGTCGAAGATCAGCCCCTCGCCCACCCGCGAGGACGCGAGCCGCTGGAGCAGGGAGAGCCCGGCGTCGACCACGGCGAGCCCCGCGACGAGGAGCGCGAGCGCGATCACCACCCCCGAGTTGTGACGGACGATGCCGCGGTTGATGATCTCGCGGAAGATGAGCGGGTTCGCGGTGCCGATGGCGGCGTCGACGACGACGAGCGCGAGGAAGCCGGCGAGCAGCCGCCGGTAGGGGGCGGCGAAGCCGACGATGCGCCGCAGTGTGCCCTTCGCGAGCTTGTGGCCGCGCACCGCGTCGTCGCGGCGGAAGGAGCGCATGCTCGGGCCCCACTGCATCATGGCCGTGCCTCCGGCGCCGGGCAGCCACCGCCGCCGCCGGCGACCACCGCCTCGAGGAGGCGGACGAGCTCGGCGCGGTCGGCGGCGTCGAGCGGGGCGAGCATCGCCTCGGCGGTCGCCCGCCGGGCGGCGTCGAGGCCGTCGAGGAGCCGACGGCCGTCGTCGCTGAGGCTGACGAGCACCGAGCGGCGGTCGAGGGGATCGGTCTGCCGGTCGACGAGGCGGCCGGCCACCAGCGCGTCGACCATCGAGGTCGCCGAGCGCGGGACCACGCCGAGGTGGGAGGCGATGTCGGCCATGCGCATGCTCGAGCCGGGCGCGGCGATCAGCCGCATCACCCGCGCCTGCGCCCAGGTGAGCCCGAGCGGGGCGAGGCGGGCGCCGGCGCCGCGATGGAAGCGCCGCGCGGCGGAGGTGAGCAGCTCGGCGAGACGGGCGCCGGTCTCGGCTGCGGGAGGGGCGGAGGCGGAGGGGGTCACATTGGGGTTCCCAGAAGGTGCTGAGCAGGGCTCGTAATGAGGTCGGCTCAGGATATACCCACACGACCCGCTCGCCACACCTGGCGCGACCGAACCGTTACTCCGATCCGGTCGCCACCTCCACCCGCCCCGCGGGGCCGGCGACCAGCCGTCCCACCGCCGCCGCGCCACCGGAGCCGCGAAGCCGCTCGCAGAGCTCGTCGCGGCGCTCCGGGTGGACGGCGAGGAGCAGCCCGCCGGAGGTCTGGGCGTCGGTGACCACGGTGCGCTGGAGCTCGGTGACCCCCGGCGCCCACCCGGTCCAGCCGTCGGCGTAGGCGCGGTTGCGCCGGCTCCCCCCGGGGACCAGCCCGGCGGCGACGAGCTCGGGGACGCCGGGGAGCAGGGGGAGCGCGGCGGCGTCGATCACCACCGCGCAGCCGCTCGCCCGGGCCAGCGAGCGCGCGTGTCCGATCGGTGGCGCAGCGCACCCCGCAGGCGAGCGCGGCCGCGGCGGCGTCGCGGTTGAGCCGGCGCATGCTCGCCACCGCCGCGGCGGTCACCTCCGGCGGCGCCTCGCCGAGCTTGGTGGCGTTGCTCACGATCCCGGTGCCGAGGGCCTTGCTGAGCACCAGCTCCATCCCCGGCCGGCCGGCGGCGTTGGTGATCACCCGGTCGGGGTGCACGGTGCCGACGACCGCGAGCCCGTACTTCGGCTCCGGGTCGCGCACCGAGTGCCCGCCGGCGACCAGCGCCCCGGCCTCGGCGACGGTGGCGACGCCGGCGCGCAGCACCCGCTCGAGGACGCTCGCGGGGAGCACGTCCTCCTGCGGCCAGGCGACGAGGTTGAGGGCGAGCAGCGGCGCCCCGCCCATCGCGTAGACGTCGCTGAGGGCGTTGGCGGCGGCGATGGCGCCGTAGTCGTCGGGATCGTCGACAACGGGGGCGAAGAAGTCGGTGGTGAGCACCAGCGCGAGGTCGTCGCGGAGCCGGTAGACGGCGGCGTCGTCGCCGGTCGCCGCACCGACGAGGAGCGCCGGGTCGTCGACGGGCAGAGGCACGCCGGCGAGGATGGCGGCGAGGTCGGCCTGGGCGATCTTGGTGGCGCAGCCTCCACCGGAGGCGTACGCGGTGAGCCGCACGGGAGAGTCGAGCATGGGAGCAGGCTACTTGCTAGGCTAGCTCGGCGTGCGACTGACGGTGCTGGGCAGCGGATCCGCGTTCAGCGGCTGCGGTCACAACTCCGCGTACTGCGTGGACGGGCGCATCCTCGTCGACTGCGGCTGCGCGGTGCAGGTGCAGATGCCGCGCGCCGGGCTCGCGGTCGGCGAGGTCACCACCGTCCTCCTCACCCACTTCCACGCCGACCACACCTACATGCTCCCGGTGTTCCTCGGCGCGCGCGCGCTCGAGGTGCGGTCCCCGACGCCCCTGCGGCTCGCCGGTCCACACGGCATCGAGGAGTACGTGCGCCGGCTGGTGCGCACCGGCTACGGGGCCGGCCTCCACGCCCTCATCGAGGAGAACCTGCGCCCGGCGACGGTCGTGCTCCAGGACGGGAGCGACGTGACCGTCGACGGCTATCGCATCCGCGCCCACGCGGTCGTCCACTCCACCGGCCCGTCGCTCGCCTACGCGGTCACCGCTCCCGACGGGGTGACCGTGGGGTTCAGCGGCGACAGCGAGATCTGCGCCGGGCTTCGCCGCTGCGTCGCCGCCACCGACGTGATGGTCTGCGAGTGCACGTCGTTCGACGGTCCGCTCGCCTCCCACATCTGGGCCGGGGAGGTGAGCGAGCTCGTCGAGTCCTTCCCCCGCACCCGCTTCGTGCTCAGCCATCTCAGCGATCGCCGTCCCCTGGAGGGCGCACTGGTCGCCCACGACCTCCTCACCCTGGAGATCCCGCCGCCGGGTTAGGCCCACGGCCGGCTGTCCCACCGATCGAGGTGGACGAGCTCCCCGACCCCACGCCGGTGCTTGCGGCCGTACCGGCCGATCGGCCACCCCAGCGGCACCAGGCAGACGGGGTCGACGCTGAGCGGCAGGTGGAGGATGCGGCGGGCCTGGATCGACGACCACAGCGGCAGGGTGATCAGCGAGGCCCCGAGCCCCACCGCCCGGGCGGCGAGGAGCAGGTTCTGCACCGCCGGGTAGATCGAGCCGTAGTAGCTGGTGTCGACGATCGAGGGCATCGGAGCCAGCGGGATGCGGGGACCGCCGCGCATGCAGGGCACCACGAGCACCGGGATCTGCTCGAAGTGGTCGACCTGCCACTGGACCGACTTCATGATCCTCGCGGTCGCCGGGTCCGAGCCGCGCAGCTTCCTCCCGATCCCTCCGTAGAGGCTCCAGGCGCGCCGGTACTGGGCGGCGAAGGCCGCCTTG
>VBHE01000153.1:0-5785 GCA_005889515.1 Chloroflexota bacterium | reverse complement strand
CGGCGCTCGACCTCGTCGGGGTCGGCGGTCGCGGTCCGCGGCCCGCTCTCGTCCTCGGTCATCTCCCGTTCCCTCCGTACCCCGGGCTCAGACCCGGACGGTCACCGCCAGCAGCCGCCGCCAGAAGAGGAGCGCCGCGACCCGGCAGACCCGCTGCCAGGCGCGCCAGCGCCGCACCTCCTCGGCGGGGAGCAGCCCCTCGACGGAGTAGCGCTCCTTCCCCGAGAGCTCGGCGATCACGGCGAGGGCCTCGGCGGCGGTGGCACGCACCGGGCGCGGCCCGGGCGGGGCCGATCCGTCGCGATGGAGCAGGGTGGTGGTGTCCGCGGGGAGCGCCCGGGAGAGCCGCTGGGCGAAGCCGGCGTCGGTGTCCGACGGCCGGCGGCGCACCCCGAAGGCGGCCCCGAGCAGCCCCATCCGCTGGCGCAGCGCCAGCCCGGTGCGGGCGCCGGTGAGCCAGCGCCATCCGAGGGTCACGAGCGCGGCGAGCACCAGGAGCACGGCCACCACCGCCACCAGGCCGCGCGGCGCGCCGCCGGAGGGAGTGACCGTCGTGCCCTCGGGGGCCACGGCGCGGGGCTGGGTCCGCGGCGCGGGCAGCGGCGTCGAGGGGTTGTTGAGTGGCCCGCTCCCCGCCCCGCCGTTCTGCGGGTTGCCGCGCACGAAGGTGTCGAAGTTGCCCCCCACCGCGCTCGGCGGGGTGGGCTCGAAGGGGATCCAGCCGTAGTGGGGGACGTACGCCTCCACCCAGTTGTGCGCGTCGGTGGTGCTCACCCGGTGGACGACGGTGCGCGCGCCGGCGCTGCTGTCGTCCTCGGTGCCGCCGCCGTAGCCGCCCACCACCCGGGCGGGGATGTTCACGGCCCGCAGCATCGTCGCCATCGAGGAGGCGAAGTACTGGCAGTAGCCCTGGTGGCTGGTGAGCAGGAAGTAGGTGATCGGCCAGGTGCCCTCGGGCGGGCGCGGCGGGGTCAGGGTATAGGTGAAGTCGGAGCGCAGGTGGGTCTCGATCGCCGTCGCCATGTCGTAGCGGTTGGTCGTGCCCCGGATCCAGTCCCGCGCCTTCGCCGCGATGGCGAGCTTCTGGGAGGTGTCCTCGGGCCCGCTGGTGAGGAGCGCGGTGAACTGCCGGGTCCAGGGCGGATCGTCGGTGCCGGCGCCCTGGAGCTGGGACTCGGTGGCGGTCGGCAGCAGGCCGGCGGCGTCGAGGCTGACGATGCCGGGGCGGAGCGGGACCCGGTCGACGGTGAGCAGCCCGCGCCCCGCCGTCCCGGTCGGATGGGCACAGCTCACCGCGCTTCCCGGCGGGACCTGGCCGCCGCTCGTCACCGACCGCGGCTCGCCGGGGAAGAGGGCGTCGGCGTTGCCCGCGGCCGCCGCCGCGTCGAGCACGATCCGCACCCGCACGGTGCGCTCGAGGCTGCCGACCGCTCCGTCGCCGGCGTCCTCGGGGACGACCCCGCCGGAGCCGAGAGGTCGATGGTCGACCGCGGGGTTGCAGTAGTACCAGCTGCCCCGGTCGAAGACGGTGTCGTCCACCACCCGCAGGTAGACGGACTCGGAGTTGTCCGAGGTGTAGCCGAGCACCGGTCGTGGGTCGGCGACGAGCGGGCCGCCCGGCCGGGTGTCCGCGGAGAACTGGATCGGGGACTCGTGGTCGGCGGTGCCGCCGCCGCGCAGCCCGCCCTGGCCACTGCGGCCGCCGGGTCCGCTGCCGACGTGGAAGATCCGCCCCGAGATGTCGACGCTGGTGAGCGGCGGCACCACCAGGGCGAGGAGGAGCGCGAGGCCGGAGGCGGCGGCGCCTGCCCGGGTGAAGGACCTCGCCGTGCCCGGCAGCGCGATGATCCGGCGCCGCCGCCAGCCGCTCTCCAGGTGGTCGAGGTGGGCGCGGGTCATCACCAGCAGGGAGAGACCGACCGCCACGGTCTCGGGGAGGAGCACGTGGTCGAGGGTGGGGGCGTTGAGCGCGTTGACCGCGAGCACCGCGTAGGCGGGGAGCACGGCGAGCACCCCGCGCTGCTCGCGGATCGCCACCCAGCCGGTCCAGAAGCCGACCGCCCACATCGCCCCGCAGAGGCCGACGAGGAAGGTCCAGTCGTCGGACTGGAAGAGGCCGGCGGCGAGCGCGCCGGCGTAGCGCGCCACCGCGTGGCGCAGACCGCCGCCGCCGTCGGCGGGCATCGACCCGGCGGTGAGCAGGACGATGACGATGAGCCCGAGCACCGGCGCCGCCACCGCGGCGACCGCCCGGCCCACGAGCGAGCGGGCGATGAGCACCGCCTCGGCGGCGGCGACCACGGCCGCGGCGAGGGTGACCCCGGTGCCGTCGACCCAGTCGGCGACCATCACCGCCCAGGTGGTGGCGGCGACGAGCCCGATGACCAGGAACGCGGCCGCCGTCCGTCCCCGCTGGGTCACCGGCATCGGGCGGGAGGCCACCCCTGTCGAGAGCACGGCCAGGCTCCTACAGCGCGGCGGCGCGGTGGCGGCGGCCGACGCCGAGGTCGTCACCGCGGCGGACCAGCCACCAGTCGAGGGCCAGCCGCCAGGCGGCGAGCACCCGGATCGGCGGCCCGGGGGCACCGAAGGAGGTGGGCTCGACGATCACCGCGAGGTGCCGCACCCCGCGGGCCCCGACCTCGAGGAGCGCGTCGATCCAGGCCTGGTCGCGGCGCGAGGTGATCACCACGATGCCGCCGCGGCCCCGCCATCCCTCGCCGTAGCGGCGCACCGTCTCCGCGAGGTCGGTGCTGCCGTCGTCGTCGGCGGTGGCGAGGAAGTCGAGCAGCCGCAGCCGCTGGGCCTCGCCGCGTCCGGCGCCGATCGCGGTGTGGCCGGCGTCGTTGGTGACCAGGCCGACCGCCTGGCCGCGGCGCAGCCCGGCGTGGCAGATCGACGCCGCCAGCGAGATCGCGTACTCGAGCGACGCCTCGGGAGCGACCCCGGCGGAGTGGCCGCGCTCGAGGTCGAGGACGACGAGCAGGTCGGAGCTCTGGCGGGTGTCGTAGACGCGGCTCATCAGCCGGCCGGCGCGGGCGGTCGACGGCCAGTGGATCCGGCCCATCCCGTCGGCGGTGTCGTACTCACGCACCGCCGCGACCTCGGGGGCAACGTCGACCGGGCGGCCCCGGCGGACGTCGCCGCCGCTCCCCCCGGCGCTCAGCGGGCCGATCTCACCGACGGCGTGGATCGCGGGATACACGGTGACGGTGGACCCGGGCGCGACCCGCACGGTGCGGGGGAAGAGGCCGAAGGGGTCGCCGAGGCGGACCTGGACGGGACCGAAGGCGTAGACGCCTCGACGGGCGAAGACCCCGCGGGTGTTCCAGCTCACGCTGCTGCCGCCGGCGAGGGAGAGCGCCCGGCTGGAGAGGTAGCCGGGGAGCGAGGTGGCGTCGCGGACCTCGCAGTAGGCGATCGGCAGCACTCCGCGGTTGGTGACGGTGAAGCGCTCGGTGAACGGCTCGCCGACCATGAAGACGCCCGACGGCGACTCCCGGGTGACCGTCACCCGCCTCGACACCAGTCGCGACCAGAGGAAGGCGAGGACGAGCATGAAGGCGAGGACGTAGGCGAGGGTGTAGGCGAGCCGGACCCCGGTGATCCCCGCGAAGAAGGCGAGGACAGCGATGCAGGCGACGAGCGGCGCCCGACCGCTACCTCGGCGAGCACCGCCGCGGCGGTGAGCCCGCGGAGCTCGGCGTTCGGCTTGACGATGATCCGGTGGCTGAGCACCGACGGGGCCAGCTCCTTGATGTCGTCCGGGAGGACGTAGTCGCGGCCGGCGGCGGCGGCGCGCGCCTGGGCGGCCCGGAGCAGGCCGAGGCTGCCGCGCGGCGAGGCGCCCAGGGCCACGTCGGGATGGGCGCGGGTGCGCTGCACCATCCGGACCGTGTACTCCTTGAGCCGGGGGTCGCAGTGGACCGTGGTGATCGCCGCCTGGCAGGCGAGGATCTCCTCGACGGTGGCCACCGGGGTCAGCTCCTCGAGCGGGGTGGCGGACTGGAAGCGGTCGAGCATCCCCACCTCCTCCTCGAGGGAGAGGTAGCCGACGCTCACCTTGACCAGGAAGCGGTCGACCTGGGCCTCGGGGAGGGGGAAGGTGCCGCCGAGCTCGATCGGGTTCTGGGTCGCGAGCACGATGAAGGGCTCGGGGAGGCGGTGGGAGACGCCGTCGACGGTGACCTGCCCCTCCTCCATCGCCTCGAGCAGGCTCGACTGGGTCTTCGGGGTGGCGCGGTTGATCTCGTCGGCGAGGAGCACCTGGGCGAAGACCGGGCCCCGTCGGAATTCGAAGGTGGTGGTCTTGGGATTGAAGACGTTGACCCCGGTGATGTCACCGGGGAGCAGGTCGGGGGTGAACTGGACGCGCTCGAAGAGGCAGCCGAGGGAGCGGGCCAGGGCCTTGGCGAGCATCGTCTTGCCGACCCCGGGGACGTCCTCGATGAGGACGTGGCCACGGCAGAGGAGGGCGATCACACACTGCTCGACCTCGGCCTCCTTGCCCACGATGACCGTGCCGACACTCTCGACGAGCCTCCGGACCACCTGCCGGACGGATCCCACCACCACGAGCCTCCTCCGCTGCCGGTCGGGCCGCCCAAGTCCCGCCGAGCCCGGGCTGAGTATATGCGGGCAAGCCGCGACCTCCGGTCAACGGAATCACATGCCTGAAAAACCACACGACCACCCCTTTGAGGTTGTATACACGCACCTCATGAGGGCCGGGCGGGCGGTTCTTGCTTCCGACCCCCTGCTCCTCCCTCGATCACCCTGCCGCGCGTGCCGCCGGCGGCTCTGAGGACAGCGTCCACCGATGATTGGGAACGGGAGGCCGATGATCGAAAAGCCCGAGGACATCCTCACCACCGGGGAGGCGGCCGTGCTCTGCGGTGTCTCCAGGTCGACACTCCGTCGCGCCGTGGGCCAGGGTCAGATCGTTGCCTGGCACACGCCAGGGCGGCACCTGCGCTTCACCCGTGCCGCTTGCCTCGACTTCGCTCGCTCGCTGGGCCGGATCGACCTCGTCGGTCGCGCCTACGAGCCCGTGTCCGGTGACACCACCTCGGGCAGCCGGACGGAGAGCGGGGCGGTCGAGGCCACCGTCCGCAGCTGAGTCGCTCCCGGGGAGGGCGGCGCGCCCTCCCCGGCGGCCGGCGTGGGCGCCGCTGCGTTCCCGCTAGGGAATGCTCGTGCCGATCTGGGCGACCTTGTTCGCCCACTCCGGGTCGGTCGCCCAGAGCACGTTCATCCCCCGCAGGGTCGGCCCGTGGTAGTAGCCGCCCCTGGGGTCGAGGTAGTGCTCGGCCACGTAGCGGGCGACGGTGTCGACGCAGGCGGCGAAGGAGGGGAACCAGACCGCGTCCTCGTAGGGGTGGCTGTCGTCCGCGCCGAAGCCGAGGATGTTGTGCTTGTCGCGGGCGATCTGCGACGTCCCCCAGGCCGACTCGAGGATGCTGTCCGCGACCAGGTAGTTCGCCGAGACGTGGTAGCGGGCCTCGGTCTCCATGTAGGCCTTCCCGAGCCCGGCGAGGGCGGTCCCGTGGAGGAACCTCTCGATCCGCTCCACGGTGAGGCCTGAGGGCTTGGTGAGGTCGCTGTCCGAGGTGAAGACGGGGCCGTCCACCGCCGGGTAGATGGTGCCGTGGGCCCGGGCCAGGGCGAGCGCCGCGATCGCCGCCTCGAGGGTGGCGGCGGCGTGGGCATCGGCGGCCGCGCGGTTGAGGCGGAAGACATCGGCCTGGATCACCACTCTCAGCGCGTCCATCTGGTGCATCTGCAG
>VBHE01000152.1:6606-8007 GCA_005889515.1 Chloroflexota bacterium | reverse complement strand
CATGGAGGTCCTCACCCTCCTGTGGCCGCTGTACACCGGCCTGTCCCATGGCTTCAACACCTACAGCTCGAGCTTCGCGCTCTTCTTCCTCCTCGCCACCTGGCTGTACTTCCTCAGTCAGTTCATCCTGCTGGGGGCGGTGGCGAACCGGATGCGGATGGGTCCACCAAAAGAGGAGGGCGGCGCCGTGCCGAACGCCGAGGAGGAAGTGCTCGAGACGGAGGCGACCGAGGAATTGGTCGGGACCGCCCGGCAGGTGCACCGCTAGAGACCTGCTGGCGGTGGTTCCCGCACCTCGATGTGCGACGCGTCAGCGCGTGTGATGCGATGTCGCTGCCGCTCGTGCGCAGGAGCTTCTCGGCGCCACGGGTGCGCAGGACGTCGCCCGGCATGACGATGCGCTGGTCCCGGCTGCGCTGGACGCCTCATAGGGACCCTGCCAACGGTGGCGGGGGAGCCGAGCTGCCCCGCCACCGCGCCGCGGTCTTCACCAGCCGTGTGCTGCGCAACGCCGCTCGCGTCGCCCGGTGGTCGCTCCTCCGAGGACTGGGTATCCAGGTTGCTTATATCATCATATGAGTGTACTGTGATCAGATCATGTCTCTGTAGCAGCCGGAGGCTGAAAGATGATGGTCTGGCGGCACTTGAGGCGCGGGCGGGCCGATCGTGCCGCAACGGCGGCCCAGGCGGCGGTGACGGCGGCCGCGGAGGCTGCCGCCTCGGCCCTCGCCGCTGACGACGCGGCGGACAACATGGCTGAGGCCGCGGACGAGGCCGAGCGACGCGGCATGACAGCGCAGCTGGGCGATACAGCGAGGCTGTCCGACGCCGCGGATGTCGCGGACCACGCCGCCTGGATTGCCGCGGCTGCTGCTGCCGATGCGGAGCTGGCAGCGGGGGCGGCGGTCGTGGCGGCACAGGGGGCGCAAGGGAGCAGCGGCGCCGGGGCGGCAGAGCTGGCCGAGGAGGCGGCTCACATCGGTCGGGTGGCGGCAATCGCCGCTCAGGCCGCGGCGGCGCAGGCGACGAGCGCAGCGGAGGAGCTCACCACGAGCGAAGAACGCGTTACGGCGGGTGGCGTCGACATCTCCGCGATCGAGGAACGGCTCCGACAGGTCACGCCCGGCCCGTGGCGGAGGCACGGCTGCGACGTGTGGGCGGATGACAACGCCGCCACGCCGCTGCTGATGACTCCACCGGGACGCGACAGCAGCGGGGAGGCACGGCAACAGGCTGACCGGAACGCCGAGTTCATCGCTCATTCCGTCGAGGATGTTCGGGCGCTCATCGACGAGCTGCGCTCTCGGCATTCGGATTGGGGACGACGCTTACCAGCCTAACGGGCGCTCTTGCGCGCCGTGAGGGCCGCGTGGGTGCCACATCAAGAGGTGAGAGCCGCGA
>VBHE01000152.1:0-6583 GCA_005889515.1 Chloroflexota bacterium | reverse complement strand
GAATGCGGCAGCGATGGCGTCCGCGTCGGCGGCGAGCACGGCCGCGGTCGCGGCGGAGGAGGCAGCGACCGCCGCACTGGTGGCCCAGGAGGCAGTAACGCCGACGGCGCCGGAAGGAGACATGCGGACCCACGACATCGCAAGCGCCGCCTCCGAGATGGCGGGTAGCGTGATGCGCCTCATCCGCCGAACCGCAGCGGCGGCGGGTGAGGCGGTCGCATCAGCCGACGGGACTCTCGCTGAGATGGCTGCGGCTCAGGCCGCGGTCGCGGCGGCAGCGGCGGACGCGGCGGCGGACAGCGCCGCATCGGCGGCCGCGGACGCGGTGGCGGCGGACAGCCGCGAGGCAGCGGCCCCTGCCGCAGCCAGGGCGACCGCAGCAGCGAACGTGGCCGACGCCTCAGCCTTGGAGGCGGCCGCCGCGGCCGAGGCTGCAAACGAGGCGGCCGGCGTCGCCACCTGACCGAGTTCTTCCGTCGCTGTGGGCCCGACTGGTCATCATCGATATCATAAAATGTGATATCATACGCACGGCTGGGAGAGATCGGACTCGAGCCAGGGAGGGCGGCGGGAAAGGTCCTCCGGCTCGGCGAGCCGGAGGCCCGGCGATGCATACATACGCCATTCGAACCGCCCCACGGCGCGGCCAGCGAAAGCCTGCTGCTCTGGCGGTGGCGCTGCTGCTCGCCGCGCTCGTCGGCATGACCGGCCGGGATCTCACCATCCACCTCCAGTACCGCCAGGACGCCGGCGCGCTCACCCGGCAGTGGAACCGCGAGGTGCACGACGGCGTCGTGCCCTCCCGCCTCGCCCCGCTCCGCGCCGAGCTGCGGCAGCTCGACGCCCAGCAGGCGGGATGGTGGTGGCGCCCCTGGCCCGGGGGTCCGGATCCCAGCGAGGCGATCGCCCGGCTGAGGGCACGCACCACCCGGGTCTGGGACACGGCCCTCTCCGAGGCACGATCGCGGGCGCAGGCCGCGCTGGCGGCGTCGAGCGCCTTCGCGGCCGCGAACGCCCCCGATCTGGCACCGGCGTTCACCCGGCAGCTCGCCACCTGGCGCGCCGCCACCGGCTCCGCGGCGACACCTGCGGGCCTCGAGAGCCTCTCCGGGTCGATCTGGACCGCGACGGGGGCGGCCCGGGCACAGGTCATGGCGCAGCGCGCCGCGCGCGCCGCTGCGCCGGCGAACCCCCAGGGACTTCTCGCCCAGGCACGGTCGCTGACGGCCCGCGCCCAGGCCGGCAACCTCGATCCCGGCCCGGTGCCCACGCTCGCCGACCGGCTGGGAGCCGCCGTCGCCGGCCTCGGCGACCCCGGCGCCGCATCCGCCCAGCTCGCGGGGGCGCTGCCCGCGCTCCAGGACCTGGTCACCCTCAACGACCAGGTCGGTGCCCAGCTGCACGCCGTGATGCCGTCGGTGGAGCAGGCGTTCGCCGAGGGCACGCCCGGTGGCGCCGCGGCGTCCTCGACGTACCAGGGCCTCAGCGCTGCCTTCGCCGCCGCCCGGACCGCGCCCGAGCTCCAGGCGGTGCAGCAGCAGACCCAGGCGCTCGCGCCGGCGGTCGTCGCCGACCTCGCCGCCAACGGCTGCGGGCACGAGGTGCCCGCCGGACACGTGGTCACCCTCAACCTCACCGCCCAGGAGATGGTGTTCTACGAGGACGGCTGCGCGGTGCGTGCCACCCCGGCGACGACCGGCCGCCCGGAGCTGCGCACTCCGACCGGACATTTCGCCATCTTCGCCAGGTACTCGCCGTTCGTCTTCCACTCGCCCTGGCCGCCCGGCTCGCCGTTCTGGTACCCGACCAGCCCGGTGAGCTTCGCGATGGAGTTCGCCGAGGGCGGTTTCTTCATCCACGACGCCCCCTGGGAGCCGGACTCCGAGCTGGGCCCGGGCAGCGAGAACGGGTTGGGGGCGAGCCACGGATGCGTCCACATCCCCCTGACGGTGATGTCCTGGCTCTACTCGTGGGCCCCGGTGGGCACACCGGTCATCGTGACCGGCTGATTCCGGAGAGGTCGCGCGGTGTCACCGCCGGCCTACTCGTGGAGGCGGTGTTCCACCGCACGCTGCTCACCGCCGCACTGATCACCATGCACCGGGACACCAATCTATCCTGAACGCGCTCCAGCCGGCGGCCCCGCGGCGCGGCGCCGTTCCAGGTCAACGCCGCCCCGCTGCATACTGACCGCATCGGAGGATCGCCTTCACGCGTAGCAGAGGGAGATCGCGTCGTGAGTGTTCCGCGTGGGCTGGGCATAGCCATCGCAAGCGCCGGCGCATTGTTCATGACCTGGAGCCTCGTCGGCCAGCCCAGCCTCCCGCAGGCGTCTCCCCGGCGCTTCAGCGGCGCGATGAGCGGCGCGCTCGTGATCACGATCGGTGTTTTCGTGCTCGTGTACTGGGGCTGATGCTCAATCGACAGCTGCCGCCTGCGAAGGACGTGTCCAGGGTCTGAGTAGACCCCGACGATGTACTCCGGCACGACCTCCAGGCCGGTCTCCTCGCGGACCTCCCGAACCACGGTGGTCCACGAGACCGCCGGCGGGGAGCCCTAGCCTGCCGCCCAGCCCACCCAGCGGGTCGAGCAGTCTGCGGACCCCTCCGGTCGCCCCGCGCGAACGCCTCGGAAGCTCGTTGTACCCGATCTCCTCAAAAGCAACAAAAGCTGCAAGAACGACTCGTGCCCCCCGTTGCAGGAGTGGCGGCGCCGGACCCAGAGCCGGTGGATCGCACGGAGAGATTCGCGGCGCCCTGCGGGCGCGCGTGGGGGGGTATCGAATGAACATCCGACGGATGGCGGCGGCCGGGACGGTCGTCGGCCTGGTGGCTTGCGGCGGGCTGTCCCAGCTCGACATGGGCCTGGTGGCGCACGCCACCAGCGGCGCTGCGTTCACGACGTTCGACGTCACCCAGGGCGGCTGTCTCGACGGCGGCAACGGCATCGACTGCAACAACTACGCGGCCAAGGGGGACGTGTACACCAGCGGCGGACCTGCCAGCGGCGGCCTGGCGGACGGCAGCTACTACTTCGCCGTAGTTGCGCCCGGCTCCCAGCACGGCGGCTTCGTCGACGGAGCGTCAGGCAACCTCAGCTCGTCGCACGACGCCTACACCGACCGGACGTTCACGGTGAGCAGCCACGTGCTCAGCTACAGCGGCCCTCACGTCATGGGCACCGACCCCCAGGGCGACCCGGTGGTCCAGCTGGCGCCGTATGACGACACGCCGAATGCCGGCGGCGTCTACATTCTCGCCCTCTGCCCGACCAGCGCCCAGAGCGCGGCCGACACCCACCTCTGCAAGTTCGACGCCTTCCGCGTCCCCGCCCCGGGGTCGCCGCCTCCGCCGCAGCAGGGCGTCGATCTCCTCGTCTCCAAGACGGCGGTCCCGGCGTTCACCCGGACCTGGAGTTGGAACATCCACAAGAGCGTCGACCGGACCAGGGTCGAGCAGGTCGGCGGCTCGGCCGTCTTCAACTACACCGTGTCCGTCGACCAGAACGCCGCCGTCGACAGCGCGTGGAAGGTCACCGTGTTGTTGTGGGTCACGCAGTCGAAGGCGGGAACCGGGAAGGTGTGCGCGTACATGTAGGTCGCCGCCGGCGAGACCGCCGCGGTGCCGGTCTCGGAACATGCCCTACACCTGCAGCTACACCGCAGCCCCGGCGGCGGATGCCGAGGTCAACAGCGCCGTGGTGCAGTGGAACCAGACGCTCGGCGGCGGCTCGAGCACGCCCCACGGCGACAACTCCTCGGCGCCGGCGACGGCGGCGATCACCTGGTCGGCGACCACGCCCCACCTCGTGGACGACTCCGTCGTCGTCACCGACAGCGTGGACGCGGGCGCTCCGACCACCCTCGGCACCGTGTCCGAGACCGGCACCGCGGCGGTCTCGCCGGCGGCGACCTACATGTACGCGCACACCTTCCCGGTTCCCGCCTTCGACTGCGTGACCCACAACAACACGGCGACCTTCGTCACCGATACCACCGGGACCACCGGCTCGGCGTCGGCGAGCGTGACCGTCTGCGGACCGGCCCATACCGGTGCCCTGACGATGGGCTTCTGGCAGAACAAGAACGGCCAGGGCATCATCACCGGCGGCTCCTCGGTGAGCGGGGTCTGCGCCTCCGGCACCTGGCTGCGTCAGTACGCGCCGTTCCAGGACCTGAGCGCCACCGCCACGTGCACTCAGACCGCGAGCTACGTATACAACGTCGTCAAGGCCGCGAACGCGTCGGGATCGTCGATGAACGCGATGCTCAAGGCGCAGATGCTCGCCACCGCCCTCGACGTCTACTTCGGCGGGGGCCCCGGCGGCACCAAGATCAGCACCCCCGACGGCCCGATCGGCTCGATCTCCATCCACCTCACCGACATCGGCGGGTCGGAGAACACCAGCGCGGCGTTCGGCGGGAACACCTGCATGACCGTGTCCGCCCTGCTCAACTGGCAGAACACGGTGTCGAACGTCGGCGGCACCACCTGGTACGCCAACAACAAGGCGACCCAGGGGCTCGCCAAGGACACCTTCGACGGCATCAACAACCAGATCGCGTTCGCCTGCTAGTCAGGCGGTCCGTGGGGTGGCGAGGGAACCTCGCCGCCCCACTTCGGCGTCCTCCCGGGTTGACGTGCGCCGATTCTCTGACTAAGGTCAGAGAATGGATCGGGCGATGGTCGCACAGGTGCGCCGGTTCAACCGGATCGTCACCCAACGCGTGGGGGCGCTGAACGACCGCTACCTCTCCCGGGACCGTCCCCTCGGCGAGGCGCGGCTGCTGTGGGAGATCGGCGCCGAGGGGCGCGACCTGCGCTCGCTGCGCGCCCGGCTCGGACTCGACTCCGGATACCTCAGCCGGCTGTTGCGCTCCCTGGAGGAGGCGGGGATGGTCACCATCGGCCCCAACCAGTCCGACCGGCGGATCCGGACCGCACGTCTGACCGCGACCGGGGTCGCGGAGCGAGCGGTCCTCGACCGGCGCAGCGACGACCTCGCCGCCTCGCTGCTCGCACCGCTGAGCCCGAGCCAGCGGACCCGCCTGGTCGGGGCGATGGCCGACGTCGAGCGGCTCATGACCGCGGCGATGGTCGAGGTCGCCGCGGTGGATCCCGCCGACCCGAGGGCGCAGTCGTGCTGGCACGCCTACTTCTCCGATCTGAACCGCCGGTTCGGGACCGGCTTCGATCCCGCGCGGAGCGCCTCCGTCCCCGAGGAGGAGGTCCGGGCTCCGGCCGGTGGGAGCCTGCGGTTCCGCGGCGCCGGACGGGCCGAGATCAAGCGCATGTGGGTCGCCGAGTCCGCGCGCGGGCTCGGGGTCGGCCGCCGGTTGCTGGGCGAGCTCGAGGCCCATGCCGCAGGCCACGGCGCCCGGTCGGTCCGGCTCGACACCAACTCGGCGCTCACCGAGGCGATCAGCCTCTACCGGTCCGCCGGCTACAGCGAGGTCCCGCCGTTCAACGACGAGGCCTACGCGCAGCACTGGTTCGAGAAGCCGCTCAGCGCACCGCCCGGAAGCAGAACTGCACGCAGCTGAAGAAGAACTCGCCGCGCGCTGCGAGCTCGCGCTGCTCTGTGGCCCACGCCGTCGCCTCGGCGTCGTCGATGCCGCCACCTCCGGTCACGAAGTTCTGGATCATCGGGAGGAGCGCCGGACCGTAGCTCTCGCGATCGAGCTCGGTCGCGGTGAAGGCGTGCCCCTCTGCGGTGACGGCGTCGAACCCGACCGACCGCAGCCGTGCGGCGAGTGTGCGCGGCAGCGTCGGGTGGGTGAGGTGGGCGTCGAAGGCCCTCATCACCCGACCCATGCGCGCCGGGTCCGCGGAGTGCCAGGTGACCGTCGACCAGTCCACGTCCCACACCACCGCGCGGCCGCCGGGGCGGAGCGCACGGCGCATCTCGGCGAGCGCGGTGTCGACGTCGCCGACGTACTCGAGCACCTGCACGCTCAGGGCGGCGTCGAAGCCGGCGTCGGCCACCGGGAGGGAGGTCGCCGGCGCCTCGTGGAAGGCGACGTTGTCGTACCCCTCGCAGCGGCGCACCGCGAGGCCGAGCATCTGCGCGCTGCTGTCGACGCCGACCACCGCGCCCTGTGGACCGACCCGGTCGAGCAGCTCGGCGACGTAGAACCCGGGCCCGCAGCCGACGTCGAGGACATGCTCCCCCGGGACGGCTGCGAGGGCGTCGTGGACGAGCCGCCGGCGGCGCTGGAAGTCGCGCCTCGCGTACATCGACTCGATCCGGCGCGAGAGCGCCTCGTCGAAGACGAGCTGGCTCACCGCGCGGCGCGCTCGCCGGCGGGACGCGGGCGGTCGACGAGCGCCTGGTAGACGAGGGTGCGGAACTGGGAGCGGATGGGGTGGGTGCTCGAGGGCAGCAGCTGGGTGAGGAAGAGCCCGGTGATCTGCTCGGCGGGATCGACCCAGAAGGCGGTGCTCGCCGCCCCGCCCCATGCGTACTCGCCGTCGCTGCACAGCGACCTGCCCTTCACGGCATCCACCACCACCGAGAACCCGAGCCCGAATCCGACGCCGCTGAAGGGCATCTCGGCGAAGAGCGGCCGGCCGAAGGCCTCGAG
>VBHE01000151.1 GCA_005889515.1 Chloroflexota bacterium | reverse complement strand
GGTGGTGGGCCGCACTGGGCGCTCGTCTCCCCGAGGAGCCGGCGATGTCCTCACCGGCAGGGGCATGCGCTGCGGGTCGTCATGGCCATCCAGGTGGGCACGAAGCATACCAGACCGACCGCGGACGGGGCCTTCCTGCCACCCCATGTTGTGCCCCACTCCAGGGCGAGCCACCAGATGTGGTGTGTGCCGGGCTCCCTAGGGAGTGGGCGACGGCGTCGGGGCGGGGGTCGGCGACGGCGACGGCGACGGGCTCGGGGTCGGGGTCGGCGAGGGAGCCGGCGTCGGCGTGGGCGGCGGCGAGTACGGTGGCGGGGACGGGGGCGGTGTCACCGGGACGATCGGCGCGGGCGTCGGCGGGGGCGGGGGCGGGGGCTGGTTCGGGGTCGGATGGGTCGCCGGCGTCGGGCTCGGCTGGGGCGTCGGTGTCGGCGACGGCTTCGGGGTCGGTGTCGGCGCCTCGGTCGGCGCCGGGGTCACCACCGGGAAGGGCACCGACGCCGCCGTCGGCGCGGGCGTCGACGGCGCGGTGGTCGGGTTCTCCACGAGCTTGGCGCGCCAGACGATGCGGTCATAGTGCTGGAACCACGGCGTGCAGGTGACCAGGGTGAGCTCGGCGTCGTCGGTCGGCCCGAGCTGGGTGACCTTGTCGGGCGCGAGAACCTGCTCCGCGGTGACCTTGTAGTGCCATACGCGGCAGCTGCGGTCCTTCACCTCGACGATGCCGCCGACACCGAGCTGGTCGATGTTCTGGAAGTGGGGCTCGCGGTGGAAGGCGATGATGTCGTTGCCGAGCTCGCCGGGCCCGGCGGACCCGTTGTAGTGGACCATCGAGCGCTGCAGCAGCAGGTCCCAGCCGCCGTCGCCCGCCACCCCGGTGTAGCCGTACTGCTGGAGGCTCGGGAAGCTGACCAGCGCGTACGACTCCGCGGGGCTGTTGGCGCCGCAGGTCGCCGTCCCGGAGGCGTCCGCGGTGTCCGGCAGGCCGCCGACCAGGTCCTGCGAGCCGCCCCTGTTCCACTGCGCGAGCGCGTTGGTGTCCGCGTTGCCGCGGTTGTGCACCCCGATGAGCGGGACCGCGACGATGCCGACGCCGATGGCGATGAGCGCCACCCCCGCGAGCGAGAGCATGTGCCGCGGACGCGGCCGTCCGATCGGGACCGGGCGGTTCAGCAGCCAGGTGAACGGGGTGGCGAGCACGAGCAGCACGGCGCCCAGGCGCGCGCGTCGGCGCTGCCACGGCGTGGGCACGTCCTCGGCCACCACGCGGGCCAGCTCACCGATCTCCTGATAGTCCACGGCGAGCGTCTCACGCGTGCCGGGCCACCGCTTCCTCTCGGTCGCCATCGCGTTCACGGTACCTCGCCGTGACGCGCTCCGAACTACTGCAACCGTTCCGTCACGGGGGTTTAAACCCGCGTCAGAAGTCTCGGCCGGACCGGTTCGCTACCGTTGGGGCTCAGTACCGGCTCGGCGGGGGCGCCGGAGCGGCCGCGGGCGTAGTCGTGGAGGACCTCGCTGCTGCTTCTGCGCGGCTCCCAGCCGAACTGGTCGCGAAGCCGGGAGATGTCGACGACGCGGCCGTAGCGGATGAGGCGGAGAAGGTGCGGCGGCCAGTCGAGCAGTCCCAGCCGCTTCAGCGCCAGGGTCGCGATGCTGCCGCCCACCGGCGGGATCACCGGCACGCAGCGCCGGCCGAGGATCCGCGCCGCCTGGCTGAGGACGACCGCGCCGGGGCCGGAGACGTTGAAGGCGCCGGGATGGTTCTCGACGGTCGCGCGGTAGAGCGCCTCGACGGCCTCCTCCTCGTGGAGGAACTGGAGGCGGGGGTCGAACCCGAGCACCGTCGGGACCACGGGGAGGCCGAAGTACGCCTGGAAGGGCGTCTGCAGCAGCGGCCCGAGCACGTTGGTGAAGCGCAGGACCGTCACCGTGGCGCCCGGCTGGCGAAGGGCGAAGTCGCGGACGTACGACTCGACCTCGACGATGTCACGGCTGAAGGCGTCCTGCGGCGGAGTGCGCCGAGTCATCTCCTCGGTCCACACCGAGGGGTCGTCGGGCTCGCTGCCGTAGATCGCCGTGCTCGACTTCACCAGCAGCTTGCGGACCGGGCTCTCCGCTCCGCTGCAGGCTGCCAGCAGATTCATGCTGCCGATGACATTGGTCTCGTGGGCCACCCGCGCGCTGGTGCGCCGGGGGTCGACGATCAGGTTGGTGTGCACCACCGTGTCGATGCCGAGGGCCCGCACGAGCTTGCCGACCAGGCTGTGGCGGAGGTCGGCGCGGATGAAGTCGGTGCGGTTGAGGTCGTGGGCGGGCTCGCGAACGTCGATGCCGACGATCTGCTCGACCATGGGGTCCGCCTCGAGCCTCTGGGCGAGCTCGTAGCCCCAGAAGCGGCTGATCCCGGTGATGAGGACCCGCTGGCGGCGCATGGGGCCGATGGTACCAGCGGGCTCT
The DNA here is from genome assembly GCA_005889515.1 of Chloroflexota bacterium. Classification (GTDB taxonomy): domain Bacteria; phylum Chloroflexota; class Dormibacteria; order Aeolococcales; family Aeolococcaceae; genus CF-96. The sequence continues at coordinate 1,261 of VBHE01000151.1, read as the reverse complement.
CGAGGCCCCGCCCCGAGTTCGGCGTCTCGGCTCGAGCGGTGTCCTGTAACCAGCACGTGGCACCGATCTGTGGTGCGTTGCGATAGACCAGTTCGCACACTTTGGACCCGATGGACCGCCTCACCTCCGCTCCCACCTTGGACCTCCTCAGCAGCCAGGACCCGACCGACCAGGCTCCCGCCGGCGAGACCACCATCCTGGTCATCGACGACGACCCGACGATCGGGACGATGCTCACCATGCTCGGCCGCGAGCACGGGTTCACCGTCCAGGTGGCCACCGACGGCTTCGAGGGGCTCCGCCTCGCCGAGCAGTCGGACGCCGACCTCATCGTCCTCGACCTCAACCTGCCGCGACTGACCGGCCTCGACGTGTGTCGCCGGATCCGCGCCGCGGGGATCGAGGTGCCGATCCTCATGGTCTCGGCGAATCACGACGTCGTCGACGTCGTCGTCGGTCTCGAGATCGGCGCCGACGACTATGTCACCAAGCCCTTCGAGCTGCGCGAGCTCGCGGCGCGCATCGGCGCCCAGCTCCGCCGCCAGCGGCGCAGCGCCGCCCAGGTGCGCCCCGGCCGCCTCAAGTTCCCCGGCCTCGTCATCGACTTCGGCCGCCACGAGGTGCTCCGCGACGGCGAGGCCGTGGGCCTGACCCCGACCGAGTTCAACCTCCTCGCGCTGCTCGCGACCCGTCCGGGTCGCGTGGTGTCCCGTGCGGAGATGATCCAGCAGGTCTGGGGCCAGGGCGCCGAGCTCGACGCCCGCAGCGTCGACGCCCACGTCTACCGCCTGCGCCGCAAGATCGAGCCGAACAACGAGCACCCGACGTACGTCCACGCCGTGCCCGGTGTCGGCTACCGGTTCGACTACAGGCCGGTCGGAGGCTCTCTGACCCCAGCCTAGGTGCGTCGGATCTACGGGTAGATCCCACGGACCGCGGTGGCGCGGGCGACGCGGTCGACGGCGATGCGGTAGGCGGCCTCGCGAAAGGTCAGCCGCTGGTCGGTGGCGATGGTGCGGACGTGATCGTAGGCGTGGCGCATCACCTGCTCGAGCCGGCGGACCACCTCGCCCTCCTCCCAGAACAGCGCCTGCAGGTCCTGCACCCATTCGAAGTACGAGACCACCACCCCGCCGGCGCTGGCGAGGATGTCGGGGAGGACGCGGATGCCGGCCGCGTCGAGCACCGGGTCGGCGTCGGTGGTGATGGCGGCGTTGGCGCCCTCGGCGACGACGCGCGCGCGCACCCGGGCGGCGTTGCC
>VBHE01000150.1 GCA_005889515.1 Chloroflexota bacterium | reverse complement strand
CTCGCACTCCTCGAGCGAGGACGCGCCGATGCGGACGCGGTCGCCGCCCCGGACGTCGCGGAGCTGGGCCATCGGCCCGACCACGCACCCCTCCCCCAGGGTGGTGGCGCCGCGCAGCACGGTCATCGGGAGCAGGACCGAGTCGCGGCCCACCCGCACCTCCGGGTCGACATAGGTCGTCGCGGGGTCTTCGACGGTCACCCCTGCGAGCATAAGCGCGTCGAGGGTGCGGCGTCTGAGCACCCCCTCGGCGGTGGCGAGCTGGCAGCGGTCGTTCACCCCGAGCGCCTCGTCGGGATCGGCGGCCACGACCGCCTCGGCGCCCCCGAGGAGCTCGACCACGTCGGTCAGGTAGAGCTCGCCCTGGGCGTTGTCGCTGCCGAGCCGCTCGAGGACCGGCCACAGCCGGGCGCCGTCGAAGGCGTAGGCGCCGGCGTTGCACTCGGCGGGGGCGGCCTCCCCGGGCGGGAGATCGCGCTACTCGACGATGCGGGCGACCCCACCGGCGGCGTCGCGGACCAGCCGGCCCAGCCCGCGGGGATCGGCGGGGACGACGCCGAGGACGACGCACGCCGCCGCGGTCTCACGCTGCCGCCCGAGCAGCGCGGCGAGGGTGTCGGGGCGCAGCAGCGGGGGAGCGCGTCACCGGTGCCCCGCGCCTGCGCCTGCTCGGCGGTGGAGGCGACCCCGTCGAGCGCCGCCGCGACCTCGGGGTGCTCCGGGCTCACGACCACCAGGGGCTCGGTCCCGGTGGCCGCGGCGGCGGCCGCCACCACGTGGAGGAGGAGTGGGCGGCCGGCCAGGGGGTGCAGCGCCTTGGGCGTGCGACTGCGCATCCGCGTCCCCCGCCCGGCGGCCAGCACGACCGCCAGGGGTGCGTCTGCCACGGCCGCGAGTATAGCGGCCGCTCCCCCGGAGACCCGCCGCCGGGCGCGCACGCTACCCTGCGGCGATGCCGATCCAGGTGGAGCGCACCGACGCCGGGGTGGTGACCATCACCCTGGACAGCCCGGAGCGCCGCAACGCCCTCGACGAGGAGCTCGCGACCCAGCTCCGCCAGGCGGTCCGCGACGTGGCCGCCGACCCCGGGGCGCGCTGCGCGGTCATCACCGGGGCGGGGCGGGCCTTCTGCTCCGGCGCCGACCTCGGGGAGTTCCGCCGCCAGGAGAGCGGCGGCGTGCTCCCCCGCCGGGAGATGCTCGGCGCCTACTACCGCACCTTCCTCGACGTGCGCGACCTCGCCGTGCCGACGATCGCGGCGGTGAACGGTCCCGCCATCGGCGCCGGGCTCAACCTCGCCCTGGTCTGCGACCTGCGCATCGCCGGCGCCTCGGCGCGTTTCGGCGCCACCTTCGTGCGCCTCGGCATCCACCCCGGGGGCGGCGCCACCTACATGCTCGCCCGCCTCCTCGGCCCCGCCCGGGCGGCGGAGATGCTCCTCGGCGGCGAGCTCGTCGACGGCGCGCGCGCCCTCGAGATGGGCCTGGTCAACCGCCTCGTCGACGACGCCGACCTGGCGGCGACCGCCGCCGCCCTCGCCGCCACCATCGCCGCCAACGCCCCCCGGGCGGTCCGCGCCACCAAGCGGGCGCTCCGCCTCGCCCTCGACGCCGACATGGCGGCGATGCTCGAGGTCGAGGGTCTCGCCCAGGCCGCCACCCAGGAGAGCGCCGACGCCGGCGAGGGCTGGGCCGCGTTCCGCGAGCGCCGCGCCCCCCGTTTCGCCGAGTAGCAGGGCGTCGATCGCTCCAGCCGCGGTCGCGGCGTAGCATGCCCTCGCCCGATGGGGAGTCGCCAAGTGGTAAGGCACCGGACTTTGGATCCGGCATTCCTGGGTTCGAATCCCAGCTCCCCAGCGGGGTCTCCCGAGTCGTCCAGGGAAGGGGACCGCGGATGCGCAAGGTCATCCTGATGATGTCGGTGTCGCTCGACGGCTTCATCGAGGGACCGAACCGCGAGATCGACTGGCACATGGTCGACGAGGAGCTGCACACCCACTTCAACGAACAGCTCAGTGGTATCGGCGCCTTCCTGTACGGGCGCGTCAACTACGAGCTGATGGCCGGGTTCTGGCCCACCGCCGACCAGGACCCATCCAGCACCGGACCGGTGGCCGAGTTCGCGCGCATCTGGCGAGACACGCCGAAGATCGTCTACTCCCGGACCCTGGAGCGGGCCGACTGGCACTCGACTCTGGTCCGGGATGTCGTCCCCGAAGACGTCATGGCGCTCAAGGCCCAGCCCGGCGGGGACCTTTTTGTCGGCGGCTCAGATCTCCCTGCCGCCTTCATGGAGTACGACCTGATCGACGAGTACCGGATCTACGTCCACCCCGTCCTCATCGGACGCGGCAAGCCGCTGTTCCACCCATCCGATACCAAGACCGCTCTCCGGCTCGCGGAGACCCGAACCTTCGGCAACGGCGTCGTGCTCCTACGGTACGAGCGCCCCTGACCGTCCGTCCTCAGACGATCGGGGCGACCGCGATCACGCGAGGTCGAAACGATCGAGGTTCATGACCTTGTCCCACGCAGCCACGAAGTCACGCACGAACTTCTCCTTCGCGTCGTCACATGCGTACACCTCCGAGAGCGCCCGGAGCTGGGCGTTCGCACCGAACACGAGGTCGACGGCGGTGGCCGTCCACCTGGACTTGCCGGTGGCGCGATCCTGGCCCTCGTACACGTTCTCGGCCGACATCGACGGCTTCCACTCCGTACTCATGTCGAGGAGGTTCACGAAGAAGTCGTTGGTCAACGTCTCGGGCCGGTCGGTGAACACGCCGTGCGGGGATCGCCCGACGTTGGCGTTCAGGGCCCGCATGCCGCCGATGAGAACCGTCATCTCGGGAGCGGTCAGCGACAACAGGTTGGCCCGGTCGAGCAGCAGGGTCTCCGGCGGCAACTTCTCTCCGGCACGCAGGTAGTTGCGGAACCCGTCGGCGGTCGGTTCGAGCACGGCCATCGCCTCCACATCGGTCTGCTCCTGCGACGCGTCCGTGCGTCCCGGCGCGAACGGGACCGTGATGTCGTGCCCGGCGTTCTTCGCCGCCTGCTCGACGGCCGCGCAGCCGCCCAGAACGATGAGGTCGGCGAGCGAGTTCTTCGTTCCCTTCTTGATCTGCGCGAGCGTCTGCAGCACCTTGGCCAACTCGGCCGGCTGGTTGACCTCCCAGTCCTTCTGCGGCGCAAGGCGAATGCGCGCCCCGTTGGCGCCGCCCCGCTTGTCGGTGAAGCGGAACGTTGCCGCCGACGCCCAGGCGGTGGTGACCAGCTGGGAGATCGACAGTCCCGACTCAAGGATCTTGGCTTTGAGGTCCGCGATCTTCTTTGGCCCCATCAGTTTGTGATCGACCGCGGGGACGGGGTCCTGCCACAGCTGCGGCTCCGGAACCCACGGTCCGAGGAAGCGTGAGACCGGCCCCATGTCGCGGTGCAGCAGCTTGTACCACGCCTTGGCGAACGCGTCGGCGAGCTGGTCGGGGTTCTCGTGGAAGCGCTTGGCGATCGGCGCGTAGATCGGATCCATCTTCAGCGCCAGGTCCGTCGTCAGCATCATCGGAGCGTGCCTCTTCGACGGATCATGGGCGTCGGGCACCGTGCCCTGCGCCTCGGGATTCTTCGGCGTCCACTGGTGGG
>VBHE01000149.1:583-6126 GCA_005889515.1 Chloroflexota bacterium | reverse complement strand
GCCGCCGCCGGCGCGGGCGCGGAGGTGCTCGAGGGCGAGGCGCTGGCGGCGCGGGTGCACGACGCCTGGGGCGGCGGGGCCGTCGGCGCCGGCGCGCAGCGATTCGGCCGTCCCGCCTGGCAGGCGCGGCCGCGCGAGGCCTCCACCGGCGCGGTCTGGGTGCGCGGTTACCGGCTGCGCCGCCTGCCCGGGTGCGCCGTCGAACCGGGGTGGCTGGCGCCACTGCTGCTCACCCGTGCCGAGTGCGACGTCGCCATCCACCTCGACCCCACCCCGGTCGGCGAGGCGGTGTCGCGGCTCTCGCGCCGCCTGCGCGACCTCCGCGCCGACCAGCTCGTCGACGCCGACCGCGAAGGCCTCGGCGACGCCGCGGTCGAGGCCGGGGTGGACGGCGCCCTCGACCTGCGGGCACGCCTGGCGCGGAACCAGGGGCGCTCGCTGCGGCTCAGCGTCACCGGCGTCGCCCGGGCGGACGACCCCGCCGCGCTCGACCACGCCGCCGAGGCGGTGCGGGTCGCCTTCGTGGCCACCCTGGCGGGGTGCGAGCCCGCGCACTTCCAGCACCTCGACGCGGCGATGTCCGCCTGGCCGCTGGGACGCGACCACCTCGGCGGCGCCAAGCTCGTCGACTCCGCCGCCGCGGCGACGTGCGTCCCCTGGGTCGAGGCGGGCTGCGACGACCCCGGCGGCTACCCCCTCGGACGCTCGCTCGCGACCGCCGCGCCGGTGCGCGTCGACCCCTTCGACACCGCCCACCACGCCAACGCGAACATCGCCGTCCTCGCCGCCTCCGGGCAGGGCAAGAGCTACACCCTCGGCGCCATCGTCCTCGCCGCGGCCGCGCGCGGCCGGGGCAGCGCGGTCATCGACCCCGAGGGCGAGCACGAGTCGCTGATCTCCGCTCTCGGTGGCGACTTCCTCCGGCTCGCGCCGGGCTGCGGCACCGCCCTCAACGTCTTCGAGACCGGCGCGCTCGACGAGGGCGAGCCCGCCCGCCGCGCCGAGGTCGTCGCCGCCGTCGTCGACCTCGTCAACGTCCTCTGCGGCGGGACCCTCGACGACGTGGAGCGCGCCCACGTCGACGCCGCCGCGACCGGGGCGCTCACCCGCGTCCGAGGCCGCCGCCGCCCGGCGCTGCTCGGCGACTGCCTGGAGCCGCTCCGAGCCGCCACGCCACGGGTCGCAACCGTGCTCGCCCGCTTCTGCACCGGCCCGCTCGGCGAGCTCTTCAACCGCCCCACCACCCTGCGCCTCGACGCCCCGGTGGCGGGGATCTCGCTGCGCGACCTCCACGACGAGCTCGTGCCGGCGGCGACGCTGCTCGTCGCCGAGTGGCTCTGGTCGCTGGTCCGGAAGGATCGGATGCAGCGCCACCTGGTCTTCGACGAGGTCGGGCTGCTCTGCGCCCACCCCCCGCTGCGCCGCCTGCTCACCCAGCTCGCCCGCCGCTGCCGCAAGTACGGCGTCTCCCTGGTGGTCGCCACCCAGAACGCCGGCGACCTGCTCGCCACCGAGGAGGGCACCGTCGTCGCCACCAACCCGGCGATCGTCCTCCTCGGCGGCCACCGGAGCGCCGAGACCTCTCGGATGCAGGGTGCGTATGGCCTGACCGACGGGCAGCGCCGGATGCTCGAGAGCGCAGCCCGCGGCGAGTTTCTCGTGTTGGCGGGGGACCGGCGGCTGCCGGTACGCGTTGAGCTCCCGGCGCTGCACCACGCGCTGCTGGCGGGTGGGTGAACGGGCCTACTACAGCTCGGCGAACGCCCTCGCCAGATGCACGAACGTGCGCACCGGCGTCCCCGTCGGCCCCTTCGGGATCACGGTCATGTCGCCCTGGTCGTTCCAGACAGGGCCAGCAATATCGAGGTGCACCCAGGGCACGTCGCCGACAAACTCGCGGAGGAAGACGGCGGCGGTGATCGCCCCCGCCTCGCGCCCGGCGGCGTTCTTCATGTCGGCGACGTCGCTGCGCAGGGCGACGTCGTACTCGGGGTGGAGCGGGAGCTCGGCGACGCGGTCGCCGGCGAGGGCGGCGGCGTCCTTGACCATCCTGCCGAGGTCACGGTCGTTGGTCATCAGCCCGCTGGCGACGTGGCCGAGGGCGACGACGCAGGCGCCGGTGAGGGTGGCGACGTCGACCAGGTGGGTGGCGCCGAGCTCGCGCGCCTTGGCGAGGCCGTCGGCGAGGATGATGCGACCCTCGGCGTCGGTGTTCGTCACCTCGATCGTCTTGCCGCTCTTCGACACGAGCACGTCACCGGGCTTGTAGGCGCGGCCGCCGGGCATGTTCTCGGTGGCGGGGACGACGCCGATGACGTTGGCCCGCGGGTTGAGCCGGGCGATGGCCCACATCGCCGCGAGCACCGCGGCGCCGCCGCCCATGTCCCACTTCATCATCTCCATCCCGGCGGCGGGCTTCAGGGAGATGCCGCCGGTGTCGAAGGTGATGCCCTTGCCGACGAGCGCGAGCCGCGGGCCGTCGGGGCGGCCGCCGTCGTGGCGCACCACGATCATCACCGGCGGCTCGTCGCTTCCGCGGGCGACGCCGAGCAGCGCGCCCATCCCCTCGCGCTCGAGGTCGGCGCGCTGCAGCACCTCGACCTCGAGGCCGGTGCCCGCGTAGAGCGCCGACGCCTGCTCGGCGAGCAGGCGCGGGGTCAGGGTGTTGCTCGGCGCCGCCGCCCAGGTCCGTACCTGGTTCGACGCCCCGGCGAGCACCTCGGCCTCGCCGAGCGCCTGCCGCAGCGCGACCTCGTCACCGTCGAGCCCCGCAAGCTCGATCCGCTCGATGCCGGGGTCGGGCTCGCGCTCGCTCTTGTTGAGGTCGCCCTCGAAGTTGCCGAGGAGCAGCCCGGTCACCACCGCGCGGGCGACGTCGGCCGCGCTCGCGGGGCTGCCATTGCCGAGTGCGGCGACGGTCGCCGGGTCGGCGTGGGCGGCGAGGCGGCGCACCCCCTGCTTGCGCAGCGTGGTGCCGGCGAACTGGAAGGCGTTGTGGAGCCGGAAGGCGTCGAGCTGGTCGCGCTTGCCGAGGCCGAGGACGAGAAGCCGCCGCGCCGGGAGCCGGCCGAGGGTGTGGATCACCGGGCGCTCGGCGAAGCGCCCGCGGAACTCCTTGGCCTCGCGCATCTCGACGAGGAGCCCGCCGAGCGCGGCGTCCGCCTCCCCGGCGGCGGGGGAGAGACCGTCCTCGAAGGCGGTGACGATGACGGCGTCGGCGTCCGACTCGGCGAGGGGGCTGCTGCTCAGCTCAAGGGTCGGCATGGATGCTCCCGGTGGGGGCGCCGCGCTCGCGGTAGCGCCTCTCGATCTCCTCCACCGCGCGGATGTTCCCGGCCTCGTCCGGATCCGGAGGGGTGGGCTCGAACCATGCGTCCACGATCTCCTCGGCGACCGCCGCACTCGTCGCACGGAGCGACAGCGCGAGGACGTTGGCGTCGTTCCACCGCCGTGCACCGCGCGCGGTCTGCGCGTCGGAGCAGAGCGCGGCGCGCACTCCGGGGACCTTGTTGGCGGCGATGCTCACCCCGGTCCCGGTCCAGCAGCAGACGATCCCGCTCTCCACCACGCCCTGCGCCACCAGCCTGCCCACCTGCTCGGCGACGGCCGGCCACGGGGTGTCGGGAGCGCCGATGGCGCCGCAGCGCACCACGCTGAGGCCACGCTCCTCGAGGTGGAGCGCGAGCTCCTCCGAGACCGGGTGGCGCATGGACGACCCCTGCTGCTCTGCCACGGCGGAGATGGTACGTCGTCCACTCGTGTCGACCCGCGGCCTGTGGGGGGCCGCCGGTCCCGCCCGCGGGACCGGCGGCCGGGTCTACCGTGCCTCGGGCCGAGGACCGGCGGGCAGGGCCACCGGGGAGGGGCTGCGGTGCCGGGCGGGGCCGGTGGCGACTGCGGGTCCGAGCACGGTGCCGGCGCTGAGCGGGAGCGGCGGGGGCGATGGCCGGCGGCGACCGTGACCAGGGTGCCGAAGGTGGGGTCCGGCGTGGGAACACGGCCGCGAGAAGGGTTGGCCGAGTCCGGTCCGACGCTGGGGGCCCACCACTCTTCGCTCTCCCCAATGCTGGCGATCGGCGGCGCGTCGGGTTGACTCTTGTTGACGCGCGCCGGGCCAGGATGGGTCCTTCCGACCGGTCTGTCAATCTGGCCGGCCCGACGTTAACCACATGTTTTCCACGTGACCGGCCGCCCTTGTGGAAACGGTGGACTGGCGCACAATCGGCGGGTGGACCGGACGGCGCTGCGCGACGAGCTCCTGGCCGAGGCCCGGGCCCGCGGCTTCAGCGGCGCCGGGATCGCCTCGGTGCGGCCCTTCCGCCGCATCCGCGCCCGGGCGCTCGCGGCGATCGCCGAGGGCCGGATGGCCACGATGACCTGGTACTCGCCGGAGCGGGTCGAGGCCTCCACCGACCTCTCCCGCCGGCATCCCTGGGCGCGCTCGCTGCTCGCCCTCGCCTGGCCCTACCCGCCGGCGAGCGTGCCGGGCGCGCCGGCCCCGCCGGCGGCGCCGGGCCGTCCTCGCGGCCGCTTCGCCGCGTACGCCTGCCTCACCGGTCCTGGGGGCGGGGCCGTCGACTACCACGACCACCTCGCCGCGGCCTGCGACGGGCTCGTGGAGTGGCTGCGCGAGCGCGCCGGCCCGGTGCGCGCCCACCGCTTCGTCGACCACGGCTGGGCCATCGACCGCGCCGTCGCCGAGCGCGCCGGGCTCGGCTTCGCGGGCAAGAACGCCTGCCTGCTCACCCGCGAGGCGGGCTCCTACGTGCTCCTCGCCGAGGTGCTCCTCTCCCTGCCACTGCCGTCCTCGGCGCCGTCGCGGCGCGGCTGCGGCAACTGCCACGCCTGCCTCCCGGCGTGCCCGACCGGCGCCATCACCGCCCCGGGGGTGATCGACTCCCGGCGGTGCATCAGTTACCTGACCATCGAGCACCGCGGCGCCATCCCCGTCGAGATGCGCCCGCTGATCGGCACCTGGGCGTTCGGCTGCGACCTCTGCCAGGAGGCGTGCCCGGTGAACTCCCGGCTCGCCCCCGGCGGGCTCGACCCGGGCGGGCCGGGGACGGCCGGCGGGCCGGTGCCCCACCCCGATCTCGTCGACTGCCTCGAGCTCGACGAGGAGGAGTTCCGACGCCGCTTCCGGCGCACCGCGGTGTGGCGCACCGGCCGCGCCGGGCTGGCGCGGAACGCCGCCATCGCCCTCGGCAACGCGGGCGACCGCGGCGCTCTCCCCCCGCTGCGGCGGGCGGCGGACGGCGACCCCGATCCGGTGGTGCGGGAGGCGGCGGCCTGGGCGATCACCCGGCTCGAGAGCGTCTGACTGGCACAATCCCCGCCATGCAAGGGCTCGACCGGCGGCTCGCGGAGCGGACCCTGGAGCTGGTCGACATCGCCTCCGAGAGCGGCGACGAGGCCCGCATCCTCGAGCACGTCGCCGGCGTCCTCGCCGGGGTGGATGGCGGCGTCCACGCCGACGCCGACGGCCTGCTGCTCGTCCCGCCGCGCAGCGGACGGTCGCTGGTCGTGCTCGCCGGCCACCTCGA
>VBHE01000149.1:0-571 GCA_005889515.1 Chloroflexota bacterium | reverse complement strand
ACGTTGAGGACGGCGCCATCGTCGGCCTCGGCGCCTCGGACATGAAGGGCGCCTGCGCGGTGATCCTCGAGCTCGCCCTCTGGGCCGACCGCGCCCGCCCGCAGCGCGCCGTCGACCTCGGCTTCCTGCTCTTCGGCCGCGAGGAGCTCCCCAGCGACCGCAGCGCGCTGCGCCCCCTGCTGGCGCGGCTGCCCGTGCTCGGCGAGACCGCGCTCGCCGTGGTGATGGAGCCCACCGACAACACCCTGCAGGTCGGCTGCCTCGGCAACCTCACCGCCGAGGTGCGCTTCACCGGGCGCAGCGCCCACTCGGCGCGGCCCTGGCTGGGAGTGAACGCGGTCCACGCCGCGGTGCAGGGCCTCGCCGGCATCGCCGCGCTGCCGCCGCAGCCGGTGGTCATCCAGGGGCTCGAGTACCGCGAGGTGGTCTCGGTCGTGCGCATCTCCGCGGGGATCGCGGACAACGTCATCCCGGATCTGGCCACCTGCCGCATCAACTACCGCTACGCGCCCGACCGCACCCCGGCCGCGGCGGAGGCGCGGCTGCGCGAGCTGCTGCCCGGCGCCGAGCT
>VBHE01000006.1 GCA_005889515.1 Chloroflexota bacterium | reverse complement strand
TGACCGCCGGCCGGGTGGCGCGCCCCGGCACGAACAGGGCGATCGAGGCTCCGGCGGCGAGCACCGCGGAGCCGACCACCACGGCGGGGACGAGGCCGACCACGAAGAGGTGGGGGCTGGCATACGAGCCGGTGGCGGTGAAGACGGCGGCGAGCACGGCGACGCCGAGCACCCCACCGACCTCACGGATGGCGTTGGTCGCACCCGAGGCCTGGCCCGCCTCGTGGGTGGCGACCGCGGAGAGCACCGCGTTGGCGGCGGGGGCGAAGACGAGCGCCATCCCGGTGCCGGCGAGGACGAAGGGGCCGATCACCGCGGTGTAGGGCATCGCCGGGTCGAGGACGAGGGCGAACCAGCCGAGCGCCACCGCCTGGAGCGCCAGCCCCGCGGCCATCAGCGGCCGGGCGCCGACGCGGTCGGAGAGGACGCCGGCGATCGGCGCCACCAGCATCGGCATCCCGGTCCACGGCAGGGTGCGGAGCCCCGCCTGGAGCGGCGAGAAGTGCTGCGCCGTCTGGAAGAACTGGGCGAGGAGGAAGACCGAGCCGAACATCCCGAAGTACATCGCGAGGGAGACGGCATTGGTCGCCGAGAAGGCCCGGTTGCGGAAGAAGCGCATCGGCAGCATCGGCGCCGCGGCCCGGCTCTCCCAGGCGACGAAGCCGACGAGGCCGAGGGCGCCCGCGGTCAGCGAGGCGACGATGGGGAGGCTGCCCCATCCCAGGGTGTTGGCACGGACCAGCCCGTACACGATGCCGAGCAGGCCGCCGCTCGCCAGGGCGATGCCGGGGAGGTCGACCGCCTGGGCCGGGCCGCGGCTCTCCTCGAGCCGGAGCAGCGAGAGAGGGATGACGGCGAGGCCGACGGGCACGTTGAGCCAGAAGATCCAGTGCCAGGAGACGCCGTTCACCACCGCGCCGCCGACGACCGGCCCGAGGGCGACGCCGAGGCCGCTGATCCCCGACCAGATCCCCAGGGCGACGCCGCGGCGTCCCTCGGGGAAGGCCTCGGAGAGGAGGGTGAGGGTCAGTGGCGCCACCGCGGCGGCACCGACGCCCTGGAGGGCGCGGGCGGCGATGAGCGCGGTGGTCGACGGCGCCAGGGCGGCGGCCGCGGAGCCGAGGGTGAAGAGGCCGAGCCCGGCGACGAAGACGCGCCGGCGGCCGAGGCGGTCGCCGAGGGCGGCGCCGGTGATGAGCAGGACGGCGAAGCTCATCGTGTAGGCGTTGACCGTCCACTCCAGGGAGTCGATCCCGGCGCCGAGGTCGAGGCGGATGCTCGGCAGCGCGGTGGTCACCACCAGGTTGTCGAGGGTGACCATGAACAGTGCGGCCGAGACCAGGGCGAGGGTCCAGCCGGTCCGTCTGCGGGTCATGTTCGGCTCCTTGTAGTTATTGATGGATCGATCAGGTCGGCGCCAAAAAAAAAGAGAGCGGGTACGGGCGTCCTCACGCCCGCCCGTGCTTCTCCTCCCACAGCGGGTCACACAGCTCGGGCATCCCGAGGATGGTGGTGACGTTGGCGAGCATCCCGCCCGCGAGGAAGGCGGCGAGCTCGGCGGGGGTGCAGCCGCTGAGGGCGCGGATCTCGCCGGCGAGCCGGCCGAAGCCGCGGCCGACGTGCTCGCGGATCTCCGGGTCGCCGGCCGCGGCGTACGCCTGGAGCTGGCAGAGCAGGACGAAGCGGTCGCCGATGAGCTCCGGGTAGGTGGTCCCCATCCGGTGGAGCGCATCCTGCGGGTCGGTCGCCCCCTGTGCCGCCTCGCGGAAGGTCGAGAGGATGCGCTCGACGACCCGGTCGTGGACCGCGAGGAAGAGGTCCTGCTTGCTCGGGAAGAGCGCGTAGATGTACGGCTGGCTGATCCCCGCCCGCCGGGCGATGGCGGCGGTGCTCGCCGCCTGGTAGCCGAGCTCGGCGAACTCGTGGATGGCGGCCTCGAGGACCTGCTCACGGCGGTCCTCGGCGCTGCGGCGGGGGAGGGTCGAGGGGGCGGGGGTCATGAGGGCCATTATTGATTGATCTATCACAACCGTCAAGGCCCCTCCGGTGACGGGGTCGTGACGGGTCCCGGTCAGCGCGCCCTCACCACCTCGGGCAGGGTCTCGGCGTCGGCCGCTGCGCGCCGGGCGACGCTCACCACCTCGCTCGGCTCGATGATGCGGCGGGAGCGCACCTCGATGTCACAGGTCAGCGACCCCTCCCCGGTGGCGACCAGCGCCCGGGGCCACACCTCGACCCGGTCGTCGCCGTCGAGCTCGAGCGCCGCGGTGAGCGCCCGACGCAGCGGGGCGACGCCGACGTGGCCGGGGAGGGTGAGGGTCACCGCCGAGCGCACCGGGAGGGTGTCGGTGCGCCCGATCGCGGTCATCGCCACCGCGTTGGGGACGGTGAGCTGTTGGTCCCCGGAGAACAGCGTCGTGTACATCGCGCCGATCTGCAGCACCACGCCGTCCGCCTCCACCCCGCTCGACGACGTGGAGCGCAGGTGCACCCAGTCGCCGACGCGGTAGGGGCGGGAGATGCTGATCACCAGCCCGGCGAAGAGGTTGGCGAGCGACGACTGCGCCGCGGCGCCGACGATGACGCCGAGAACCGCGCTGCCGAGGATGAAGCCGGAGAGATTGACCCCGAGCGCCGAGGTGAGGAAGAGCGCGAGCAGACCGTATGCCACCCAGGTGGTGACCCCCTGCATCGCGACCAGCGCGCCGCGGTGCGACCCGCGCTGGAAGAGCGCGTCGAGCACGTGGTGCACGGTGATCGCTCCCGCGATCGCGGCGGCGACGAGGACGCCGACGCGCACCACCGGCGCATATCGCGGCGGAACCATGTGGACGATGTCCGTCTGGACGGTCAGCACGACCACGAGCACGGAGCCGCCGGCGGCGGCCGCGGCCCAGGCGCGTGCGGCGCCGGCGACATGGCTGGACAGCGATTCCGGCGCGCGTCGAATCCACATGCTGAATCTCCCCTGACCGGACGCGGACGGAGGCCGGTGTGTACCCCTCACCCCCACCCTACCCCGGTGGCCCCGTCGAGATCAACGTCGCGGCGGGTCGGAGATCAGGCCTGGGGACGGCGTGCGAAGTTGGCGCCGATGAGGCAGAGCACGCAGAGGATGAGGGCGAGCACGGCGTGCTTGTAGTGGCGCGCCTCGGAGCTCGCGAGGAAGCTGGTCCTCGTCGACAGGTAGAAGATCGCCGCCACCGCGAACACCGCGGCGAGGACGAGGAGCCCGATGGCGAGCGGCGTGTTGCCGCCACGCGGGGTCTGCATGGGCGCGGATCCTCCGTGAGCCGTCACCTGGCGAACACCAGGGCGGTGATGCCGAGGGCCGCGCAGTACGCGGCGAAGGGGTCGAGCCGTCCGACGCGGAAGTAGCGGATGAGGAACCGTGCGCTCAGGTACGCGACGGCTCCGGCGAGCACCGAGGCCCCCAGGTAGGTGCCGACCGGCACCCCGGCGTGGAAGAGCTGGGGGACCTCGAGCACGCCGGCGGCGAGGATGATCGGCGTCGCCAGGAGGAACGAGAACCGCGCCGCCTCCTGGTGGCGCAGCCCGGCGACGAGGCCGCCCGCCATCGTCACCCCGGCGCGGGAGATCCCCGGTAGCAGCGCCAGGCACTGGCAGGCCCCCACCAGCAGCGCCGAGCGCACGTCGAGGCTCTCCACGCCGCGGAAGACCGCCTCGCGGTCCTCGCCGGCCTCGATGTCGACGCGTGCGCGGCGCTCGTCGCGGCGG
>VBHE01000005.1:14677-16186 GCA_005889515.1 Chloroflexota bacterium | reverse complement strand
CGGGCTCTTCCTCGGAGCCTCCGGGCTCAGCGCGCTGAGCGGCTCCCCCGCGGCGCTCGGCGTCGCCGGGGGGCTCGCGCTCCTCGCCCTCCTCGCCCTCGCCGCCGTCGCCGGCGTGCGCCGCGAGCGGCGGCTGCGCCGGCTGCCCGCGGTGGTGCGCCCGTACGCGCGCAGCCGGCTGTGGCTGCTCCTCCTCCGCCTGCCGCGGCGGCGGCCGGCGGAGACCCCGCGCGAGCACCTCGCCCGGGTCGCGGCGGCGTGCCCGGCGGCGGCGCGGGCGATGGCCGGGCTTGTCGAGGCGGTCGACGCCGGTCTCTACGCGCAGACGCCCGCGCTTCTGCGTCCCGCCTGGCGGCTCGAGCTCGTCCGCGCCGGCCTGCTCGCCCCGCGGCCGCGCCGTGGCGGCGTTGCGTGGGTGCGCTCGAGATGAGGGCGATCGTCTTCCTCGCGGTGCTGACCGCCGCCGCCACCGGCGTGGCGATGGGGACCTGGGAGGCGCTGCACACCCGCGTGCGCTGCGCGCCGACGGGGAGCTGCGGGCTCGTGCACCCCAGGGCGACGGAGGGCGCCGCGACCTCGTCGCGACGCCCTCCGTCTGCTTGCGGAGTGTGCGGTCCGGGTGGACGTCAGGCGATCGTCAGCGTGCCCTTCATGTAGCCGGTGGCCGCCATGGCGCCACCCCACCCCGCGGGGTCGGTCCCGCACGGGTCCATGCACTGCCACGCGTAGGTTCCCGCAGCACCGGTGTGAAAGGTGAAGGTGGTGCGGCTCTTGGGGGCGATCGGCACGTTGAGGTTGAGCTTGGCGACGGTGAAGGTGTGGGAGACGCCGGTCGCCGGGTCGAGCGAGGCGACGGTCTTCGCGGGCGTGTCGGCGTTGGGATTCGCCGGGTCCATCGGCGCGACCGACAGACCGCCGACGATGCCGGTCGGGGTCGCGAAGGTCTCCGTGCCCGCGGGGAGCACGGTGGCGTCGTCGAAGTTCACCACGGTCACGGTGACGTCGGTGTTCGCCGGCAGCACCGGGTTCCCGGGCAGGTAGGCGGGCTTCTCATCGCTGCCGAGCATGGCCGGCGTGGCGATGACCCAGGTCACGTGCACCGGTGCGGCGGCGACGGCGGGCTGGTAGAGGGGCGGGACGCTGACGCCGCCACAGCCGGTGACGAATGCCGCAGCGCCGAGAAGGGCGGCGGGGATGAGGAGGCGGTGGAGCTTCATGTCGGGTGGATCTCCGCGAATGAGTTGCTGTCGACCCTGACGATGAGGCCCGGATCCGCTGCGGCACAGAGGCGGACGGCACCGAACGCTTCGTGCCAAACGGCCCGCCGCAAGCGGCCGGAGGGCTAGCCGACGACCAGGGCGCTGACCGTCGCCGCACCGTCACTCAGGCCGTAGCGGCCGGTGGCGGTGGGGGTGAAGCTCACGTCGATCTCCTGGCCGGGGCCCAGGGTGACGTCGAAGCCGGAGGTGCCGCCGGAGGCGGGCGGGGTGGCCGCCGCGGGATCCTCGG
>VBHE01000005.1:6409-14601 GCA_005889515.1 Chloroflexota bacterium | reverse complement strand
CACCCCGGTCGCGATGTCCGAGGGCCGATAGCCGCGGTCGGAGAGGGTGACCATCACCATCGCCGGGTCGGCCGGGACCGAGGCGGCGGTGAGGGCGGGCACGGCCGCCGCGGTGCCCGCCCCGGAGGGAGCGCAGCCGCTGAGCAGCAGGGCGGCGAGCACCGGCAGGCCGGCGCTCGCCCGGACCGACGCCGCCCTGGCCGCTCTCATCAGCCGCGACGGCCGATGCGGACGCCGTTGTGGTCGAGGACGGTGCCCTGCGCGTCGACGCTGCCGATGCGGACGCCGTTGTGGTCGAGGACGGCGCCGCTCGCGTCGACGGTGCCGATCCGGACCCCGGTGTGGTCGATGACGGTGCTGGCAGTGCTCATGTCCGATCTCTCCGTGCAGCCGATGACCGCGAGATCGTCGCGCGCGGTCCGCTTCACGACCAGTGCCGGACGTCGATGATTGGCGGGACTTTGGTCCCTGGGCTGCGCCCGCCCGGTGACCTTCGGCCCTCCGGGCGGTGACCACCGGCACTTCTCCGGCGCGTGCCTCGAGATCAGCATGACCCTCATGAACGCACTCGCACCGGCGGCCTCGGTCCGACCCATCCGCGTCGTGCTCTGCGACGACCACGAGCTCGTCCGGCGCGGGCTGCGCAGCCTGCTCGAGGACGTGCCCGGCCACGAGGTCGTCGGTGAGGCGGGCGACGCGGACTCGGCCCTCCGGGTGGTGGAGAGCCTCCACCCCGACGTCGTCGTCATGGACGTGCGCCTGCCGGCGCGCTCGGGCATCGAGGCGTGCCGGGAGATCCGGTCGTCGCACCCCGAGACCCACGTGCTCATGCTCACCTCCTTCGCCGACGAGGACGCGCTCACCAGCTCGATCATGGCCGGCGCCTCGGGGTACCTCCTCAAGCAGGTGCGGGGCAACGACCTGGTGGGCGCGATCGGCAGGGCGGCGGAGGGACGCTCGCTCCTCGATCCCGCTCTCACCGCCCGGGTCATGCACCGGGTGCGCGAGCAGTCCGCGCTCGAGGGGGTCGACGAGCTCACCGGCCAGGAGCGCAGGATCCTCGACCTGGTGGGCGAGGGCCTCACCAACCGGCAGATCGCCGGACGCATGGGGCTGGCCGAGAAGACGGTCAAGAACTACGTCTCCAACATCCTCTCCAAGCTGGGCCTGTCGCGGCGGACCCAGGCGGCGGCCTATGTCGCCCGCCGGCGCCCGCCGGACGTCGAGAGCCGCCACCAGCCCCTCAGCTGGGACTGATCCAGAGACAGCACGAGGTCGTCATGGTCCACAGCATCCTCGCCGCCGTCGACGGGTCGCCGCAGGCGTGGCGAGCCCTGACGGTCGCGGCGGGCATCGCCGGACGTCACCGGGCGATGCTCACCGTCGTCACCGCCGTCCCCGGGCCCGACGACCGGGCCGCGGCGCGTCTCCTCGGAGAGGCGGCGTCGCGGGTTCCGTCCGCGGTGCCGACGTCGACTGCGATCGCCTGCGGGCCGCCCGCCGCCGCGATCGTCAACGAGGTCGAGGCCGGGGGGCACGACCTCGTCGTCGTCGGCTCGCGCGGCCGCGGGGCGGTAGCCTCGACGCTGCTTGGCAGCGTCGCCCGGTCGGTGGTGGGCGCCAGCACCGCTCCGGTCCTCGTCGTCAAGGGCGTGGACGGCGCCGCCCCGCGCTTCACCGGCATCCTCGTCGCCGTCGACGGCTCGGAGGGGTGCCGGTCCGCGCTCGAGCAGGCCGTCGCGCTGGCGCGCGCCGACGGGGCGCGGCTGACGCTGATGACGGCCGCCAGCCTGCGGCGCATCCCGGGCCAGCCCGAGTCCGCCCGGGTACGGATCCAGCTCGACCTGGCGGAGCACGCCCAGGCGATCCTCGACGATGCCCTGGCGGACCTCCCCGAGGACCTCGCCGTGGACACGCTGCTGGCCTGGGGCGGGGTGGAGGGCGCCATCCTCGCCGAGGCGGGGTCGGGGCGCCACGACCTCCTCGTCCTCGGGTCGCGGGGCCGGGGCCTGTTCCGCGCCTCGCTGCTCGGCAGCGTCGGCCTCGCCATGCTGTCGCGCTCGCCCGTCTCCGTGCTCATCGCCCGGCCGCCGAACCGGCGCGAGGAGGTCCCCGCCCTGGCCGGCTCGGCCGCCGCCCTCACGGTGATCGCAGGACCCACCTGACCCGGGTCGCGGACACGCGGGCCGAGGCCAGGCTATCCTCGCGCCGATGGTCCATCCACGGGACCGCCGCGCCAGGCTGCTCGAGACCGGCATGGCGCTCGCCTCGGAGCTGTCCCTCCCCGTCCTGCTGCAGCGGATCGTCGAGCTCGCCGCAGAGATCACCGGCGCCGGCTACGGAGCGCTCGGCGTCATCGGGCCCGGCGGTGACCTCGTCGACTTCCTGACGACGGGGATCACCGACGCGGAGCGTGCCGCCATCGGCCCACTGCCGAGAGGACGCGGCCTGCTCGGCGCTCTCATCGAGGACGCCCGGCCGCTGCGGCTCGACGAACTCTCCCGGGACCCCCGGTCGGCAGGCTTCCCCGCCAACCATCCGCCCATGCACTCCTTCCTCGGCGCGCCGGTCCGGGCCCGCGGCCACGTGTTCGGCAACCTCTACCTCACCGAGAAGTCGGACGGTCCCGACTTCACCGTCGAGGACGAGGAGGCGCTGATCACCCTCGCCACTCAGGCGGGGATCGCCATCGCCAACGCCCGGCTCCACGAGGAGGTTCGCCTCCGCGAGCGCTGGCTCCAGGCGGTGCGCGACACCACCGCAGCGATCATCGCGGGCTCCGAGGCGGACGACGTCCTCCGCCGGGTGGCGCGCTCGGCCCGGGACCTGGCGAATGCTGACATCGCCACGGTGGTCACGCCCGACAGCGGCGACGTGATGCGGATCTCCATTGCCGAGGGCGCTCACGCGGAGAAGCTCGAGGGGTTGCCCGTGTCGATGACCGGCTCGGTCTCCGCGGACGTCATCCGCTCCGGCCGACCGGTCGTACTCGACGACCCCCTCACCGACCGGCGGGCACAGAAGGCGGTCCTGGACCTCGGACTGATCGGCCCCACGCTGGTGGTGCCGCTCACCGTGCGTGGCGCTCCCTACGGGACCCTGGCAGTCCTGAACCTGTCCGGCGGCCGGCGCTTCGACGCCGAGGACGTCCGGCTGGTCGAGAGCTTCGCCGTCCAGGCGTCGCTGGGTCTCGACTACAGCCGCAGACCGAGAGCGCATCGCCAAGGAACTCCATGACGGGGTGATCCAGTCGCTCTTCGCCGTCGGCCTGAGCCTCCAGGGCACCGCCGCGATCATCGGCGAGAGGCGGGTCGTAGATCGCATCCAGGACGCGGTCAACGAGATCGACAGGGCCATCGGCGACCTGCGCAGCTACATCTTCGGGCTCCGTCCCCACGTCCTCGCCTCGACCCGTGGCCTGGGCGAGGCCCTCGACCAGATCGCCCACGAGTTCCAGTCGACCACCGGGGTGACCACCGTCGTCGAGCTCGACGAGAGCCTCGAGGAGCCGCTTGCGGCCAATGCCGTCCACATCATCCAGCTCGCCCGCGAGGCGCTCTCCAACGTCGGACGACACGCCCGGGCGCAGACCTGCCGGGTCAGCCTCCGCCGCCACAGCGGGTCGGGACTGCTGGAGATCGACGACGACGGACAGGGCTTCGACGTCACCGACGCCTCCGGGCGGAGCGGCATGGGGCTGGCGAACCTCCGCAGCCGGACGGCGTCGATCGGCGGCGACCTGGAGATCACAAGCGTCCCCGGGGAAGGCACCACGGTCCGCATCTCCCTCCGTCTCTGAGGTGCTGCGGCGATCGTTCCTCAACCGGTCTCGATGCGGGCCGCCGTCTCCAGCGCGGCGGCGACGCCCTCGAGGAAGCAGCGCACGCTCGCCTGGGCGATGCGGTGGAGGAGGAGCCGGTCGAGCTGCCGTCCCAGCGCCCCCAGCGGCGGGTCGTAGCGTCCGAGCAGCGTCAGCTGGGTCTCGCCGTCCGCGAGCGGCGCCACCTCGAGGTCGGCCCAGAGGACCGGGAATGCGGCGCTCATCCCGTCGGCCTGCCACACCATCGGGATGACGATGGTGTCGCCACGTTCGACGGGGCTGCCGACCGCGACCTTTGTCGTCCTGCTCAACATCGGGACGTCGCCGGCCGGTCCGATGCGGACCTCGAGCGTCCCGTCCTGCCTGCTCGCTCGAGCTGCCAACGGGGTCAGCCATCCCTCGGCTCCGGCGGCGAGTCGGCGCCCGACGACGCCGACGGGAGCGTCGATGTAGACGAAGTCCTGGATGAGCATCGGGCGTACCTCGGCCTGGCGATGGGTCGAGCCGGCGGCCGCATGGCCGCCGGCTCGGAGAGGAGAGTCGGTCACTGGACGACGAGGGCGGTGACCATCCCGTACATGCCCTGGTCGGTCTCGGCGTGGCTGAGGATGTGGCAGTGCCAGACCCACACGCCGGCCTGGTCCGGATGGATCAGCACCGTGTAGCGCTCGCCCGGGGCCACGGTGATGGTGTCCTCCATCTCCGGGTTGGTGAGCGGGTAGCCGTCCTTGGCGATCACCAGCTGGCCGGGACCGTGGAGGTGGATGGGATGGATCATCTGCCCCGCGTTGAAGTAGTTCACCAGGATGTAGTCGCCGACGTGGGCGACGACCGGGGTGGTCGCCGGGAAGGACTTGCCATTGAAGCTCATCCCGATCGGACCGGAGTCCTCGAGGACGAAGGGCAGCTCCTGGGAGACCTTGACGCCGGCGGGCAGCGGCTCGGCGCCGACCTGGAAGACACCCATGAGCCCGTCGGTGAGCTGCTTGAGGGTGTCGTCGTGAGAGTGGTACATGCCGACGCCGATCGCGGTCGGGGTGAATTCGTAGGTGTACGTCTCGCCGGGCTTGATCGGCGCCTGGGTGACGCCGGGAACCCCGTCCATGCTGTTGGGCACACCCCTGACCCCGTGGAAGTGCACCGCGGTCGACTCCGGGAGCCGGTTGGTGATCACGAAGCGGACGTGGTCACCGACGTTGACGTGGATGGTCGGGCCGGGATAGGTGCCGTTGTACAGCCACGCCTGCACCGTCTTGGTGGCGTCGACCTGCCAGCTGGTCACCTGGGCGGTGACGTCGAACTCCTTGGTGCCGTCGGCGAGGACCTTCGGCGCCAGCGGCTGGCCCCCGAGCCCGGCGGTCTTCACCGGATACGACTTCATCTGCGCGGTCATCGCGCTGTCCATCTGATCGACGCTCATCTGCGTCGAGCCGCCGCCCATGTCCATCGACATGCTGCCCGCCTGGGAGACGGAATCGGCGGTCGCAGCGGGGACGTCGGCCATCGGCGGCGGGGTGGAGCCCCCGCAGGCCACGGCGCCGAGCCCGAGGATGACGCCGGCCACCGCGGCGGTGAGCGGTCGAGTGACGGTGGCTCTTCTCACGGTGATGTCTCCCTTGGTGGCCAGGCCGTGTGTGTCGATGTCCCGTGCAGCATCCGTCGAAGGAGGAGACGGCGACAGGGCTCGTGGTCACCACCTCGCAGGGCCGTTGGTCCCTGCGCTGTGGGCTCGAGCGCACTCAACGCTCAGTGGTCCGCCTGGCCTACGGTGTCGTCCTGATGCGACCGTCCTGGCCGGGGGATCCCGAGGCTCTGGCCGCGCTCCAGGAGCGGCTCGGCGTCGCGGCCGCCGAGCGCGGTGCGGCCGACCCCTGGCGCGTGCCCGCGCCGTCGGTGCTGGCCGGCGGCTGCTTCATCGCCCACCCGACGGGCACGACCGGCGCGGGGAACGCGGGTGACCCGGCGTGGGTCGCCGCGGTGACCTGGCGCGCGGACACGGGTGCCATCGTCGCGCAGGTGGTGCGGACCACGACGGTGCCCGCGCCGTATGCACCCGGGTTGCTCGCGCTGCGCGAGGGCCCGGCGCTCGCCGCCGCCGTGAGCGCCCTCGACCCTGCGCCGGACATCCTCCTCGTCGACGCCACCGGCGTCGACCACCCGCGCCGGGCACCGTGGGCGTGACCCACCGGTCACTGGTGGCGCGCGGCGAGCCGCCCGCCGAGCTCGTCCGCGGCGCGACCAGCCCGCTCATCCTCGACGGGGAGGAGGTGGCGCGGTGGGTGTGCACGCGCACGGGCACCCGCGCGCTCCTCGCCCACGCGGCCTGGCGCACCGACCCGGCGACCGCGGCGAGCGTGGTGCTCGCCACGTCGACCGGTGCGGGGCGGACTCCCGTGCCGCTCGCTCGGGCGAGGACGGCGGCACGCGCAGCGCGTGCGCGCGCCGCCGCCTCAACCTGAGCTCACGTCGGCAACCGGCTCAGCCGTTCTCCGACCGCGTCGTTCCGCCGCCGCCGCCGCGCCCGCCGTGCGCGGTGCCGCCGCGTCCGCCGTTCCCGCCGTCACCCGCGCTGCCGCACCAGGTGTTTCCGGTGCTCGCGCGGTCCACAGCGCCCCGGCTGTGGCTGATCTTCGATCCGCTCGTCCGGACCCGCTGGTGCACCCGGCCGCCGGGGCTGAGCACCGGGACGAACAGGTTGTCGAGCAGGTTCACGCCGTTGAGGATCTGGGTCTGCCCGCCGCCGATGTTGTTGAGGTCGTTGCTGTCGCCGCCGTTGCCGTGACCGCAGTCGCCGCCGTTGCCGTGACCGCAGCCGACGCCGTTGCCGCCGGTGCTGTCGCCGCCGTCTCCGCCGGTGGACGATGCGCTCCCTCCGTTCCCACCGCGCGACGAGCTGTGGCTGGCATACGCCGTGACGCTCGCCGCCGAGCAGCCCAGCGCCGCCGTCGTGGCGAGCGCAGCCATGCCGATCATGCGCATGGAGCGATCCCTCCCTGATGTGTCGAGCCGCACGGCTCAGGATCATCTGACAGGCCCGCCCCTGCACCCACACCGTAGGGGACTTGACGCGTTCGGCGCAAATCCGAGATGAGGAGGCGCCGCCGCGCCGCGGACGCGCTACGCCGTGTCGCTCACCGCGTAGCCGTGCTCGACCCAGTCGGGGAAGCCCCCGTCGACGTGGACCGCGGAGATGCCGGCGGCGTCGAGCATGCTCGCGGCGATCGCGGCGCGGTGGCCGGTGCGGCAGTACACGTACACCGGGGCCGCCATGTCGCGCAGCTCCTCGACCCGGCCGGGGAGGTCGGCGACGTGGAGGTGCCGTGCCCCGGGGACATGCCCGGCCGTCCACTCGGCGTCCTGGCGCACGTCGAGGCCGCTGCCGCTCCCCACCTCGAGGGCGCGGTGAAGACCGTCGACGTCCGTGGTCGCGTACGTGGACGTCCTCCGCCCCGACGCCGTCCAGGCGGCGATGCCGCCCTCGAGCACCCCGACGATGCTCTCGATGCCGATCCGGGCGCACTGGCGGACCGCCTCGCCCGGGTCCTGGCCCGGATCGAGCACGAGCACCACCGGGGCGCCGAAGGGGAGCAGCCAGCCGATGTAGGTGCCGAACTGGACGTCGAGCTCGATGTTCACCGAGCCGGGAATGTGCCCGGCGGCGAAGGCGCCGCGGGAGCGCCCGTCGACGACCACCTCGCCCTGCGACTGCCGCTGCTCGACGTCGGCGGGGGACAGCATCGCGACCGGACCCGCCTCCCACGCCTCGAGCCCGCGGCGGTTGAGCGCCGCCATCTGCGAGTAGTACGCGGGGTAGGCGAGCAGGCCCGAGAGCTGGCCGCGGACGAACTCGTCCTCCCCCGCGGCGAGGTACGCCGGGTTGCGGGTGCGCTCGCGCGCCACGCAGAAGGAGCCGGCCCCGTGGGTGGGGGCGATCGCCGCCGGCTCGCCGAGGGCCGCGATCCGCTGCGCGGAGCGGTACTGGGAGCGGGTGAGCCCCTCGGTCTGCTCCGGCGAGATGAGGTCGGTGCGGCCGCAGGCGCCGACGAGCACGCTGCCGCCGGTGAACACGCCGTGGGTCCCGTCGCCGTCGACGATCGCGTAGCTGATGTGGTGGGGCGTGTGGCCCGGGGTGTGGAGGGCGCGCAGCCGCACCGCGCCGACGCTGACCTCGTCGCCGTCGGACAGGGCGGTGTGGGCGACGGTGTGGCCGGCGTCCGCGGGGACGCCGTAGGCCGCGCCGTGGCGCGCCGCGAGCGCGGGGCCGCCGCTGACGTAGTCGTTGTGGACGTGGGTCTCGAGGACGGCGACGAGCCGGCCCCCGAGCTGCTGGAGCACCGCCTCGATCCGGTCGAGGTCGCGCTGCGGATCGACG
>VBHE01000005.1:5635-6338 GCA_005889515.1 Chloroflexota bacterium | reverse complement strand
GGTCATGCCCCCACTATGCCTCGGGGTGCCCGAGCCGGGAACCCGCAGTCTCAGCCCGGGGGCCGCCACTTGACGCTGCAGCCGACCGGCCGGGTCTCGGGGCGCCCCACCTCCCGCCCGGCGAGGAGGTCGTCGAGCGCGTCGCGCAGCCAGCGGGCGTCCTGCCCGGGGTCCGAGTACTCCGCGTCGGGAGCCCCGCGGTAGCGCAGCCGCAGCCCGCGGTCCAGGACATACACGTCGGGTGTCACCTGCGCGCCCCAGGCCCGGGCCATCGCCTGGGTGGGGTCGTGGAGATAGGGGAGGGGCCAGCCGCCGTCGTCGCGGACCCGGCGCTGCATCGCCTCGTAGGAATCCGCGGGATAGCGGTCGGCGTCGTTGGCGTTCACCGCGAGGGCGCGCACGCCGCGTCCCGCATAGTCGCGGGCGACGGCGAGCAGGCGGTCGTGCCAGGCGAGCGCGTAGGGGCAGTGGTTGCAGGTGACCACCACCACGGTCGCGCCCGGCGGGTCGTCGACGGCGAGGCGGTGGGCGACGCCCTCGGTGTCGACGAGCTCGAACTCGGGCGCGAGGTCGCCGATCGCGATCGAACCGGTCACGGGCATCGTCCGCTCCTCAGGGCGAGGGCTCCATCGCGCCGAGCGCTCCGCGGAGCGCCTCGCGGATGTCGTCGGGGTCGGGGAGCGGCGAGGGCCGGCCGTCGCGC
>VBHE01000005.1:3749-5493 GCA_005889515.1 Chloroflexota bacterium | reverse complement strand
ACCCCTCCCACCAGAGCAGCTCGACCGTCGGGGCCACGTCTCCACTCTAGCTCGGCGAGGCGGCCCGGTCACGGGTGTCGGGTAGCATCGGGCGCCCATGACCGTCAGCTCGCGTCTGCTCGCCCGCCTCAGCGGTCTTCCGCCCGCCGAATCCCAGGACATCGCCGTCGAGACCGACCTCCGGGTCCCGATGCGCGACGGCGTCGTGCTCCTCGCCGACCGCCTGCATCCGCGCGACCCCACGACCCCGCACATCGTCCTGATCCGCAGCCCGTACGGGCGCCGGCGGTACATGCGGCCGGTCGCGCGCGCCCTCGCCGAGCGGGGCTACCAGGTCGTGGTGCAGAGCACGCGCGGGACGTTCGGCTCGCAGGGCGACTTCGATCCCTTCCGCCACGAGGCGGAGGACGGCGAGGACACCCTGGCGTGGCTCGAGCAGCAGCCCTGGTTCGGGGGCAGCGTCGCCATGACCGGCGCCAGCTATCTCGGCTTCGTGCAGTGGGCGGTCGCCGCGGGCGCGCCCTCCTGGCTGAAGGCGCTCGCGCCGCAGGTCACCGCCTCGGAGTTCCGCAGCCTCATCCACCCCGACGGCTCGTTCTCGCTCGACTCGGTGCTCAGCTGGGTGCACACCGTCCACCACCAGGAGGGGAGACCGCTGCGGGTGCTCGCCTCCATGGTCGGCCAGCGACGCACCCTCGCGCCGGTGTTCGCAGGCCTTCCGCTCATGGACCTCGACCGCGCCCTGATCGGGCGGCGCGTCGGTTTCTACCAGGACTGGCTGGAACACATCGACATCGAGGATCCCTACTGGGGTGGCATCGACCACAGCCCGCGGCTCGCCGAGGTGGTCCCGCCGGTGAGCCTGCTCGGCGGCTGGTACGACCTCTTCCTGCCGCGGCAGCTCGCCGACTACACCGCGATGCGGGCGGCGGGCCTGCATCCGCAGCTCACCGTCGGTCCCTGGACCCATGCCCACCCCGCGGTGCTCGGCGTCGGGCTGCGCGAGTCGCTGGCCTGGTTCGACGCCCACCTCCGGGGCCGGTCCGACCGGCTGCGCGAGGCGCCGGTGCGGATCTTCGTCATGGGCGCGCGCCGGTGGCGGGACCTCCCCGACTGGCCGCCGGCGGCGACGGCGACCCGCTGGCACCTCCACGGCGGCGGCGGCCTCGCCACCCATCCGCCGGCGATCTCGCCGCCCGATCGCTACGACTACGACCCGGCGGACCCGACCCCCTCGGTCGGCGGGATCGTCCTCGGCCCCCACGCCGGTGCCCGGGACAACCGCCGGCTCGAGGCGCGCGCCGACGTGCTCGTCTACACCAGCCCCGCCCTCGACCGGGATCTCGAGGTCGTCGGGCCGGTGACCGCCGATCTCCACGTGCGCTCGAGCAGCGAGCACACCGACTTCTTCGTGCGCGTCTGCGACGTCGAGCCCTCGGGGCGCTCGGTGAACATCTGCGACGGGCTGGCCCGGCTGCGGCCGGGGCGGTTCGGGGGCGCCGGCGGAGCTCCGCAGCGGGTGACCGTCGACCTCTGGCCGACCGCCCACCGCTTCCGCCGCGGCCACCGGCTGCGGGTCCAGGTGTCGAGCGGGGCGCATCCCCGCTTCGCCCGCAACCTCGGAGACGGCGAGCCCCTCGGCACCGGCAGGATCCCGAGGGTCGCCCACCAGGAGGTCCACCACGACCCCGACCACCCCTCGGCGGTGGTGCTTCCACACGTCCGCGGCTGACCCTGCGGCGCG
>VBHE01000005.1:0-3744 GCA_005889515.1 Chloroflexota bacterium | reverse complement strand
ACCGCGGACCCCGGCGGATCGCCGCGCATGATGGCGTGACTGTGGCTTCGCCGGGACACGCGTGAGCACGCTGGGGGCTCGCCTGTCCGGGGGCGCGATCCGGGAGAGAGCGGCCGTCGTCCTGCTCCTCGTCTGCGCCGCCGGGGGCTGGCTGGCGTCCGCGCACGCCGGCGACCTGCCCTCGCGCGGGGTCACCGAGGTCGCCGACGCCGGGATCATCGTGCTCTGCGCCGGCGGCGCCGCCGGCGCCTGGCGGGTGGGACGGTCCTGGTTCTGGGGGCTGCTCACCCTCGCCTTCGCGCTGCTCACCGCGGGCTACGCCGCCTCCGCCCTCTCCCGGGTGTGGACCTCGCCCGCGGTCGCCACGGTGTCGGTGGTGGCGGTCCTCGCCGCCTATCCGTTCCTCCTCGCCGCCCTCTGCGTCCGCGCGGTCCACGAGGAGGGGTTCGAGAGCGGGCTCGCCACCTTCTGCGACGCGGGGATGCTGGTGGTGGCGCTGCTCGCCGCGTGCCTCCCGGTGGTCGTCGACTCCCTCGGGGCGGTCGGGACCCAGCACGCCGTCGCCAGCGTCCTGACCTGGGCGGGGAACGTCGGGCTCTTCGCCGGCGGGGTCTGGCTGCTCTACCGCCTGCCCGCCCACCGCCGCAGCGGTGGGGTGGTGCTCATGGTCGCCGCGCTCGGCCTCTTCAGCCTGGTCTCGCTCGCCGAGATCGTCACCCTGGCCCATGGCGGGCCGCCGGAGTGGGTGCTCGGCGTCGGGTATGGAGCCTGCTACACGATCCTGGTCGGCGCGCCGCGGCGCGACACCGCCCACCCCGGCGGCAGGGACGTGGTCCCCGGCACCGTGTCCTGGCGGGCGGTCGTCCCCTACCTCGCGCTCTGCCCGCTGATCGTGCTCTGGTGCGCGGCCGCGATCGGCCACCGCGACCTGCTGCTGCTGAGCGGCGGGATCATCGTCGTCTCCCTGCTCGCGCTGACCCGGCAGATGCTGCTGCTCCGCGAGCACCGGGCGGTGATCCGCGCCGACCACTTCCGGGTTCGCGAGCTCACCCTCATGCAGGAGGTGGCCCGCAACCTCGCCGCGACCCTGGATCTCGACGCCGTCTTCGACGAGGTGCTGCGGGCGACGTCGGTGATGCTCTCACCGCCGGGCTCACAACCCTGCATCGCGACCCTGCTGCGGCTCGAGGAGGGCACCCTCGTCTCCGTCGCCCAGCACGACGAGGAGGGCCTCGCCCGCTTCACCGGGTCGCGCTACCCGCTGGCGAGCCATCCCCGGCTCGCCGAGATCCTCGCCGAGGGCGGCGTGGGCTCGGGCCACATGGGGGCCACGGCGATGTCGAGCGCGACCGCGACCGCGGTGCACAACGCCGGGCTGCAGGGGTGGGCGGTGGCGCCGATCATGGTCGAGGGCGCGCCCTTCGGGATGCTCACCGCCTCGGCACGGCACCGCCAGACCTTCGAGGCCGCCGAGCTGCAGCGGCTCGGGGGCATCGTCCACCTCGCCGAGCTCGCGATCGCCAACGCGCTCAGCTACGCCCGCCAGCGCGACGCCGCCTCGACGGACCACCTCACCGGGCTGCGCAACCGCCGGTGCTTCGAGGACCGCCTCGAGAGCCTGCCCCGGGTGCCCTTCGCCATCCTCGCCATCGACGTCGACGGTCTCAAGGCGGTGAACGACGAGTACGGGCACGAGGCCGGTGACGACCTGCTCCGCGCGGTGGCGAGGACGCTCGGCGGGCTGATCCGGCCCGGCGACGTCCTCGCGCGGGTCGGCGGCGACGAGTTCGCCGTGCTCGTCCACGGGGTCGACGGCGCCGAGGCCGAGGCCGTCGGCGAGCGGATGCAGCGCGCGATGCACGGCACCTCCGTCGGCCGCGGCTCGCCGCGGGTCAGCGTCGGCTACGCCGCCGGCGCGCCCGGGGACAACGGCCCCGCGCTCTGGCGCCGCGCCGACGAGGCGCTGTACCAGGCGAAGCGGATCGGCCGCGACCGCGTCGCCGGGGGCGCCGGCGCCGAATACCAGTTTGCGGTCGCCACCCGCGCGGGCTGGAGCGACCTGCTCACCGAGGTGCTCGCCACACAGTCGCTGGGCTCGGCCTACCAGCCGATCGTCCGCCTCGCCGACCGCAGGGTGATCGGCTACGAGGCGCTCGCGCGGCTGCCCGAGTCGATGCCCGACAGCGACGTCGAGGAGCTCTTCGCGACCGCGAAGCGGCTGGGGATGCTCCGTGACCTCGACTGGCTCGGCCGCCGCGCGGCGATGGCGGGGGCGGGCCCGGTGGTCGCCGGCGGCCACGCGCTCTTCATCAACATCAGCAGCGTCGCCCTGCTCGACCCCGTCCACGACGTCGACCAGATGCTCCTCCTCTGCCGCTGGTCGGGACGTTCCCCCGAGGACGTCGTCCTCGAGATCACCGAGCGGGAGACGATCTCCGAGGTCGGACGCCTGCGCGGGGTGCTCGCCTCATACCGGGAGCACGGGTTCCGCTTCGCCCTCGACGACGTCGGCGAGGGGCACTCCACCCTCGAGGTCCTCACCGCGGCGCGGCCGGAGTTCGTGAAGATCGCCCGCTCGCTCGTGCAGGGGGTCGACAGCAACGCCTCGGTCGCCGCGATCCGGGCGACGGTCGAGTTCGCCCGGGCGACCGACGCCACCGTCGTCGCCGAGGGGGTCGAGACCGAGACCGAGGCCAGGCTCATGGAGCGGCTCGGGGTCGGCTGCGGCCAGGGCTGGCTCTTCGGCCGCCCCATGCTTCTCCCGTCGCGCGCCTTCCGTCACGCGGGCTGACGGTCAGCGCGAAGCCTGGCGCGGTGACGGATCGGTCGCGACGTGGCGGCGATGGGCTCACGGTCGCAGGCCCGGCGCCGGACCGCCCCTACCGTGACCGGGTCAGCGCCGCCCGCCAGGAGCACCGTCCCGTGAGCCTCAGCCGTTCCCTTCCCGTCCTCGCCGCCGCCCTCGGCGCCGTGCTCGTCAGCGCCTGCGGCTCCGGCGGCTCCCCGTCGGCCTCGCATCCGGCCGGCGAGGCGTCGAAGACCGCCGCCCAGATCCTCGCCGACGCCCAGGCGGCCCTCGGCGCCGCCGGGTCGTTCCGGATCCGCTTCTCGGGCACGAGTACCACCGACGGTCCGATGACCCTCGACCTCGTGGTCTCCAGCGGCGGGGTCAAGGGCTCGATGACCGCCCAGGGCGTCACCGCCCAGGTGATCGTCGCCGCCCGCCAGGCGTACATCCAGGGCAGGGCCTTCTTCGCGAAGACGGCCGGGGCCGATGCCGCGGCGGTGATCGGCGACCGCTGGGTGGAGCTGCCCGCGGGCCAGAGCTTCGGGTTCGACGGCTTCAACGATCCGAAGACGGTCGCGCTCTGCCTGCTCTCCGTGCACGGGACCCTCGTCAAGGGCGGCACCTCGAGCTTCCAGGGGCAGCCCACCGTGCAGGTGCTCGACAGGGCCGACATCCCCGGCGACGCGCCCGGGACCGTCGACGTCGCGACCACCGGGCCCGCCTATCCGCTCCACCTCGTCCAGACCGGGGCCGCCACCCCGGGCCAGGAGAAGCAGCCGGCGGTGTGCGGAAGCTCGTCGAGCGACCCGTCGAGCGGCGCGCTGACCAACATGCAGGCGACGCTCTCCGACTTCGGCGCGGCGGTGGCGATCACCGCGCCGACGGACCCCTTCGTCCTCCCGTCCTCGACGACCTGAGCTCAGTCCCGGTCCGGCCAGGTCGGGGAGACCAGGTGG
>VBHE01000004.1:6003-6475 GCA_005889515.1 Chloroflexota bacterium | reverse complement strand
CTCAGTGGCTGACGTCTCTCGCCTTGTGGGGTAGAGCAGAGCTGATACTGTCCTGCGCGCTCGTCCCACACGGCGGTGACCGTCCCCCATCGCACGCCGCAGAAAAGGCAGGGCATGCCCTCGGGATCGTCGAGCAGCTCCTCCGAGCCGTCAGGCTCCGTGAGACCGCGAAACACCCCAGTTGTGGTCAGGAGCCGGCGCCCCCTGATCGCACGGTGGAGCTCGAGAAGGTCGCTCTCGCCGTCCTCCCGCTCCTTCGCCTTCACCGCGGTCAGCTTGGTGCAGTACTTCACGACCTCGCGCACAGCGCCGGCCATGCTTCCCTCGTGGCCCGCGTAGACGGCGCGCACGTCGACGACGTAGCTGTCGCCGGTGATCTCGCGCCACGCCTCGGACAGGCAGCATTGGTTCAGCGCCTCCGGACACCACAGCTTGCCGTGCGCGCAGGTCGGCCCGCCGTCACCGAGTCGCC
>VBHE01000004.1:0-5965 GCA_005889515.1 Chloroflexota bacterium | reverse complement strand
ATCTCCATCGTCGCCACGCAGCCGAGTACCGGCTCCCAGAGCCTCCGCTGGCGCAGCTTGCGGAAGTCGGTCCAGCAACGCGACACCGAGCCCTCCAGCACCTCGGTGTCGCGGTAGGTGAGGGTCAGCAGCGCATACCGCTTGATGCCGCGCCGACGCAGCTGGTCGACCATGTCGAGCACCCGACCCCCGACCTTGCGGCTCCGCAGCCGGGCGCAGTGGTGGCACAGGCGGTTGGAGCACAGGTCAGCGCCGACCAGCAGTGGCCGGGCGTGCGGGTCGCACTCGCAGTTGGGTGCCCGGAAGATGAGGTGCTCACCGCAGTGGGCGATGCGCTCGCCAAGGCGACGCTGCTCCTTCGTCGCCGCACTCACCGTCAGTCCTCGACGCACCTCCGCGTTACCCCGATGCCGTCCCTGCCAGCCACGGTTGCGCCGCTGATGGCCGCCGATGGCGGGCCAGCCACGCATCTCCGCACCCGCGCGTCGCTCGGCCGTGTCGTCGTCCGCCGGGTGCGCGTCGTGCTCCGCGATCTCCGGCCCCTGCAGTGGCAGGGTGATCGCTCTTTGTTCGTATGGTCTCCAGTGAACAGACGCGTGCCCGCCGTCCCGGCCCTCGACCTGGTCGCCGTCGAGCTCGGGGAAGCCGACGAACACCGGCTCCGTGCCATCCCAGCTCTCAAGGCCGCAGTCGTCCTGGGCGCGCAACCAGTCGTTGACCCACGTCTCCCAGCCGGACGGGGAGACGGCCGGGGGGGACCCTCCCCCCGGCCCCCCCTTCCCCCACCTCTCGGGGCCGGTGATCGGCTCGTCCGCGGTCGATGCGATCGCGTCGAGGTCAGCCGGAGGCGCGTCATCCAGCCCCGCCTCCTCTGCGCAGACGCGATGCCACCACGCGAGCAGGGCCTCGGGAGGCTCGTGCCAGCGACCGACGGCCCCGTCCGACACCGGCGAGCCCCCCGCCGCCGGGAACGTGACCAGTTTGGTGAGGAAGGGTCCGGCCTCCTGGGCTTCGCCCCCGGCCGTCCCATCCGCCCACCGATGACGAGCACCCCGTTGGGGACCCGCCGTGGCGTGGATGACGTCGTCGACGTCGTGATCACGAGGCCCGTCTGTGGAGGGACCTCGTCCGTTGCCGGCAGTCAAGCGGGCGCACCTCATTGTCCCCGAGGTGCCCGCGCGGCGCCGCGACCGCTCCACGAACCGACCCGCGCGGGGCGCGGCGTCGTCGTGCTTCAGCCCGATGGCGGCGGCTTGCTCCGGCACCGCATCACCGGGGACAGTGGCCCTCTCCCCCGCCGGTGGCTTCAGCGTCGGGGTTGGGCCTTCTCACGCCCTCCTTCCCAGGGGAAACCGGCCCTGCACTCGCAGGCGCATCACTTGAGCGTCTGTCGCCGGCTGCCGTAGTCACCACACCGACGCGCTCGGGGCTCCTGGTGCCCGGGGGACCCGTCCGCCCGACCCGGCCGGCTGCCGGGGAGCCTGGGGACACCGAACGTCCGTACGCCAGGCTACCACGAACCGGCG
This sequence comes from Chloroflexota bacterium, assembly GCA_005889515.1. Classification (GTDB taxonomy): domain Bacteria; phylum Chloroflexota; class Dormibacteria; order Aeolococcales; family Aeolococcaceae; genus CF-96. The sequence goes on along the minus strand of VBHE01000004.1, from coordinate 4,439 downwards.
AAACGTCAAACCTCGGCTGCTACGACCGGCGCCGGATCCTCATGCGCGACGCCTGAACCACCGCGATGGCCCCGTCGAGGTCCGGCGGTTCGGGGTGAGCGAGGAATACAGCGAGGGTCGCGGCGACGTCACTCGCACTCTGGGTTGGCGGACGGACGACAACCACGCCGCGATGACCCCGACTGCGGAGCGCCCTCTCGCCGAGACCACGATCGAGCGTGACGAGCACGCGTCCCGCATCCGTGGCGGCCACGAGGATGGCGCCGTCGTCGGCGCCGATCAGGTGCTCGTCCCCCACGGTGTCGACGTCGTGACCCTCGCCAGCCAGATGCTCCGCGAGGTGCCGGGGAAGGTTCTCGTCGAGCTTGAGCCTCACGAACCGGTGAGGGGGAGAATCATCTCCTCGCGCGCGAGGTCCGCGGCATAGGCGATGGCCGCCCGCACGTCGTCGATGGTGACGCTCGGATACTCGTCGACAACCTGGTCGGGGCTGAGGCCGGCGGCGAGGTTGTCGAGGATCACCGAGACATGGACGCGTGTGCCTGCGATGCGGGGCGCGCCGCTCAGGGTCTCGGGGGTCGCCACGATTCGCTCACGCCAGTCCATACCCCGATGGTACGGCGGGCGGCGGCCTCTGAGGCCGGCCAGTCAACTACTCGGAGACCAGCAGCTTGATCACCGCGTCGTAGGCGTCGGTCGCCGTGAGGTGCGAGTAGACGTGCTCGATCATCCGGAGGCCGCTGTGGCCGAGCACCTGGGCCAGCTGCACCGGGTTCATCCCTTTCCGCAGCGCCTCGGTCGCGAACGAGTGCCGGAGCAGATGGGGATGCACCCGCTTCTTCATCCCCGCCCGCTCCGCCGCCCCGCGCATCAGCTGGAGCACCCCGCTCGTCGAGAGCGCCGGGTAGTCCCCATGCGGGCTCTTCCGCAGCGCCAGGAACAGCCGATCGCTGTGGGTCTCAGCGGTCCGCCCCCGCTGTAGCCGGTCCAGCCGGCGAACCAGCGGCGGTGACAGCGGCACCAGCCGCTCCTTCGACCCCTTCCCCCGCACCTTGAGGAAGGTCCGCCGGTCCTGCGACCGCACGATGTCCTCGGGCCGCAGCCCGCAGAGCTCGCCGACCCGGATCCCCGTGTCCGCCAGCAGCCGGATGATCAGCTTGTCCCGCTCGGTCGGAGCGGCTTCCTCCAGGCGCTCGATCTCCTCCCGGGAGAGCACGTCCAGCACCCGCCGGGTGAGCCGGGGCAGCTGCGGCGTCCCCTTCACTGCCTCCCCCTCCTTCGCCGCCCACTTCAGGAACTGCCGGACCGCCCGCACGTAACTGTGGACCGTGTCCTTGGAGAGCGGCTTCCCCCGCTTGCCGCCGTCCTCGAGCAGCCCGGAGGTGAAGCGGTCCAGCGCCCGCTGGTCCAGCTGGTCGACGGTCTCGACGCCCACCCGGGCGCACCAGGGCAGGAAGACGTCCTGGAGGCTGTAGGCGTAGGCCTGGTTCACCGTCGACGGCGCCAGGCCCCGCGCCCGGCAGGAGGCGAGGTAGTCGGTCACTAGCCCCTCGAGCAGCGTCGGCGCGGGCGGCGCCGCGACCTTCAGGTTCGGCATCCCAGGCCCTCCTCGCGCCCCGCGTAGAGCGCTAGCCTGTTAGCAGCGGTTTTGTGCAGCTCCGCGAGCAAAATCAGCGGTAGCCCCACACATCTTGAGGCCTTTCGACGGCCTTTTCAAGACCCTCGACGGAGCAGGCAACCGCTGCTACTGAACTCGACGTCGGAGGGTGGAGCGGGAGACGGGACTCGAACCCGCGGCATCCAGCTTGGAAGGCTAGCGCTCTACCAACTGAGCTACTCCCGCGCGGCGCTCAGGATACCCCCCGAGGGGGCGCGGAATGGGTCCGGGTGGTCTCGTCCACCCAGACCGCGCCGCCCTCGCCGTGCTCCTTCTTCCAGATCGGGACATCGGCCTTCAGGGTGTCGATCGCGTAGCGGCAGGCCTCGAAGGCCTCGGCGCGGTGGGGTGCGGAGGCGCTCACCACGACGCTCGCCTCGCCGATCTCCAGGGTGCCGGTGCGGTGCCAGAGCGCCACCGCGGTCGCGCCGGTGCGGCGCAGGGCCTCCTCGCCGATGCGGCGCATCTGGGGCTCGGCCATCTCCGGGTAGGCCTCGTACTCGAGGCGCTCGACGGCGCGGCCCTCGGCGTGGTTGCGCACCACCCCGGTGAAGGTGCAGACGCGGCGGCGGCGGGGTCGAGGCGGTCGGTGGTGAGCAGCACGTGCACCCCCGGGCCGCCCGCGGTCGGGGCGCCGCCGGCGACCGGGGGGATGAAGGCGATGGAGTCGCCGGAGCGCACCGGGTCGTCCCAGGCGGCGTAGTCCTCGTTGACGGCGACGCGCACGCCGGCGTCGGCGCCCCGCAGCCGGTCGTGGCGCCGGACCGCCGCCTCCCACACGTCGCGGACGGAGGCCCCGGGGGCGACGGCGACCTCCAGCGAGCGCGCCGCCGCGAGCTCGCGGAGGCGGGCGAAGAGGAGCACCTGGACGGAGAGCGCCACGGCCATCGTCTCCCGAGAGTACGCCACCGGCGGCGGCGAGCGCAGCCGCCTCAGCGGCGGAAGAGGTCGCGCTCGGGGTCGCGCTGGAGCTCCGCGGAGCCCCTCCCCTCCCCCGACCAGCACAGCCCCCGGACCAGGGCGACCGGGACGTCGTCCACCTTGCCCATCACCAGCTCGGCCGCCGAGGCGATCTCGTCGGCGGTGGCGAGCACCGAGGCCTGCATCAGCTGGCCGGTGGCGTCGAGGAGGCCGCGATGGTCGGTGAGCGCGGGCATCCCGGCGACGCCCACGGCGACGTTCACCTGGGCCTCGCGGAAGGGGCGGCCGAAGCTGTCGCAGACGATCACCCCGAGCGGGCCGCCGCCGGCCTCCTCGAGCCAGGCGGTGCGAAGCGCGGCCGCCGAGGCGTCGGGATCGCGGGGCAGCAGGGTGACGCTGTCGGCGTCGGGGACGTTGCTGCGATCGACCCCGGCGTTGGCGCAGACCAGCCCGCCGTTCGTCTCGCAGACGAGCACGCCGAGCCCGACGCGGAGCACCCGCCGGCTCTCGCGCAGCGCGACCTCGACGACCCGTGGGTCGCCGCCGGTCTGCCCGGCCAGATCGATCGCCGCCGCGGACGGGGTGATCGTGCCGAGGTCCACGAGCGCCCCCTCGGCCTTGCTCACCACCTTGTGGGTGACCACCACCACGTCCCAGGGACGCAGGTCGAGCCCGGAGCCTCCGACGGCGGCGAGGATCAGGGCGGCGAGGTCGTCGCCGGGGCGAACCTCGGGCACGCCACGGAGGGCGTGGACCTCGAGCGCGCCGGCGGCGCGCACCCCGGGAGTGGGTGTGGTCAGCCGACGGCCCGCCGCCCGGCCAGGCCGAGCTGGCGGAGCACGTGGAAGGTGGCGGTGGGACGCGGCTGAGAGATCACCCCGAGGAGGTCCTCGGGGCGGTCGCAGTCGATGCGCAGCGACGGCAGGTCGAGCACCTCGAAGCGCAGCCGTTCGGCCTCGGCGGCGGCGCGATGCCGCTCCAGCGAGTTGGGGCCGAAGCGCCAGACGTCGACGTCGAGGGGACGCACCGCGGCGGCGTTGGTGCCCTTGCCCTCGGCGTCCGGGGCGCAGGCGAGGAAGCGTCCGCGCCGCGCCGCCTTCTCCATGAGGGTGAGCAGGTCGTCGATGTCGAGCATGGCGCAGTCGGCGGCGATGGTGGCCACCGCGGTGTGGCCGCGCTCGAGCGCCCAGGCCACCCCGGCGCGCAGCGCCGCACTCTGGCCGGCGCCGCGCTCGCGCACCACCGCCATGTCGTGACGGGTGGCGAGCCGGGCCACCTCGGCGTCGCCGCCCGGCCGGCGACCCGCAGGGTGTCCCCCGCCATCGCGAGGGCGAGCAGGCGCCGCTCCTCGCCGCCGAGGCGGGTGCTCAGGCGCTGCTTGGCGCCGAGGGTCGCCTTGATCGGGATCACGAGGGCCGGCCCGCTCATCACGCTCCTCCCCCGCCGGCGCAGGCGGCGAGGAAGGGCTCGTCGTCGTCGAACCCGAGCGCATCGCGCACCGTCGCGGCGAGCGCCACCGCCGCGTCGAGGCCGTCCATCACCGTCTCGGCGAGGACCGCCCGCATCCCCAGCGCCTCGACGGCGGGAACCGCTGCGGCGTCGCGGCGATCGACCACCATCGCCGCGCAGAAGTCGGCGTAGAGGCGGCCCACGCCCGCCGGCCCGGCCTCGACGCCGGCGTGCTCGAGCATCGCCACCGTCGGTCCTTTGAGGGCCCGTCCGGCGACCACCGGGGTGACCGCGATCGAGTTGGGGACGGTGCGCAGCGCCTCGCGGATCCCGGGCACGGCGAGGATCGGGCCCACGCTGATCACCGGGTTGCTGGGGCAGACCACCACCGCGTCGGCCTCGGCGATGGCCT
>VBHE01000003.1 GCA_005889515.1 Chloroflexota bacterium | reverse complement strand
GAGCCGTGCCCGGCGGTGGCAGGGGGGCGGAGCTGACCGTCGCCGCCGGCCATCCCCTCGCCGTCACCCTCCTCGCGACCCCCGAGGCCGCGGGCTGCACGGTGGTGGTCCTCGCCGGGGACGGGCCCGCGGTCGCGGTCGCCGGCGGCCGCCGGGGCCGCTGGGCGCTGCTCGGCGCCGGGGGCGATCACGCCCCCGCGCTCGCCGCCGCCGCGGCCACCGGCGCCGCGGTCGAGCCCGAGGCGAGGCCCCTCCCCCAGCCCCCGGCCGGTCCCCGGCTCCTCTCCGCCGCCACCGTCGTGCTGGTCGCCGCGGCGGCCGCGGCGTGGGCCGCGGCGCCCCCGCTGAGCGGCCCCGACCCGCGGCTCCGGATCGGGCCGGCGCCCCCGGCCGGCGAGCAGCTCGCGGCCGCGGTCGACGGCCGCACCGGCGAGCTCGTCCTCTTCGGTGGCATCGCCATCAGCGCGCCGGACGCCGACCTCGGCGCCACCTGGACGCGGGACGCGGGCAGCTGGCGGCTGCGCCGGCCGCCGGTCTCGCCCCCGGCGCGTTTCGGGGCGGTGATGGCCGACGATCCCGCGCTCGGACGGGTGGTCCTCTTCGGCGGCCTCCGGCGCACCCCCGCGGCCGAGGTCGCGGAGGACACCTGGGCCTGGGACGGCGAATCCTGGCGTCGCGTCACCGCGACCCGCGCGCCCCCGCCCGGCGCCGCCGCCCGCGGCCTCGCCTACGACGCTGCGGCGCGCACCCTGGTGCTCGTCACCGAGGGTCCCGACTCGGCGCGGACCTGGACCTGGGATGGCGCCGGCTGGGCCCCGCATCCGGGGATCGCCACCCCGGAGATGCGCTGGATGGCGGCCGCCCCCGACGGGGCGGTGATCGCGGTCGGACCTCCCGACGCCGTCAACCGCGGCGCCACCTGGCGCTGGGACGGGGCTCGCTGGGAGCGGCTCGCCCCGGAGACGGAGGTGCGGGTCGAGCCGCTGAGCGCGCTGCTCGCCTACGACCCCACGACCCGGCGGACGCTGCTGGTCGAAGTGGAGTTCGAGGGCGCCGAGGCCGCCGAGGCGGGGGGCACCTGGAGCTGGGACGGGGTCACCTGGACCGAGCACCACTCGGTCCCCACGGTCGTCGGGGCCTTCGGGGTGACCGAGCCGGTCGTCGCCGCCGAGCGCCCGCTCACCCTCCTCGGCGGGCCCCAGGACAGCGGCGCCTACCGCGACTCCTGGACCTGGGACGGCTCCGCCTGGCGGCGGAGCTGAGCTACATCGTCCGGAGCTTGAGGTACCGCCGGATGTCGGGCAGCGCCGTCGCCACGCCGACCCCCGCGGTCACGAGGCCGAGGGTCACGAGCAGCTTCTTCAGCATGAGGGAATCCTCCACGTCTCCCAGCGGGGCACAAGTGTACAGCCAAGCTGTCAGCCGGACCGCCGGGACCGCCGTGCGCTCAGGCGACCATCGCCTTGGCGTACTCCTCGCGGAAGCGGCCGCGAGCGCGGAAGAGCAGGGTCTCGATCGCGGAGCAGGAGACCCCGAGGCGCTCGGCGATCGACCGGTAGTCGAGCCCCTCGATCTCGCGCAGCACCAGCACCTGGCGGTGGCGCGGGTTGAGCCGGTCGAGCACCTGGACGACGAAGCGGGCATCCTCGCGCTGCTCCACGTGCGCCTCGGTGTCGACCACCACGACCGTGCCCGCGGCGGGCTTGATGTGGAGCATGTCGTCGATCGACTGCGCCGGCTGGCGGCGCAGGGCGCGGATGTGGTCGATGGCGAGGTTGGTGCCGATGCGCAGCACCCAGGCACGGAACTTGAGGTCCCCCTCGCTGCCGATGCGCTGCGCGGCGCGGAGGAAGGTCTCCTGGGCGAGCTCCTCGGCGACGGCCTCGTTCCCGCACAGACGGGTCAGGCGGCGCACCACCAGGGGGCGGTGGCGACGGTAGAGCTCCTCGAAGGCGCCGACGACGCCCTGGCGGAAGGAGTCGACCAGTCCCTGGTCATCGAGCTCGGCGAGTGTGGGGGAGACCACTTTGGGGCGTTTCCTTCTCTTGGGGGTTACCGCAAGAAATCGTGCGGTCCACCCCGTGAAGGCCCCGACGCCTCCCGGTAAAGACTTGTTCACGCCCCGTCGCGACCCGGCGGCGGCCGGGCCTTCGGGTCACCGCCCAGCGGCGGCGACCCCGAAGGCGAGCCCCGCGGCGACGATGAAGGCGCCGTATTCGAGCAGCGGCCCGCGCCCCAGCCGGCCCGCCGAGAGCCCGCCGAGGAGCCCGCGCAGCCCGTACCAGAGGAGCAGCAGCGACATCGCGATGGCCGCCTGGCCGAAGAGGCCCCCCGCCGCCGCGGCGGTGAGCGCGGTGGCCAGGCCGGCGGCGAGCGCCGCCAGCGCGGTGCGCCGCCAGGGCACCCCGTCGGCACGCACCGCGTCGTAGGCGCCGGCGGTCGTCCCCAGCAGCACCACCGTCCCGCGGACCCACCACGAGAGCCCCGGGGCGGCGCCGGCGAGCACCGCGGGCACGCAGACCAGCACCGCGGTGATCTCCCGCAGCTGGCGGAGCAGCGGCGTCTCCTGCCCGGCCGCACGCATCGCGGCGAGGTGCGGCGCGGCGACGATCACCCCGGTGCCGATGAGCACCGCGAGCGCGTTGACGCGGAGATCGGTGCTCCCCGCGAGCGAGACCGCCAGGGAGATCACCGCGGCGACCGGGAGGATGAAGCTGTCGGGTCCGGGTCGGGTCTCCTCCTCGCAGAGCACCAGGTCGTAGTGGATGATCGCGAGCGCGGTGAGCACCGCGAGGATGATGTCGAGGGCGATGCTCAGCACCCAGCCGGTGGCCTGGGGCCGGACCAGCACCGCGGTCACCGCCACCCCGGCTCCGACGGCGCCGTGGAAGAGGGGCGCGGGCACCCGCGCCACGGCCACGGCGCGGATCTCGCGCACGATGCCCAGCGCACGGCGGGCCTCGTCCGCGTAGAAGGCGTGGCCGGTGCGGCGGGGAGCGGGCGGCCCGCCCTCCTCGGGTCCGCCCTCGACGGCGGCGGCCGCCGTCAAAGGCTCGCCGGTGAGCTCGACCTCGGTGTCCGGACCCGGTCCGCGGAGCTCCACGGAGGCCCGTGCGAAGGCGCTCGGGCGGGGGCGGGGGCTCACGCCTCGCCGGTGCCCGCCCGGCCGTAGTCGTCGGAGAGCCGCACGACATCGTCGATCTCCGGCGAGGAGACCTCGACCAGGTCGACGTCGGTGACCGCCCGGAAGCGGTGGCGCCGCCCCGGACGGACCCGGGCGCTCATGCCCTCGCCCAGGCGATGGGTGAGCAGCTCGCCCTCGTCGTCCTCGAGGACGAGGTCGAGCTCGCCGCGGAGCACCATGATCGCCTCGTCCTTCTGGACGTGGTACTGGAGGCTCAGCTGCTGCCCGGCGTCGACATGGATGATCTTGCCGAGATAGCGCTCGGTGATCGCCCAGCGCAGCTCGTACCCCCAGGGCTTGTCGACCCTCCCGGTCCCGGGCGTGTTCACGGGGCTCGA
>VBHE01000002.1:10163-11423 GCA_005889515.1 Chloroflexota bacterium | reverse complement strand
GTGATCTTCCTGTTCTCCGCGGGGCACCAGACGACCCGCGACAGCCTCGGGGTCGGGCTCCTCGGCATGCTCCAGCCTCGGGATCCGTACGCGGCGCTGGTCCGCGATCCCTCCCTGGCGGCGGCGGCCGCGGAGGAATGCCTGCGCTGGGGGTCGGTCGTCACCCTCTCCATCGAGCAGGCGCAGGCGCACGTCGACCTCTCCGGGGCGTCCCTGAGCCCCGGCGACGACGTGTGGATCGTCCTCCCCGCCGCCAACCGCGACCCCGCGCGCTTCCCCGATCCCGACGTCTTCCGGCTGGATCGTCCTCCCGACCAGCGGCATCTCTCCTTCAGCGCCGGGCCGCACCACTGCCTCGGCGCGGCGCTCGGCCGCCTCGAGCTGACCGTGCTCCTCGAGGTGCTCGGGCGACGCCTTCCCGGCGCCGAGCTGGCCGACCAGGAGCTCGAGTGGCGGGACACCGTCTTCTTCCGCGGGGTGCGCTCGCTGCGGATCGCTCCCCGAGGCTGATGCGCCGGTGAGACCGACGGCTGCCTCCCTGCTCCTCGCGGCGGCGGTCGCGTGCGCCGCGTTCGCGAGCAGCGCCCAGCCGTCGTCGTCGGTGACGGCGCCGCCGCTCCTCGCGAGCACCGCCGGGGAGGCCGCCGGACCGATGGTGGACGGCATGGAGTGCAGTGCGAGGGAGACGCTGCTGTTCCACATCCACGCTCACCTCGCCGTCTTCGTCGACGGCCGGCGGCGCACCATCCCCCGGGCGATCGGCATCCCGCAACCGCGGAGGATCACCGCGTCCGACCAGGGCCCGTTCGTGGTCGGCGACCGCTGCTACTACCGGATGCACAGCCACACCGCCGACGGCGTCATCCACATCGAGTCGCCGGTTCAGCGCACCTACACCCTCGGCGACTACTTCGACATCTGGCGGCAGCCGCTGAGCGCGGAGCAGGTCGGCCCGGACCAGGGGCCGGTCACCGTCTACGTCAACGGCGTGCGCTTCCGCGGCGACCCCCGGACGGCTCCGCTGACGGCGCAGGCGCTGGTGCAGGTCGACGTCGGGACCGAGGTCCCTCCCCAGGGCTTCACCTTCCCCCCGGGCCTCTGACGGTCGCCGTCGTCGACGGGCCGGCCGAGGTCCACTTCGCCGAACAGCGGTTCGGCGGAGGCGGCGAAGTCGAACGGGACGCCTGCCGACATATGCCCAGCGGCGCCCTGTTAAACTATGCAGTTCCTCTACTAGGCGCTTGCCGGGGCGGCAGCGCA
>VBHE01000002.1:3175-10061 GCA_005889515.1 Chloroflexota bacterium | reverse complement strand
GGGAGGTGGAGGCGGCGCCACCGACAGCGCTCGGGTCGCGCGCCACGCGGGCGCTCGAGCTGATCGACCGTCTGTGCCGGGAGTCGCTGGATCAGGGCGACGCCACGGCCTTCACCCGCCTGGCGGGGATCGGCGCCGAGCTGCGTACCTTCGGCGTCTGCGCCGGCATGCTCACGGACACGCCGCCTCGCCGCCGGCGAGCCGGGCACTGACGTTCACCTTCCCACTCCAGCCGGAGGTGCAGCCATGGCAGTCGAACAGCAGGAGGTCCAGGTCTCCGAGGCGCAGATCGCCGTCCACTGGCGCGAGGAGGAGTACTACTACCCTCCTGCCAAGTTCATCGGACAGGCGAACGCTTCCGACCCGGCGATCCGCGAACGCTTCCGGGAGCAGAACTTCCCGGAGTGCTTCAAGGAGTACGCGGACCTGCTCACCTGGGACAAGTACTGGCACACCACGCTCGATACCAGCAATCCACCATTCTGGAAGTGGTTCGTCGGTGGCCGGCTGAACGCCTGCTACAACTGCGTCGACCGCCACCTGGCCACCGACCGGAACAAGCCGGCCCTGATCTGGGTGCCCGAGCCGGAGGCCGCGGCGACGGAGGTGATCACCTACCAGGAGCTCTACTGGCGGATCAACGAGTTCGCGGCCCTGCTGCGCGACTTCTGCGAGCTGAAGACAGGTGACCGGGTCACCTTCCACCTGCCGATGGTCCCCGACCTCCCGGTGTCGATGCTCGCCTGCGCACGGCTCGGAGTCATCCACAGCGAGGTGTTCGGCGGCTTCAGCGGGGCGGCGTGCGGAGAGCGGATCGTCGACTCCCAGAGCCGCATCCTCGTCACCATGGACGGCTACTACCGCAACGGCGAGCTCATCGACCACAAGTCCAAGGCCGACGAGGCGCTGGCGGTCGCGAAGAAGCAGGGGTTCGAGATCGACAAGGTCCTGGTCTGGCGGCGTCAGCCGGGCCAGTACGCGTCCAAGAGCCCGATGGTCGAGGGGCGTGACTTCTTCGTCGACGAGGTGATCACGGACTACCGACGACGGGTGGTCGAGCCGGTCTCCATGCCCGCGGAAGCGCCGCTCTTTCTCATGTACACCAGCGGCACCACCGGCCGGCCGAAGGGATGCCAGCACAGCACCGGCGGATACCTCTCGTACGTGGCGGGCACCTCGAAGTACTACCAGGACATCCACCCCGACGACACCTACTGGTGCTTCGCGGACATCGGCTGGATCACCGGCCACTCCTACATCGTCTACGGGCCCCTTGCGCTGGGCACGACCAGCGTGATGTACGAGGGCGTGCCCACCTATCCCGATCCGGGGCGGCCCTGGCGGATCGCCGAGCGCCTCGGGGCGACCACCTTCCACACCGCGCCGACGACGATCCGCATGCTGCGCAAGCTCGGCCCCGACGAGCCGGCGAAATACGGCTACCACTTCAAGCACATGACGACCGTCGGCGAGCCCATCGAGCCGGAGGTCTGGCGCTGGTACCACAAGGTCGTCGGCAAGGGCGAGGCGGTGATCGTCGACACCTGGTGGCAGACGGAGAACGGCGGCTTCCTCGGCAGCACCCTGCCCGCAATCGACCCCATGAAGCCCGGCAGCTGCGGGCCGGGGGTCGTGGGGATCTATCCCGTCATCTATGACGAGAAGGGCGAGGTCGTCGAGGCGGGGAGCGGTCGCGCCGGCAACATCTGCATCCGCAACCCCTGGCCGGGAATCTTCCAGACGATCTGGGGACAGCCCGAGCGGTTCGTCGACACCTACTACAAGAAGTACTGCCGCAACCCCGAGAGCAAGGACTGGCACGACTGGCCGTACTTCGCCAACGACGGCGCCGTCCTCGCCGCCGACGGCTACTTCCGCATCGTCGGTCGGGTCGACGACGTGGTCAACGTCGCCGGGCACCGCCTGGGGACCAAGGAGCTCGAGTCGGCGGCGATCACCGTCGAGGAGGTCGCCGAGGCCGCCGCGGTCCCGGTGGTCGACGAGCTCCGCGGCCGGGTCGTCGAGATGTACGTCGCGCTGAAGCCCGGCTACGTCGCGAGCAAGGAGATCGAGGCGAAGGTCGCCAAGGGGATCGAGACCCAGATCGGCAAGATCGCGCGGCCGAAGAACGTCTGGATCGTCGCCGACATGCCGAAGACGCGGTCCGGGAAGATCATGCGCCGGGTGATCGCGGGGATCTCGAACTTCACCGATCCCGGTGACATCACCACGCTTGCGAACCCGGAGATCGTCGCGAGCATCAAGGAGCAGGTCCAGACCGAGAAGAGGGCGCGCGGCGATGTGCCGCGCGAGCTGACCGCCCAGGAGGCCGAGGAGATCAAGGCGTTCGGCAAGAACGAGTAGCGGTTCCACCGCGAATGCGCCGTCCCGGGGTCGCCACCCCGGGACGGCGCCCGTGACAACAGCAAGAGCCAGTCGTGCAGCCAGCAGGGCGGGCTCAACATCCTCGCGAACGACCTCAATTCGCGAAACCTCCTGTCCATCTCCGACATCCACACCGAGGTGGTGAACGTCTACAAGAGCGACTTCAACATCCTCAACATCAGCACCGGCGACGTGACCGTCGTGACCTGCCGCCTCGGTCACGGGCGGCGTCCCGTTGATATCGCAGACGAGGGGGGAGGGGCTCAGCTCACCTGGGTGCGGGATCGTGATCCTCAGCACCGATGTCCTGGTGTCCGGCAAGGTCGCTGATGCGGGGCGGGGGAGTGTTCTTGACGATGAGCACCGAGGCACGCGAGTAGGCGTTGACCTTCTGCGCGGTTGTGCCGATCACGAAGCTGGTGATCCGCGAGTGCCCCTTGTAGCCGAGCACCACCAGGTCGGCGCCCACCTCCTCCACGAAGCGCACGATCGCGTCCGCCGCGTGTCCGATCCGGGTGTCGTGGACGAGTGTGACCCCGTGCTCTCCGGCGATGCGCGCCGCCTCCCGGCCGACGGTCTCGAAATAGGTGTCGCGCTCGCGCTTGAACTCGTCGACCTCGCCCATGGTGGCGGCGTAGCGGGGGAGGCCCTCCTCGACGGACAGGGCCACCAGCCGGGCGTTGCAGCGCCGGGCGAGCTCCGCCGCCTCGGCGACCGCCGACGCAGGCCACGATGACCTCGTGCATCTCATCGCTCCCATTGAGGAGACCGGCCGGGCCAATGCTATCCTCCGCCTGGACCGGTGAACACCACTCGGTCGGCGATGGGTCCCGCCCCGGGCCGCTCGGCATGATGGGCCCTACCAGCTGACATCTGGTGGGAGTGCGTCCATTGAGCTGCTGCCCGGTCCATCTGAGCCTCCTCGACAGCCTGAACACCACCTACGGCATCGCGACGCTGTGGGTGGGCCTGGCCTTTCTCGCGAGCGTCGTCTCCATCCGCGTCGGGCTGTCCGTTGCCCTCGTCGAGATCCTCGTCGGCGTCGCCGGCGGCAACCTCCTCGGGATGGCGCCGACCGACTGGATCACCTTCCTCGCCGGCGTCGGCAGCATCCTGCTCACCTTCCTCGCCGGCACCGAGATCGACCCGGTCTCGCTGCGGCGCTTTCTCGCCCCCAGCCTGGCGATCGGCGCGATCGGCTTCACCCTCCCCTTCATCGGCGCCTGGATGTTCGCGCTCGACGTCCTCCACTGGGCGTTGCACGCCAGCCAGATCGCGGGCATCGCGCTCTCCACGACCTCGGTCGCGGTCGTCTACGCGGTGATGGTGGAGACCGGGCTGAACCGCACCGACCTCGGCAAGCTCATCCTCACCGCCTGCTTCATCTGCGACATCGGCACCGTGGGTGCGCTCGGCATCGTCTTCGCGAACTACAACTCGCTGCTCATCGCCTTCGGCATCGCCTGCGTGCTCGCGCTGCTGGTGCTGCCGCGCAGCCTGCGCCTCGTCATCCGCGTCCTCGGGCACGCGATGAGCGAGCCCGAGGTAAAGTTCGTGTTCCTCTTCCTCTTCGGGCTCGGCGCGCTCGCGACCGCGGCGCAGTCGGAGGCGGTGCTCCCCGCCTACCTCCTCGGCCTCGTCGCCGCGGCCACCTTCCACGAGGATCCGCGGCTCGCCGGCCGCGTCCGGGGGATCGCGTTCTCCTTCCTGACCCCGTTCTTCTTCCTGAAGGCCGGGACTCTGATCGTCCTCAAGGCGGTGATCACCGGCATCGGCTCGATCGCGCTCCTCTTCGGGGTCAAGGTCGGGGCGAAGATCCTCGGTGTGTATCCCACGACCGTGGTGTTCCGCGTGCCGCGGCACGAGGCCTGGTACACGACGATGATGATGTCGACCGGGCTCACCTTCGGCTCCATCTCGGCGCTCTTCGGCCTCACCCACGGCTACATCGATCGCGGGCAGTACTCGGTGCTCGTGACCGTGGTCGTGCTCACCGCACTGGTGCCGACCTTCATCGCCCAGGCGGTGTTCCGCCCCCGGATCACCGAGCTGCTGCACGGCCGCGCCGAGCCTCCCGTCGCGGCCGTCTCGCAGGTCAGCGGGTCTCGACGGTGAGCCGGCTCGCACCGCCGGTGAGCTCGAGCGCGTAGTGGTCGGCACCGCCCTGGTGCTCGCGTGAGCGCAGCTGCACCTGGCCGCCGATGGCTCCGAACTCCTGCCCGTCCATGGCGAGCTTGCTGATGCCGCCGCGGACCGCGAGGGTCAGCGCCGTGCCCGCCGGGCGGCGCACGGTGAGCTTGCTCGCGCCGCCGATCAGCCGCAGCGGGACCATGCCGGTCGGCGCGCCGAGGTCGATCTCGAGCTCGCTCGCCCCGCCCTTGATCTCGAGGCCGCGCAGCTGCAGGCCGCGCAGGTCGGCGGTGCAGGCGGCGACGCCGCCGCGGATCTCGATCTCCCAGGGGATCGCGGGGTTGAGCCCGAAGCGCGAGCCGCGAGAGCGCCCCTCGAAGAGCGAGAAGCGGCGGTAGCGCACCGTCACCGTCCCGTCCTCGACCCGGATCTCGGGCACGGTGCCCTCGAAGTGGGCGCGGTAGAGCTCGTCGACGCCGGCGCCGGCGTCGATGCCGACGTGGCTGACGCCCACCGAGAAGACGAGGCGGCCGGAGGCGGCTCCGGCCAGCGGGGCGGAGATGTCGCCGGCGGCGCCTCCGCCCTGGCGCACGCTGGCGATCTGGTTCTGGATCACGGGATGACTCCTCCTGAGAAAGTCGATGACCAGCTCGAGCTGGTCGTTGGTGTAGGCGGCGTCGGCGTGCGCTCCGCCCTGCGCAACCGAGCCGAAGACGGCGTCGAGCTCCGGCGCGCGGCGCCGGAGTTCCTCGTCGGAGAGGGGCCGGACGATGACGCGGCGGCGGTCCGCCGGGTCGCGGTCGCGGCTCACGAGCGTGGCCTGCTCGAGACGGTCGACCACCCCGGTGACCGCTCCGGTGGTCAGGCCGGTGCGCTCGGCGAGCTCGCCTGCGGTCATCGCCCCGGCCGAGGTGAGGATCCCGAGGCACTGGAGGTCGGTGCTGTTCACCCGCAGGCGCTCGGAGATCGCCTGGGTGAGGAGCACGAGCTCGCTCCCGAGCCGTCGCCACTCCTGGGCGAGCTCGCGGTGCAGCTCCGCGCGTCGGTCCGCTCCTGGCATCGTCCTTTCCGTCTCCTTGAGTAGCTTTGTACAGAGACTATCTTAGCAAACTAAGATAATTGAGGTGCGTGACGGAACTGTCAAGGGGTGCGGTCGGATACGCTCGGGTGGCGATGGACGAGCTCCGCCACGTCCGGCCCGCCGACCGCGTCGACGCCGATCCCACCCCGGGGATGCGCCGCGAGCAGGCGATCGCGAGCGACGGCATGTGGGCCGGGCTCACCCACACCGAGCCCGGGATGCTCTCCGGCTGGCACCACCACGGCGACTACGAGACGTCGATCTACATCGCCGTGGGCGCGCTGCGCATGGAGCACGGTCCCGGCGGGGCGTCGACCATCGACGCCCGCGAGGGGGACTTCATCCACGTCCCCCGGGGCGCGATCCACCGCGAGGGCAACCCCACCGAGCGGGTCTCCACCCTGGTCGTGGTCCGCGCCGGGAGCGGGGTGCCGACGATCAACGTCGACGGGCCCGAGCCCGGCTGACCCGTCAGCGCATCGGGCAGCCGTTCATCGCCACGGTGCGGAGGTGGTTGCGCGCCTCGTCGCACCGGGCGCGCACCTGCGCGCGCCGCGCCGGGGCGAGGTGATCCCCCGAGGTGATCGCCTCGATGGTGGCGGCGGCGACCTCGTCGACCTCGCAGGGCTCGCCGAACACGGTCGTGCCGGGGAGGTCGGCGAACATCGCGCCCATCCTCCCCACGTTGCCGACGGCAACGATCCGCGCCCCGCAGATCGAGGCGAGGAGCAGGCCGTGGGGCCGGCAGCCGACCGCCACGGTGACGCCACTGAGCGCGGCAGCGACCTCCTCGACCGTGGTCGGCGTGACCATCTCGGCGCCGGCGAGATGGGCGAAGCGGGCCACGTGCTCGAGCAGCGCGCGGTCGTCGTGGGGGGCGGGGAGGTGGCGCTGCATCGCCACCAGCCGTACCTCCACCCCCGGATAGCGCGCCCGCAGCGCCCGCAGCACACCGGCGAGCAGCGCGATCCGGCGGCGCGCGATCGCCTCGGTCTCGCCCTCGATGGTCACCATGAGGAGGTCGCGGCTCCCCGGTGGCGGGGCCTCGGGGAGGAGGTCGGCGAGCTCCTCGACGGCGAGCCAGCCGAGGTCGACGCCGAGCAGTGTGCGGCGGGCGCCGAGGCGCTGGGCGACCTCGAGCGAGGCGCTGTCGCGGACGCCGAGGACCCGCGCCGCGGCGCCGACGGCGCGGGCCATCTGGGCGCCGCGCCAGGTCGACGGGGGCTCGAGGCTCACGCCGGCGGCGCTCACCGAAGCGCCGCGGGCGCGGGCGAGGACGCACATCGAGGC
>VBHE01000002.1:2508-3025 GCA_005889515.1 Chloroflexota bacterium | reverse complement strand
CCGGGCGAGGAGGTCGTCGGCGACGTTGCCGCGCCCGTAGGCACCGGCGAGGACGATGGTCTGACCACTCATGAAGGGACTCCCTGCGCGCCAACCGAACACGGGGGCCTGCGGCGAGGGGGACCGCGGCCCGGCACCGGCCGACACTATGCGCGCGCCTCCCGGGTCACGAGCCCGGATGACGGCGACCGCACCGCATCGTCAATGCCTCGTCGGCGGTCGCCATCGCTTCGGCGGCCGTCGGAATTGCCGTCATCGCTGACCGCCCGCCGCGCTCAGTGGGTCTGGAAGAACTCGTCCGAGGAGACGACGAAGGCGAGGATCTGCTCGTCGCTCGCGCCGCCGAGGATCGCCTGCGTCCAGTACGCGAGCCCGCCGGCGTCGGCGACACGGCCGAGGTACGTCCGGTAGTAGCCGCCGACGAGCTGGGCACGGCCCTCGGCGCTGTAGAGGATCTGGCTCGCGATCGTGGTCGCGTTGAAGTGGGCGACCCAGTAGCTGCGGCCGTCCGGGTCCG
>VBHE01000002.1:519-2441 GCA_005889515.1 Chloroflexota bacterium | reverse complement strand
CGCACCTGCTCGAAGGTCGTGCCCTGGCTCATCCGGCCGATCCAGTAGCCGACGCCGCCGGGGTCGGACGGACGCCCGAGGTACTCCTCATAGAAGCCCTGGATGGCGCCGGAGCCGCCGATGACGTCGCCGCGGTACTCCGGGGACGTGGCCAGCGCCATCGCCAGCGTCCACCGCGAGGTGCCGCTGTTCACTCGCCCCAGCCAGTAGGTGAACGAGGCGGAATCGGCGTCGTGACCGAGCATCGCGACGTACGCGCTGTGCACGAACCTGCCGTTCGTCGCCCCCCCGACCGGCGTCGGCGGCCCCGCGGGCGAGCCCAGGCCGGTGGGCCCGTCGTAGCCGATGCCGGCGGTGCAGAGCGCCGCCGGGGTGCAGGAGCCGTTGGAGCCGCTTCGGATGTCGTGCACCGAGGGGGCCGCGTAGAAGGGGAGGGCGCCGGTCGCCGCACCCTCGCCGCCGCCGAGCGCGTACATCCCGGCGACGAGGGGGGTGGAGAGGCTGGTGCCTCCGATCACCTGCCAGCTGCCCTCGCTGTAGACGTCGAGGCCCGTATAGGGATCGGCGACCGCGGCGACGTCGGCCTCGGTGCGGCGGGTGCAGAGGGTATCGTGCTGCCAGGCCGGCTTCGGCTCGACCGCGCTGCAGCCGCTTCCGCCGCCCGACCAGGCGGTCTCGGTCCAGCCGCCCCCGGACGCCGGGCTCAGGGTGGTGCCTCCGACGGCGGTGACGTACGGAGAGGTCGCAGGGTAGCTGGCCCCGGCCGCGAAGCCGTCGTCGCCGGTGGCGGCGGTGATCGCGACCCCGGGGTGATCGAGGGTGGCGTCGTAGACCGTCTGGCCCGGGTCCTCGGAGCCGCCCCAGCTGAGGCTCACCTCCGAGGCGCCGAGGGCCACCGCGGTCGCGACCGCGGTCATGAGGTCGTCGGTGCCGTCGCTCCGGGACTCGACGAACAGGATGTGGCACGCGGGGCAGACCGCGGAGACCGCGTCGATGTCGAGGTCGCCCTCACCGTCCCAGCCCATGCTCTCGGCGCTGGTGGTGGGATAGCTGGTGCCCCCCCACTGGTCGGCCTTGCGGAAGCAGCCGTTGGCGACCGTGCACTGCGACATGCCGTAGTTGGCGCGGTAGACGGCGAGGTCGTCGACGGTGCCCGCGTTCGGGTCGGCGTTCCCGCTGCCGGAGATCTTCCCGTAGTGGAAGGCGTCGACGATGGCGATCGTGGGAGCGGCCCCCGCGGGCGGGGCGGCGGGGAGCCCGTAGGCGCTCGCGATCTGACCCGGGTCGAGGCCGATCCCCGTCGGACCGAAGTCCGGCTGCACCGCCCCGCCGATCGCGGGGCGGACGCGCTGTCCGGACCGGGTGAGCGCCCGCGCCATGCAGGTGGCGTGACCGGGCCGGGCCGCGGGGCAGATGGAGAGGCTCGAGTAGCCGGCGGTGGCCGCGCTCGCGGGCAGCACGCCACCCTCCCCGAGGGCGAGCATTGCCCCCAGCAGGGCCACGATCCCGAGTGCACGGCGTCGCATCCACCCGAGGGTGCGCGCCCCGGACCGGGCCACCTGACCCGGTCCACCGTCTTGTCACCGAGGCGTGGTCGGGCGCAACGGCTCCGTGGGCCGCCGGACTCCGCCGTGACGGAACGGTGCATCGAGGAGGGTGAGCAGGACCAGGGCGAGGACCATCCCGGTCGCGATGTACCAGGGCCACGGCCCCATGACGTCGAGCAGCGTCCCTCCGCCTCCCTGGTCGCGGAGGAACATGTAGTTGCCCCCGGTGACGACGTCGGCGACCGCGCAGACGCCGGCGAAGGCGAGGGTCAGGGCGAACACCCTCCGCACCGCATGCGGGCGTGGGGCGAGCCCCAGCCCGATCACCAGGAACAGCCCGGCGACCACCACCCCGGCGTGGATGACGTAGAACTG
>VBHE01000002.1:0-491 GCA_005889515.1 Chloroflexota bacterium | reverse complement strand
AAGTAGGCGAGCGCGGCGAGCAGGGGGCGGCGGGTCCAGAGCGCCGCGGCGGCGGTGGCGGCACTGACCGGGCAGAGGTCGAGCATCAGGCCATTGGTCGCCGACCAGCGCCCCTCGGCGACGGTGACCACCTGCCAGGCCACCAGGAAGCCGACCAGCACCACCGCGAGGACCCGCGCGGCGACCCCGGTCCAGGGTCCGGGGCGGACCCGGGCGGCGGCACAGAGCCCCGCGCAGAGCAGCGCGGCGACCCCCACGGCGCCGAGGTGATCCCAGCTGGCCACCCTTCCCTCCGACCGGCCCGACCCGCCCAGCGTAGCCCTCGGACGGCGCCTCGGGACTGCCACACGCTTTACCGCGCGCCGGGAAGCTGCTTAGATGGGTCGTACCGAGGCTTTCCCGCCCGGCAGGACGTATGCTGCTGACGATGACCAATACGCCCAGGGTCCTCCGCCCGAGTGCGCAGCCGTTGTGGATGGCGGCGCGGCAGA
>VBHE01000165.1:15237-27275 GCA_005889515.1 Chloroflexota bacterium | reverse complement strand
CTCCAGACCGACACCGACCCCGCGCTGCGCGGCCGGTTGCTCGGCCTCTACACCACCACCTTCGCCGGCCTGCAGCCGCTGGGGACGCTCCTCTACGGGGTGGTCGGCCGCCGGGTCCCGCTCTTCGACGCGATCACCGTCGGCGCCCTGCTGGTCGGGGTGGTTGCGGTGTGGACGGCGACGCGGCCGGCGATCCGCAGCACCGCCCTGGCCTGATCGGGACCCGCCGTCCGGGCCGCTACCATGCGGAACCCATGGCCTCCCCCGCACGGCGCCGCCGCCTGCCGGTCCTCGTCCCGGTGGTGCTCGCCCTGGT
The DNA here is from genome assembly GCA_005889515.1 of Chloroflexota bacterium. Lineage (GTDB taxonomy): Bacteria > Chloroflexota > Dormibacteria > Aeolococcales > Aeolococcaceae > CF-96. The sequence continues at coordinate 26,959 of VBHE01000165.1, read as the reverse complement.
CGCCGGGGGGGTGGTCGCCACCACCCAGGTTCTGGGACGGGGGAGCTCGACCCCGCCGCGGGGGCCGGTGGCGGAGGTCGCCGGCGCCCGCATCCCTGCTTCCCTCTTCGACCTGCGGCTGGGCAGCGCGCTCACCGCGATCCGCCAGGCCGGTGGCGCTCCCGAGCCCGGCGACCCCGCCTACCCGGCGTTCCTCGCGGGGGTGAAGCGGCGGGTGATGGAGAGCCTGATCATCGACCAGGTCATCGCCCAGGAGGCCGGCTACCGGCATCTCGCCGCGAGCGACGCCGACGTCGCCGCCGAGATCGCCGCCGACGCCCGCTCCGCCGGCGGCGAGGACAGGCTGGAGAAGCAGCTCTCCGAGGCCGGCGGGAACCTCGACCAGCTCCGTGACGCCATCCGCTCCCGCCTCGACGAGCAGCGGCTCGAGGACCTCTTCGCGTCCCAGCGTGCCGCCGACGTGGAGGCGCGGCTCGCCTCCCGCGCTCCCTTCGAGACGCTGGCGGGCCAGCTCTCCGATGACGAGCAGTCCCGCTCCAGAGGGGGCGACCTCGGAGCCCTCAACCTCGCCCAGCTGAGCGCCTCCGACGCCTCCTTCATCGCCGCGGTGCGGGCGGCGCCCGAGGGCCGGGTGTCCGACCCGATCCGCGACGACGCCGGGTACGAGATCCTCCGTCTCGACGCCCAGAGCGCGACCACCCGCAGCCTGCACCGCATCCTGGTGGCGGCGCCGCGCCCGTACACGGTGCGCGAGCGCCCGCCGTGGTTCGCCGCCGCGATCTTCCAGGCGATCGACGACGACTGCCGCGCCGGCCGGCTCCGGGTCCTGCTCGACGTCGGGCTGCAGCCCTGCGCGCCCAGCCGCCCGGCGCCGGCGCCGCCGCCCGCCTCGCCGCGCGCGAGCGCGGCCCCCGGCGGGGCCGCGAACGGCTTCTCCCCGCGCCCCTAGCGTCGTCCTCCCGATGCGCAGCTTCCTCGCGGTGGCGCTACGCGAGCCCGCGCTCTCGGAGACGGGCCGCCTCCTCGCCGAGCTCGCCACCGTCGTGCCCCGCCGCGAGTGCCGCTGGGTGCGGGCCGAGGGCCTGCACCTGACCCTCCACTTCTTCGGCGAGCTCGACGAGGGACGGGTGGGCGAGGTGCTCGCCGCGGTCGGCCCGGTGGCGGCGGCGACCCCGCCCTTCGAGATCGTCCTCGGCGGCCTCGGCAGCTTCCCGCCCCGCCGCGAGCCGCGGGTGCTCTGGCTGGGGGTCGGCGGCGGCGGTGAGCCGCTCGGGGTCCTGGCGCGGGCCTGCCGGGCGCGGCTCGGTGACGCCGGCTTCGACGTCGACGAGCGACCGTACTCGGCGCACTGCACCCTGGGCCGGCCCCGCCCCGGGTGGTCGGCGCAGGCGCGCGCAGCCTGGATGCGGTTCCAGGAGCGTGAGCCCGCAGTGGCGCCGTTCACCGCCTCGGCGGTCACCCTCTTCCGCTCGCGTCCGGAGCCCTCCGGGGCCGTCTACGAGGTGGTCGCAGAGGTCGCGCTGGGCGCGGGCTGAGGTCCGATCTCGTGCGGCTGCATGCGGCTGTGCCTGTGGCAAAGCCTGTGGATTGTGTGGAGTGACGAACAGTCAGGCGGGGTCGCGCTCGGCGGCGACGACCCGGGACAGGGCATCGCCGAGCGCGGCGGCGTCGGCGTCGGAGAGGTGGCGGGCGAAGTGGGCGTCGATGCCGCGGAGATGCACCGGCGCCGCCCGGCGCAGCGCCGCCCGGCCCGCGGGAGTGAGCACCGCGTTCGCGCCGCGCCCATCGGAGGGGTGGGCCTCGCGGCAGACCATCCCGGCGGTCTCCATCCGGTCCACCAGCCGGGTCAGGCCGCTGCGGCTGAGGAGGACCGCCCGGGCGAGGTCACGCATCCGCAGCCGCCCTTCGGGCGCCGAGGAGAGCTGGAGGAGGACGTCGTACCAGGTCAGCGGCAGGCCGCACTCGGCCTCGAGCTCGCGGCCGAGACGATCGACGACGGCGGCGTGGGCCTCGAGGAGCAGCCGCCAGGCGGCGAGGCGCTCGGGGTCGGGGCGGCGAGGCATGATTCTCGGCCCGGCAAGGGGGAGGTGGCAGGGGGGACGCCCCCGCCATCGGACGTGTGAGCGCCCGGAAAGAAGGGTAGCATGGTCGTTGCAGGAACAACTACTGGCAGAGGTCCTCGCGACATGGATCGCGTCATCGACGTGCGCCGCGCCGGGCAGCGCTTTCACACCCGGCTGGAGTGGCTCGACTCCCACCACAGCTTCAGCTTCTCCCGCCACTTCGACCCCGACAACACCCGTCACGGGCTGCTGCTGGTGAGCAACGACGACGTGGTCCGTGCCGGCACCGGCTTCCAGACCCATCCCCACCGCGACATGGAGATCGTCACCTGGGTGCTCGACGGCGAGCTCGAGCATCGGGACACCCTCGGCAACAAGGGGATCATCTATCCCGGCCTCGCCCAGCGGATGAGCGCGGGCACCGGCATCCTCCACTCCGAGATGAACCCTCGGGGCGACCGCGACGTGCACTTCGTGCAGATGTGGGTGCTGCCGGACCAGGAATCCGTCGACCCCGGCTACCAGCAGCTCGACGTCAACGCCCAGCTCGCCGGCGGCGGCCTGGTGACCATCGCCGCCGGGGACGGCGACGACGCCGCCATCGCCATCCGTCAGCGGGATGCCCGGCTGGCGGTGGGACGGCTGGCTCCGGGAGAGGTGGTGAACCTCCCCGATGCCCGGCATGTGCACCTCTACGTGGCGCGTGGCGAGGCCAAGCTCGAGGACGCCGGCGCGTTGAGCGCCGGCGACGCGGTGCGGCTGACGGCCGCGGGGTCGCCGCGGCTCGAGGCGGGTCCGCAGGGCGCCGAGATCCTGGTCTGGGCGACCGCCTGACCCCCGTCCGTGTCACAGATCTGCGACGGGACTGTCGCGGATCATCCGATCGGCCGTCGCGGAGCAAGAACCGACGCGGAGTTGACGTTCCTCACGAGGACGGATCCGGGCGAGCCCGTCTCCTTCGGACTCTCTCTCCTTTTCAGCTGAGGACGTGATGACCAAGCGCGTGACCCCCGCAACGACGGCGATCGGTGTGATCACCGTGACCCTCCTTGTCGCCGGGGGCACCCGGCTGTTCAGCACCACGGCCGCGAGCGCCGCGGGCACCACCCCCGTCACCGTCGGCCAGATCGCGGTGAGCCCCGCCACGCTGCCTCCCGACGGGCAGTCGTCCGCTGTGGTGACGGTCACGGGCGGACAGGCCTGCGCCAGCGGCCTGCTCAGCACTCCCACCGCCACGTTCAGCACCGACGGCGCCTCGCTCTTCGGCACCTCGCAGAGCGGCCCGTGGACCTCGACGCTGAAGGTCAACTTCAACAACACCGGGAACGCCCAGGCCTACGTCCAGGCGACCAATGCCCCCGGGATCGAGAACATCTGGGCGACGCTCTCCGGCAGCGGCGGCCTCCTCGGCCTCGGCGGTAGCTCGGGCTGCACCGGCCAGACCCCGAACGCGCAGCTCACCGAGGTCGGCACGCCGGCGTCGATCACCCTCGACGCTCCCAACCCGGCGCGGGTCCAGACCGGCGCCGCCTCGGTGGCGGTCACCGCCCACGTGCTCGACGCGTCGAGCTTCCCGGTCCCCGGCCAGACGGTGGTCCTCTTCCGCTCCAGTGCTCCGACCACGCAGATCCCGATGACCGACGCCGGTGGCGGCAACTACACCGTCACCATCCCGGCGTCCACCAAGCCGATGGCGGAGCAGCTCGTGGCCTTCGACGCCACCCCCAACCCCGCCCTCCAGTCGACCCCGCAGACGCTGAGCAGCGTCTCGAGCAACGCCGACTGCAGCCACACCGGCCTGCAGTTCAACCCCGGCGCGATCATCGCCGACGGCACGAGCTCGACGACCGCGAAGGCGACCTTCTTCAACGGCTCCGCGGCCGCCGGCGGCGAGCCGGTGACCTTCACCGGTGACCCCGGCCTCAACATCACCGGCGGGTCGGCGACGACCGACCCCGGCGGCGTCGCCACCGCGACCGTCCACGCGGGCTACTCGACCGGCAGCAAGAAGGTCACGGTCACCGACCCCAACTCGCTGATCTCGTGCACCGGAACCCTGGTCATCGGCAACGGCACCCCCGGCACCCCGGGCCCGGGCCAGCTCAGCCGCTTCATCTACCGCGCCTACAACGACGTGCTCCATCGCGTCGGTGAGGACGCCGGCGTCGAGTACTACGGCAACTTCGTGAACTTCGGCGGCTCGCGCGGCCAGGTGGCGCTCTCCTTCACCGACACCCAGGAATACCTCACCGACGTGGTGAACGGCATGTACTCGACCATCCTCAAGCGCGCCGGCGAGACCGACGGGGTGCACTACTGGGTCGGCCAGATCCAGAGCGGCAACACCACCGATGAGCAGCTCGAGGCGCTGTTCCTCTCCTCGGACGAGTTCTACGCGAACGCCGGCGGCGGGACCGACAGCGGCTGGCTCGACGCCCTCTACCAGGCGGTGCTCGGCCGGCCCGCGGACGCGGGTGGCAAGAACTCCTGGATGGACGCGCTCAACAACGGCTGGAGCCTCACCCAGGTCGCCTACGCGTTCACCGACTCCACCGAGCAGCTGACCGCGAAGGTCATCGGCTACTACAGCACCTTCCTGCACCGCAGCCCCACCACCCGGACCGACGTGAGCTACTGGGTGAACTCGATGCAGAGCGGCGTCCACGACGAGAACGTCATGGCCGCGTTCATCGGCTCCGACGAGTACTTCAACGGCTCGTAGGGACGAGCGGGATGCGCCGCCGGCGAGCTCGGTCGCGAGCGCGCCGGCCGGCACCCCCACGACCGCATCGACCGACCAGACGGTCAGACCGGCGGGGGACGCGCGGCGCTGACGACGGCTACCCCTCCACCCTTGGCGGAGGGTGCTTCCGAGGCGCCGACCTTTGCAGCCCGGCCGTTGCCGTCGAGGAAGCGCCGTCTCAGGGGGGTGGCGGCCGCGCGTCCCTACTTCAGAAGACAGTCACCAGCGCCGCGTGTTGCAGCACCTGCCGGGGTGCGGCTCGCTCAGCCGGCGTCTCGGGGAGGAGACGGCCCCAGAGCCTGGCGCAGCGCCCGGCTGTGCCCGCCCTCGGCCGCGGCGAGGAGCTCGAACCAGGCGGCCACCTCGTCCAGCCCCTCCTCGCGCGCGACCCGGGCGTAGCGGGGGAACATCTCGGCGTGCTCGTACGACTCGGTGCCGAGCGCGTTGCGGAGGTTCTGGTCGGTGCCGCCGATCGGCGCCCCGCTGACCGGGTCACCGGTCTCCTCGAGCAGCTCGAGCAGCCCGAGCGCGTGCCCGGTCGATCCCTCGGCGAGCTCGCGCAGCGCCGCCGCCGCCTCCGACCATCCCTCGATGTCGGCGCGCCGGGCGAAGTGGAGCAGCCGGCGGTTGTTCGCGGCCTCGCGGGCGAAGGCGGATCGCAGCCCCGCCTCGGTGCGGCTGTCGCGCAACCCGCCCACCCTCAGAAGTCCCGGCTCAGCTGGCGCAGCGCCGCGGCGAGGCAGGCCGGACACGCCGGGGCGCCGCCGCCCTCGAGCGAGCACGCGGCGCTGAGGTGCCCGTCCCAGAGCCGCGCGCGCTGCGGAGACGTCGGCGCCCGACGGGGGACGAAGCTGCCCCCGTTCTCCGCCGCCTCCGGCGTCAGCGGCTGCACGGTCGCGCTCATCCGCCGGCGGCGACGGCGTCGAGGAACCAGCGCAGCTCGCCGTGGGCGGGCCGCACCCGGGCGGAGGGCACGGTGCCCGCGACCACCCCGGCGAGGGCCGCGCGCTTGGACTCCCCGGTGACGAGGAAGGCGACGGCGGCGGCGGCGTTGATGAGCGGGAAGGTGACGGTGATGCGGTCGAAGGGCGCGTAGGTCGCCAGGCTCCGGGTCGCCCAGGCCTCGGCGACCTCGAGGGCGCGAACGCCGGGGAAGAGCGAGGCGGTGTGCCCGTCGGTGCCGATGCCGAGGAGGACGCAGTCGAGCCGCGGGGCGCCCGCGGGCCCGGGCGGCAGGGTCGCCTCGAGCACCGCCGAGTAGGCGGCGGCCGCGGCGTCGAGGTCGGGACGCTCCGCCTCCATGCGGTGCACCTGCCCTGGAGGGATGGGCACGTGCTCGAGCAGGGTCTGGCGGGCGAGGAGGTAGTTGCTCTCGGGGTCGTCCGGCGGCGCGGCGCGCTCGTCGCCGAAGTACACCGACCAGCGCGCCCAGTCGAGCCGGTCCCGGTACGGCGGCGCGGCCAGGCGCTGGTAGAGCGCGCGCGGGGTGCTCCCGCCGGCGAGGGCGATGGCGAAGCCGCCGCCCTCCGCGGTCGCGGCGGCGGCGCGGCCCGCGACCCAGGCCGCCGCGCGCTCGGCGAGCGCAGCCGGGCTCTCGCTCACCTCCACGGTTCCGGGCAGCGGCGGGGTCATCGCGCCTCTCCGACGGCGGCGACCAGCGCCGCGGCGTACATCGGGTCCGGGCCCTGCTCCTCGAGCTCGGCGCCCACCAGGGCGACGATACCGGGTCGCTCGACCCCGACCGTCCACGTCGCCGAGGTGGTGCGCATCGCCCCCTCGACCGACACCGCGGTGGTCCGGCGGGTCGCATCGCCGGAGATCTCGATGCGTGCGCGGCGGTCACGGTGGGAGGCGTTGAGGACGACCCCGAGCAGCTCGCCGCCCTCGTCCTCGCCGCCGTCGGGGATGGGGGTGATCGACGGCAGCCGGAATCCGGGCCGGTCGAGCCGGGAGCGCAGCCAGCCGCCGAAGAGCAGCGCCTGGGCGCTCGGCCTCGTCCCCGCGAAGCGGACCTCCACGTCCTCGATCCCCTGGACGAAGCCGCGCAGCTCGGGGGTGTCGAACACCCGGCCGGCCAGCTCCCTCCAGCCCCGGATCCTGCGCCACGCGAGGTCGCCGATGGCGGGAAGGGGACCCACCGCCGCCGTCACCAGCGCGACCGCCGCGAGGGTGGCGGCGGGGTCGGGGTAGGCGTCGCTGTCGACGATGATCCGCTCGCAGAGCTCGAGCGCGTCCGGGCTCAGCGCCTGGGTGAGCGGCGCGGCGCCCACCACCCAGAGGTGGGCGGGCACGTCGGGGAGGAGCAGCGGACCGACCACGCTGCGCAGGTGGCGGGCGCTCTCGCCGCCGACCTCCAGCCGCACCAGCTCCATGCAGACCTGCTGGCCGCCGGTCGCCGAGCAGCTGAGGCTGAGGTCGGCCTCGATCCTCGCCGGTCCGTCGGGATCGCCGACGAGCACGATCGCCCGGGTGGGATGTCGGGAGGCCATCCGCTCCACCACCTCGCCGGCCTTCTCGGCGCTCGCGCGGTCGGCGCAGGCGACCACGAGGGTGAGCACCGAGAGGCGCATGCCGCGGGTGTCGTCGCCCCCCGCCCTGAGCATCGACCCGCGCATCTCGGCGAGCGCGCTGGTCACCGCGTGGAGCCCGCTGACGTGGCCGGAGCGCACCGTCTCCAGCGCTGCGGCGGACACGGTCAGGGTCGCCGCCAGGACCTGCCGTCGCGGGCAAGCAGGTCGTGCGCCGCCTTCGGCCCCCAGGTCCCGGCCTCGTAGTCGGGCAACTCGTCGACGCTCGGCGGGTGGGCGCGCCAACCGTCGAGCACCGCGGTGCACAGCCGCCACGCCTCCTCGACCTCGTCCTCGCGGGCGAAGAGGGTGGCGTCGCCGAGCATGCAGTCGAGCAGCAGCCGCTCGTAGGCCTCCGGCGACTCGGTGAGGAACGAGCTCCCGTAGAGGAAGTCCATGTTCACGGTGCGGATGCGCATCGCCTGCCCCGGCACCTTGGCGTTGAACCGCAGGGTGATCCCCTCGTCGGGCTGGATGCGCACCACCAGCAGGTTGGGGTCGATCGCGCCCGCCACGGGCGCGCCGGCGGGAGACGCGAGCTGGCCGCCGAAGGGCGAGTGGGGAACGCGGCGGAACTGGATGGCCACCTCCGTGGCGCGGCGGGGCAGGCGCTTGCCGGTGCGCAGGTAGAAGGGCGTGCCCGCCCAGCGCCAGTTGTCGATGTCGAGCTTGAGCGCGACGAAGGTCTCGCGCAGCGAGGCGTCGGAGACCCCCGGCTCCTCACGATACCCGGGCACCTGCTCGCCGTCGATCCAGCCCGCGCCGTACTGGCCGCGCACCGTGGTGTCGAGCGCGTCGTCGGGATGGATCGGGCGGATGGCGCGGAGCAGCTTCACCTTCTCGTCGCGCACCGTCTCGGGGCTGAAGTCCGCCGGCGCCTCCATGCCGACGAGCGCGACCAGCTGCATGATGTGGTTCTGGACGATGTCGCGCAGCGCGCCCGACTCCTCGTAGTAGCCGCCTCGTCCCTCGACGCCGATCGATTCGGCGACGGTGATCTGGACGTGGTCGATGTACTGCCGGCTCCACACCGGCTCGAAGATCCCGTTGGCGAACCGGAAGCCGTGCAGGTTCTGCACCGTCTCCTTCCCGAGGTAGTGGTCGATGCGGTAGATCTGCGACTCGTCGAAGTGGCGGTGCAGGTCCTCGTCGAGCGCGCGTGAGGTGGTGAGGTCGCGGCCGAACGGCTTCTCCACGATCAGCCGCACGAAGCCGCTCTGCGCCGGCGGGGTGGTCATCCCCGCCTCGCCGAGCCGCCGGGCGACGTTGGCGATGCCGCTCGGCGGGATGCTCAGGTAGTAGACCCGGTTGCCGGCGGTGCCCCGCTCGAGGTCGACCTCCTCGAGCACGGTGCGCAGCGGCGCCAGCCCCTCGGGGTCGTCGAGGTCGACCCGCGCGTAGCGGACGCCCTCGGCGAACGAGGCCCACTGCAGGTCGGTGACCGGGAGACGTCCGTGCCGCTCGACCGCCTGGCGCAGGGAGGCGCGGAACCCCTCGTCGGTCCCCTCGGAGCGGGCGGCGCCGACCACGGTGAAGCCGGCGGGGAGCAGGCCCTGGACGCTCAGCGCGTAGAGCGCGGGGACCAGCTTTCGCCGGGTCAGGTCGCCGCTGGCGCCGAAGATCACCAGCGCACAGGGCGCGGGGGTGCGCTCGAGGCGCAGCCCCTCGCGCAGGGGGTTCGCCTGCGCCTGCGCCGGCGCCCGGGTGCCCAGCTCCATCAGCGCCGCTGCGCAGTGAGGCCGCCGTGGAGGGCGTCGACCTTCTCGGCGATCCCGTGGATGAGCTCGTTGTAGGAGTCGGCGAACTGTTCGACCCCGGCCTCGAGCAGCTGCTGGGTGACGGTGTCGATCTCGATGCCGACGGCGCGCAGCCGCTCGATGACCCCGTGGGCGCCGGAGTAGTCCTCGCGCACGGTGTCGCCCCGGACCTCGCCGTGGTCGGCGAACGCCTCGATGGTGGCGAGCGGCATGGTGTCGACGGTGTCGGGACCGATCAGCTCCTCCGCGTAGACGACGTCGCGATACGCGGGGTTCTTCGAGCTCGTGCTCGCCCACAGCGGCCGCTGCACGGCCGCGCCCGCCGCGCGCAGCGCCGCGAAGCGCTCGCCGCGGAAGATCCGCTCGAACGCCTCGTAGGCGATCTTTGCGTTGGCGATCGCCGCAGTGCCGAGGAGCGAGCGGAGCTCGGCGTCATCGGGCCGCTGCGCCAGCCGCTCCTCGAGGAGCCTGTCGACGGCGGTGTCGACGCGGCTGACGAAGAACGACGCCACCGAGCGGTTGTGGAGGGTCTGGCCCGCGGCGGCGCGGCGCTCGAGCCCGCGGATGTACGCCTCGGCGACGGTCTCGTAGGCGCTGAGCGCGAAGATGAGGGTGACGTTGATGTTCAGCCCGTCGGCGATGAGCCGCTCGATGGCGGGGATGCCGGCGGGCGTCGCCGGGACCTTGATCATCAGGTTGGGCCGGTCCACCCTGCCCCAGAGGTCCCTGGCCGCGGCGATCGTCGCCTCGGTGTCGTCGGCGAGGTCGGGGGCGACCTCGAGGCTGATGAAGCCGTCGCCGCCCCCGGTGCTCTCGTGGACGGCGCCCAGGGTGTCGGCGGCGTTGCGGATGTCGGCGACGGCGAGCTCGACGAAGAGGTCGTCGGCCGAGGTCACGCCCGCCCTCACCAGCTCGCGCAGCTGCGCGTCGTACTGATCGCCCTCGGCGACCGCCTTCTGAAAGATCGTCGGGTTGCTCGTCATCCCGGTGACGGCCCGGTTGGCGATGAGGTTCCTCAGCTGATCGGTGGTCACCAGCTCGCGGCTGATGAAGTCCAGCCAGACGCTCTGGCCGTGCCCGGTGAGCGCGCGGAGGGGGTTCTCATTCATGTCGCTATCGTCTCAGGTTGGCGTCGTTCTCAGTCCTTGCCGGCGAGGCGCCGGGCGGCGGCGACGATCGCCGCGGTGTCGATCCCCGCAGCCGCCAGCAGCTCCTCGGGGGTGCCCGATCCCGGCAGGCCGCGGACGGCGAGCTGGACGACGCGCGGCGGCCGGGCCTCCTGGGCGAGGGCCTCGAGCACGGCGCTGCCGAGCCCGCCCTCGGGATGGTGGTCCTCGACGACGACGAGGCGGCCGCCGGTCACCCGGTTGGCCTCCCGCAGGGTCGCGGTGTCGACCGGTTTCACCGAGTAGAGGTCGATGACCCGCGCCCTCACGCCCGCCTTCTCGAGCTCCGCCGCGGCGGCGAGCGCCAGGTGGAGGGTGACCCCGGCGCCGATCAGGGCGACGGTGTCGTCGTCGTGCGAGACCACGACCTTCGAGCCGCCGGCCGCGAAGCTCTCGCCCGGGGGGTAGATCACCGGGTAGGCGCCGCGGGTGGTGCGCATGTAGACGATGCCGTCGGTGTCCGCCATCAGCCCCACCAGCTGCGCCGCCGAGTTGCCGTCGGAGGGATAGAGGACGGTGGAGCCGCGCACCGCGCGCATCATCGCCAGGTCCTCGAGCGCCATCTGCGAGGGGCCGTCGGCGCCGATCTCCACGCCCGCGTGGGAGCCGCTCAGCCGGATGTTCGCCTCCGAGATGCTCGCCATGCGGACGAAGTCGAAGGCGCGGGTGAAGAAGGCGGCGAACGTCGACGCGAAGGGCACGTAGCCGCGCACGCTCATCCCCACCGCGGCTTCTTGAACTCCTCCGCGTGGGTGGAGTTGCTCACCTCGGCGTCGAGCACGACCACCTCGGGACGCGCTCCCAGCGCGCGCAGCGTGTCGCCGTAGGCCTTGCGGGTCGCCACCTTGGCGCCGAGCTCGTAGGTGGGGAGCTCGACCTTCCCGCCCCCACGGGTGATCGCCGGCGTGCCCGGCTCCGGCGGGTTGGTCGCCACCCGCAGGTCGCGGATCCCGCCGAGCTCGATGATGGCGCGCTCCGCCATCTCCGCGGGCAGCGCCCGCCCGTGCCAGCCCTCGAGGTCCTCGACCTCGGTGACCCCGGAGCCCTTCTTGGTGCGGGCGAGGATGGCGACCGGCCGCTCCCGCTCGGCGCGTGCCTCGGCGAGTGCACGGTCGACCTGCTCGAGGTCATGGCCGTCGATGACGATCGCGCGGCAGCCGAAGGACTCGAACCGCGCCCGGTAGACGTCCATGTCCCACTCGTGCTCGGTGGGGCCGCGCTGGCCGAGGCGGTTGATGTCGCAGATGGCGCAGAGGTTGTTGAGCCGGTACTCCGACGCCTTGTCGAGCGCCTCCCAGACCGAGCCCTCGGCGAGCTCGCTGTCCCCGCACAGCGTCCACACGTGGTACGGGAGCCTGTCGAGGTACTTGCCGGCGAGGGCGACGCCCACTGCGATGGGGAGGCCCTGCCCGAGCGAGCCGGTGGC
>VBHE01000165.1:12662-15095 GCA_005889515.1 Chloroflexota bacterium | reverse complement strand
TTCGGATTCGACCAGTCGTAGCGCAGGTGGCGGGCGGCGAGCACCGCGATGAGATCGGATGCCGACATGCTCGAGGTCGGGTGCCCCGACCCCGCCCTGGTGCTGGCGCGGATGCCATCGACCCGCAGCTGCTTGCCGAGCTCGCCGACGAGGGCGAGGTCCGAGCTGGCCGTGACCTGCTCCGAGGTCTTCCCGGTGACCGACATCTCCGTCCTCCGCGATCGTCCGCCTCCGGACTGCCCGCGCGCGTCCGGCGTCCACGTGTCGCCAGCTCATGATGGCGGCAGTGGCCACTTCCATGCACGCGCCGCGGCGGTGGTCGTGAGGGTGGCCCTGAGCCGGGCGCGACGGGGGAGGGAGCCCCACCCGCCGGGGGGACCGGCCTCCCCGCGCCGGCGCCCGAACAGCCGTGCGCACGACATCGAACGCACTGGTGCTCGCCTACGTCACCTGCGACACTTGTGGCGGGCGAGGCCGGGCGGGGACCGGCGTAGCGGGGGGCGGGCGATGATGGTGGATGTCCGGCGTGGAGCGGGCGGATGAGCCTGCTGCAGACGATGGTCAGCGGGCTCCGGGCGGTCCGGGGCAACCGGATGCGGTCGCTGCTCACCTCCCTTGGAATCCTGATCGGCGTCGGTGCGCTGATCGTCACCGTGGGCATCGGCACGGGCACGAGGACGACCATCGGCAAGGGCATCACCCGGCTCGGGACCAACCTCATCACCGTCACCCCGGGGACGGTGGTCGTCAACGGGATCAGTCAGGGCCTCGGCGCACGGACCACCCTGACGATGGACGACGTCGAGGCGCTCTCCAACCCCGCGGTGGCGCCCGACATCCTCGCCGTGGCACCGCTGATCACCCACAGCAACGTGATCATGAAGGCCGGGTCGCGCACCTGGATGTCCCCGGTCGTCGGATCGACCGCGTCGGTCCTCGAGGCCTATGCCCGGTACATCGGCGTCGGCTCGATGTTCACCGACGGGGACGTCAGGAACTCCGCCCACGTCGCCGTCATCGGCCAGACCACCGCGGACAGTCTCTTCCCCGACGGAAACGCCCTCGACAACACCATCGTCATCCAGAAGGCGCCCTTCCGCGTGATCGGGATCCTCTCCGTCGTGGGGGCGACCGGGGGATTCAATCCCGACGACTTCGTCCTCGTGCCGGTCACCACCGCCCAGCAGACCTTCAGCGCACCGGCGTCGATCGTTCCCCAGCCCCCCGGGGCGGCGGCGCCCGTCACCGTGGGCGCGGTGACGGCCGGGAACAACAACATGCTGACCAGCGTGCAGCGCATCACCATCAGCGCCACCAGCCGCGACAGCATCGACTCGGCGCGTCAGGAGGTCGAGAGCCTCCTCCTGCAGACCCACCACATCACCGATCCGTCCCAGGCCGACTTCAAGATCACCACCCAGCAGCAGATCCTCGACACGCTGGACGCGACGAGCGCGGCGCTCACTCTCCTCCTCGCCGGTGTGGCCGGAGTCGCCCTCCTCGTCGGCGGGATCGGGGTGATGAACATCATGCTGGTGTCCGTCACCGAGCGCGTCGCGGAGATCGGCCTCCGCAAGGCGGTGGGCGCCAAGCGCGTGGACATCCTGCGCCAGTTCCTCATCGAGTCGGCGACCCTCAGCGCTGGGGGCGGCCTGCTCGGAGTCCTCCTCGGTGGTCTCGCCACCGTGCTCCTCCCGCGGTTCACGACCATGTCCACCGTCTTCGTCCCGGGGGTCGCGGTCATCGGCGTGATGATCTCCGCAGCCATCGGGGTGGCCTTCGGCGTGTTCCCCGCGGTCCGGGCGGCGCGAATGGCGCCGATCGAGGCGCTCCGCGCCGCCTGACCCCGGCTCCTAGTTCCGCGCCGGCCCCAGGACCGCGGCCACCGCGCAGTGGGCGGCCGCGTCGGTCACCCCGGCCGCGACCTCTCGCAGCCGGCGCACCCCGGGCTGGACCAGGGCCTCGAGCTGTCCCCAGCCCCGATCGTCGCGGGCGGCGGCCGCGACCAGCCGCTCCGGAGCCTCGACCTGCTCGTGCACCCCGTGGCAGACGAGGACGGTGCCCCCGACCGCGGCGGCGGCCTCGCGCCAGGGGTCGAGCTGGGCGCTCACCGAGGCGTACCCCGCGGCGGCGAGGCTCTCCCATGCGTAGGCGGTGTGGACGTGCGCCTCGACGTGTCCGACCCGACCGTCGAGCACCTCGACCCCGGCGCGGGCTCCCTGGCCCGCGCGCAGGCGGAGCCGGGGGTCGCCGTCGAGCACCACCGCTGGCGGCCGGACCAGCCCGGTCGACGGCCCGGCGCCGAGCACGACCACCTGGCGGGCGCGGGGCATCCAGAAGGAGGCCGCCTGGCGGGCCCGCTCGGCGCCCGGCCCGGAGACGACGACCGCCAGGGTGTCGGAGCCGGTGACACAGGTCCAGGACTCGGTGGCA
>VBHE01000165.1:7509-12570 GCA_005889515.1 Chloroflexota bacterium | reverse complement strand
GCGGGTGGACCGGTGGATTGTGCCCCCTCGGCTCCTGCGGACGGCCTCGCCCCGGGGGCGTGGCCCGGTCGGGGGGGTGTAGACTCCGCTCCCACCGCGCCGGTGGCAGCGCGCGCCCATAGCTCAGCCCGGATAGAGCAGCGGACTACGGATCCGTGCGCGGGGGTTCAAATCCTCCTGGGCGCGCCACACTTTTCTCGGTGTCGACGGCTGCCCTGCGGAGGTCGCGCAGAACGGCGATCTCGGCGCCGTGGTGGTGCACCTCGATGGCGACGTTCGCCACCACCCGCCAGCGCGGAGCGTCGGCCGGCCACCACGGGATCCGAACCGACCGCATGAGGTTCGCGTCGGTGTCTCCCTCGAGCGCGGAGATGAAGCGTCCGATGTGCTCGCCCCAGACCGAGAGGCCGAGCTCCGCGGTGGGCGCCACCTCGAGCCAGTGCTGCTCGAGGGTGCCATCGCCAAAGAGGAATGCGTGGTAGCTCCCGACGACATCGGTGAGATGCATCAGCCGCCAGCCGATGGTGGTGACGGGCGCAGGGCTCGGCTGCTCCTCGTCGTAGTCGAAGACCCACTCGTCGCGACCCATCGGGTGCGGGCTCGCCGCCTCGGCCCTCCGCCGGACGTTCCAGCACCCGTGCACCGGCTCCCAGAGGTACTCGGCATCGCCGAGCCCCGTGAGACGGTGGTCCAACCGCCGGCGGCCCATGCCGAGTTGCCACCCCAGCTGCTCGACCTGATCCCGAGCCATCCGATCACCTCCATCCCCGACAATCCCGCCCATGCCGACCTCCGTCGACTTCCTGATCCTCTGCGACGCGGCGCAGGTCTCGCCGGACAGCAAGCTCCACCTCCTCGGCGGCGCCTGGACCCACCACCAGCGCCAGGTCCTCCAGAACCCGCCGCCGGGCAGTCCGCTCCCGATCTCCCAGTTCGCCATCGCCGCCGGGTTCCTCGTCGACTGGAACGAGACCGACCAGCCGCTGATCGTGCGCATCAGCGTCGAGGACGACGACAACCGCCCGCTCGCGGAGGTCGCCGGCCAGCTGCTCGTCGGGCGCCATCCCCATGCGATCAAGGGCACCGATCAGCGCGCCCTCTTCGCCGTGCCGGTGACCATGGCCTTCGAGCGCAGCGGTCCTCACCACGTCCGCGCCCGCATCGACGGACGCAGCGTCGACAAGGTCACCCACTTCACGGTGGTCGACGTGCCCGTCCCGCCGCGGTAGCCCGCGACCCTCACGCGGGGTCGGCCTCAGGACGCGCCGGGCAAGGAACACAGGGGTTCGGCCGTTTCTATCCCATGGAGGCCCCTGCACATCCGGTTCGCTACGTGATCGGGCCGCGACGCGGCCTTCGAGCGGCTCGGTGTAGGCTCGGACGATGAGCGCCATCCCGCCGACCGGGCCCCTGCTCCTCGACTCCCTGCGGCGCCCGCTGGCACTCTGCCTCAGCGGCGGAGGGGCACGCGGCGCGGCCCAGGCGGGCGCGGTCATCGAGCTCGTCGCCGCCGGCCTGCGCCCCGACCTGATCGTCGGGACCTCGATCGGCGCCTGGAACGGCTCCTGGCTGGCGGCGCACCCCGAGGTCGAGAACGCCCGGGCGCTGCAGCACTGGTGGACCGACCCCGAGGTGCGGCGGGTGATGCGTGGGATGCTGCTGGGCTACGCCGGCGCGATCGCCTGGCGCCGGAGCGCGGCGCTCTCCGCGAGCCGGATCGAGCACCTCCTCCACCGCGCGCTGGGGCGGCTCAGCTTCGACGACCTGCAGATCCCCCTCGCGGTCGGCGCCACCGACCTGCTCAGCGGCGACCTCGTCTACTTCGACCGCGGTCCCGTCGCCGAGGCGGTGCGCGCCTCGTCGGCGATCCCCACCGTGCTGCCGCCGGTCGCCCTCGAGGACCGGCTGTTCCTCGACGGCGGAGTTATCGACAACTTCGGGGTCAACGAGGCGGTCCGCCGCGGAGCGCGGACCATCATCCTCGTCGACGCCAGCACCTCGGAGCTGACCCGGGTCCCGATCGGGCTCGGCGCCATCGTCGATCGCGCCACCCTGGTCGCGCAGCTGCATCAGCGCCGCCGCTCGCTGGCCGCGGCCGCGGCCGCAGGCGTGCCCCTCCACCTGGTCGAGATGGGCGCTCTCGGCGGGGTGCTCGACTTCACCAACCTCGGCGGCTCTCTGGAGCTCGGTCGCCGGGCGGCGCGGGCGTGGCTCGACGGGGAGACGCTGCCGGCGCCGCCGCCGCTCGCCGAGGAGGAGCGCCGGCGCGTCGTGGCGAGCTGGAGGCTCGTCGAGGACCGGGTGCTGCCGCTCTGGCGCCGCGCCACCGGCCAGCATCCCCGCCCGAGCGGCATCCTGCTCCCGCCCCCGGGGATCGCCGAGGCGGGCGGCGGCTGATGTCCGCGGCGGCGAGTGGCCGGCGGAGGCTGCTGCGCCTCTCACCCGAGGGCCGCTCGTGGACCACCGACTCGGTGGTCGTCGAGGAGCCGATGGAGATCCGGGTCGGCGGCGTACCGGTGGCGGTGACGATGCGGACCCCGGGGCACGACTTCGACCTCGCGGTGGGCTTCCTGGTCACCGAGGGGGTGATCCAGGGCGCCGCCCAGATCGCCTCGATCCGCACCTGCGAGGCCGCCGAGGGCGGCGAGCGCAACCTCCTCGAGGTCGAGCTCACCGCGTCGGCGCCGCCCTTCGACCGCGAGCGCGCCCGGGCCTTCTACGTCAGCTCGTCGTGCGGCCTCTGCGGGCGGGCCAGCCTCGACGCGGTCCGCACCCGCGCGCAGTGGGACGTCGCCGGCGACCCGGTGCGCGTCTCCGCCGCGGTGCTCGGCCGCCTCCCCGAGCGGCTGCGCGAGGCACAGCGCGTCTTCGAGCGCACCGGTGGCCTCCACGCCGCCGCGCTCTTCACCGCGGACGGCGACCTCCGCTGCGTCCGCGAGGACGTCGGCCGTCACAACGCCTTCGACAAGGTCATCGGCTGGGCGGCCACCGACGGCCGGCTGCCGCTGCGCTCCCACCTCATCCTCGCATCCGGCCGCGCCAGCTTCGAGCTCGCCCAGAAGGCGCTGCTCGCCGGCATCCCGGTGCTCGCCGCGGTGTCGGCGCCGTCGAGCCTGGCCATCGAGCTCGCCGAGGAGGCGGGCATGACCCTGGTCGGCTTCCTCCGTGACGGCACGATGAACGTCTACGCCGGCCACCAGCGGGTCGAACCGTAGCCAAGGCTCAGGCGCAGGCGCTCGCGACCTCGGTGGCGCCGGGGACGCGGGTGGCGCCGAGCCCCGCCCGCCGGGCGATCGTCGCGAAGCGCACCGCGTCGCGCACCGCGCACGCACGCTGGTCGTTGTTGAAGTAGACGAACCCGTCCACCTCCGGGCCCCAGAGCTCCGCGAGGCGCTGCGCCCACGACCGCAGCGCGGTGTCGCCGTATCCCGGCGCATCGGCTCCGCGCCCGGAGTGCAGGCGCAGGTACGCCCAGTCCGCGGTGCGCCAGAGTGGCGCCACCGGACGGGAGTCGCGGTCGGCCAGGCAGAGCGCGGCACCATGGCGCTCGAGGAGGGCGCGCACCTCGTCCGTGAACCAGGAACGGTGGCGCAGCTCCACGGCGACGCGCACCCCGCGGGGAAAGCAGCGGAGCGTCTCGTCGAGGCGCGCCGGCTCGGCGTGGAGGCTCGGCGGGAGCTGCAGGAGCACCGGCCCGAGGCGGACGCCGAGCGGCTCCATCCGTGAGAGCAGGAGCGCCACGGGGTCCGCCGGCTCGCGGAGCCGGCGGATGTGGGTGAGGTAGCGACTCGCCTTCACCGCGATCACGAAGTCCGCGGGGGTGCGCGCCCGCCACCGCTCGAACGTGGTGGCGGCAGGCAGCCGGTAGAAGGCGTTGTTGACCTCGACCGTGGCGAAGCGCGCCGCGTAGTGCTCCAGCCACTGCGACTGGGCGAGGCGCTCCGGGTAGAAGCGTCCGCGCCAGTCGCGATACTGCCATCCCGAGGTGCCGACGGCCAGTGTCATGGCGGCGCCGGTCCCGGGGCGGTGGGGCTCAGTCGTCCGCGCCGATCTCCACCACGCCCTGGCCCGCGCGTCCGACGACGCGCATGCGGCCGGTGCGCTCGGTGGCCAGGGGGACGATCAGCTCGGCGCCGCAGCCGAGACAGCGCCCGCGCAGGTCCCCGCCCACCTCGACCAGCACCCGCCGCCGCCCCGAGCACTGGGGACAGGAGGCGAGGCGCACATAGGCCGGTTCGGGAGGGGCGCTCTGTCCAGAGCGGGGAAGGGTCGGAGGAGCTGCCATGTGGGGTCTCCTCGAGCCGGAGGGATGGGGGCGGGATTGTCGCACCGCACGGGCGCAAAGTGAACCCCCTGTATGTGGTGAAACGTACGTCATCACCCGGGTCACCTGAGATGGTGTGGCGATGGCGCGGTTGAACGGGCGCGGTGGCGCCCAGAGATGATAGCGACGCCATCCTACTAAGTGATCATCACGTGCGCATTCACATCAGCTGCGCGCAGTGCGTTCGCGCCCCCCTCCTGAGCGACGCGTCAGACTGGCGGCAGCACCCCCCGCGCTCCCTATCATCCGTCCGGTTCCGACGTCAGCCCTCCGGAGAACGCGATGACCTCGAGGCCACGTGCCGCCCTCCTCGGCGCCGGCGCACTGCTCGCCGCCCTCTCCGCCGCGCACACCGCCGCGACGTCGCCGCCGCGGACCGCGACGGCCCCGCGGCCCGCGGTGAGCGGACACGTGACCCGCCAGTCGCTCACCTTCCCGCCCGACACCGCGTGGTGCCGTACCAACCTCGAGCGCGCCTGCTACCGGCCGGCGCAGCTCCAGCACGCGTACGGCGTGGACCCGCTGCTCGCGAAGGGCCTCGACGGGCGGGGGCGGACCATCGCGCTCATCGACTCCTTCGGGTCGCCGACGATCGAGGCCGACCTGCACCATTTCGATGCCACCCTCGGCCTGCCGGATCCGCCGGCGCTGGTCATCATCCATCCGGCGGGCGCTCCCCCGGCCTTCAACGCCAACGACGCCGACATGGTCGGCTGGGCCGAGGAGACGACCCTCGA
>VBHE01000165.1:2036-7441 GCA_005889515.1 Chloroflexota bacterium | reverse complement strand
AGGGGATCACCGGCTTCCCCGAGATCGTCCGCGCCGAGAACTTCGTCGTCGACCATCACCTCGCCGACGTCATCTCGATGAGCTTCGGCGCCACCGAGGAGACGTTCCCCTCGGCCGCGGCGCTCCTCGGCCTGCGCTCCGCCTTCAAGAACGCGGCCGAGCACGGCGTCACCGTCCTGGGCGCCGCCGGCGACAACGGTGCCACCGACCAGCACCTCGACCAGAGCTGCTGCTACCCGACCCGGGTGAACTCCTGGCCCTCCTCGGATCCGCTCGTCACGTCGGTGGGGGGGACCCGGCTCGACCTCGACGCCGCGGGCAACCGGCGCTCTCCCGACAACGTCTGGACCGACGTGGACGGCGACGGCGCCGGCGGGGGAGGGGTGTCGACCATCTTCGAGCGTCCCGACTTCCAGGACCGGGTGAGCGGCGTCGTCGGTGAGTGGCGGGGAACCCCCGACATCAGCATGAGCGCGGCGATCGACGGCGCGGTGGTCTTCTACTACAGCTTCCCCAACCCCCACGCCTCGGCCGGCGGCTGGCACCTCGTCGGCGGGACGAGCGAGGCGACCCCGCTCTTCGCCGGGGTCGTCGCCATCGCCGACCAGGCGGCCTGCTCCACGACCGCCTCTACGAGCTCGCCCACAGGCAGCGCTCCGGCATCGACGACGTCGTCGGTGGCAACAACAGCCTGACCTTCTGCCAGGCCGCCTGCGCGAGCAAGGCGCCGGTGATGCTCACCGTGAAGGGGTACGACGCCGTCGCCGGCTACGACCTCGCGACCGGGCTGGGAACGGTGGACGCCGCCCGCCTCGTGCGCGCCCTCGCCGGGGAGGACTAGGCGGGGGGCTGGACCTGCAGAGCCTGCTGGGCCATGGCCCGGCGGAAGCTGAACACGAAGACCACGACGATGAGCGCGATCGTCAGCCACAGGCCGTAGTGCGAGATGGTGTTCGCCAGCTCGATCGCGGGGTGGCCGATGAACCAGCCGAGCAGGACGTAGCAGAGCACGAAGCAGATCGCGCCGAGAC
This sequence comes from Chloroflexota bacterium, assembly GCA_005889515.1. GTDB lineage: Bacteria > Chloroflexota > Dormibacteria > Aeolococcales > Aeolococcaceae > CF-96. The sequence continues at coordinate 6,410 of VBHE01000165.1, read as the reverse complement.
CGTCGGCGAGCGCCACCATCCAGATCTTCATCCGGATCTCACCCGCGGCGACGAGGCAGAGCCACTGGGGCAGGAAGGGGATGAAGTAGGCGAGGAAGACCATCGGCGCGCCCCATCTCGCGAACATGCGTTCCGCCCACGCCATCCGGCGCTGGGCTCGCGGGCTGGGCCCGGTCAGGTACTCGATGATCGGGCGCCCGTAGCGCATCCCCGCCCAGTAGTAGAAGGGGTCGGAGAAGCAGAGGATGAAGAGCGGGGCGATCACCGCCAGGGGCAGCGGGAAGTCGCCGCGGTGCGCCACCGCGCCGGTGGTGATCATCGCCGGGAGGCTGCCGCGCAGGAAGGACAGGAGCAGTGGGTGGGGGCCGAGCAGCGACGGTCCGATCGGCGTCGAGAAGAGCAGCCAGAGGTTGTGGCCGAGGATCGGCCCGACGCAGGCGACGTCGCCCTTGCCGACCTTGAAGCCGGTCGTCTCGGGGTTGGCGGCCGGGACAGGGGTGACCTCAGCGCTCATCTCGCGGGCCATTGTCACCGACGCGGCGCCTCCGGGGGGTACGCGCGGACGAACGGGAGCCTCACGAGGGTGCAACGGGGGAGGAGGCCGAAGCCTGCGCGCCCCTCAGATCTTCCCGGTGTCGTCGGGGTCGTGGCCGGTCGGGGCGGCGATGAGGCGCACCGGCCGGTCGTAGACGACGTAGTCCCACGCCCAGTTCAGGAGGGCGACGATGCGGCTGCGGAACCCGACCAGGAGCATCAGGTGGACGAAGAGCCAGGTGACCCAGCCGAGGAACCCTCCGAGCCGCACCGGGCCGAGCTGGGCGATGCCGGCGTTGCGGCCGATCGTCGCCATCGTGCCCTTGTCGCGGTAGCGGAACGGCCTCGGCGCCTCGCCCCGCAGCGAGCCCGCGATGCCGGCAGCCACGTGCTTCGCCTGCTGCATCGCCACCGGGGCGAGCTGGGGGAGGGGGCGGCCGCGGCCGTCGAGAACCCTGGCGAGGTCGCCGATCACGAACACCTCGGGATGGCCGGGGAGCTGGAGCGTCGGTCCCACCGCCACCCGTCCCTGGCGGTCGGGCTCGGCCAGCCCACCGTGGCCGCCTCGATCCGGCCCCCGTCGCGCAGGGTGACCCCGTTCTCGTCGACGACCGCCACCTGGGCGCCGAAGGCGAGGCGCACGCCCTTGCGCTCGAGGCTGCGGATCGCGGAGCGCTGCAGCGACGGCGCGAAGGCGCCGAGCACGGTGTCGCCCCCCTCGACGATGACGATGTCCACCTCGCCGAGGTCGAGGTCGGGGAAGTCCTTGCGGAGGACGAGGTGGACGAGCTCGCTCACCGCCCCGGCGAGCTCGACGCCGGTGGCGCCACCGCCCACCAGGACCACGGTGTGGAGGCGTCGCCGGGCCACCGGGTCCTCGGTCCAGGCGGCGCGCTCGAAGCAGGAGAGCAGGTGGTTGCGGACCGCCAGCGCCTCGCCGAGCGACTTGAGGCCGTGGGCGTGCTCCTCCGCCGAGTCCACCCCGAAGTAGTTGTTCACGGCCCCCGCGGCGACGACGAGGTGGTCGTAGTCGAGGTCGCCCGCGGTGGTGTCGAGGCGGCGCGCCTCGAGGTCGACACCGGTCACCCGCGCCAGCCGGAAGGACACGTTGCGGCGACGCCGCACCGCCGCACGCACCGGGTACGCGATCCGCTGCGGCCGGTCGCGCGGCGCATCCTCGACGCCGGCCTCTACCCCATGGACACCGAGCTGCAGCACGGTCCCGCGCAGCTCCCCGCCTGACAGCGCGGCGCCCAGGCCGCCGAGCGGCTACCCGGCGGTGGCGTAGATCCAGTCGGCGATGCGGCGGCGGTGGAGGTCGGCATCCCCGTACTGGAGCTCGAGGGCCTTGCCGCGCTTGAGCCAGAGGTGGAGGTCGTGCTCCCAGGTGAAGCCGATGCCGCCGTGGAGCTGCAGCGCCTCGGCGTTGGCGCGCCGCTCGGCGTCGGAGGCGTATGCCTTGGCGACGCTCGCCGCGATGCTCGCGTCCGGGGTGTCGTTGGCGAGCGCCCAGGCCGCGTAGTACACGGCGGATCGCGCCGAGTCGACGAGCAGCAGGGTCTCGGCGAGCTTGTGCTGCACCGCCTGGAAGGAGCCGATGCGCCGGCCGAACTGCTCGCGCTGCTTCACGTAGGCGACGGTCATGTCGAGCATCGCCCCGGCGACGCCGACGAGCTCGGCGGCGGTCGCCGCGGCGGCGTGGTCGAAGGCCCAGCGCGCAACCGCGGCGGAGGTGGAGAGGAGGGTGTCGTCGCCGAGCTCGGCGGTCACCGAGAAGAGCCGGCGGGCGCGATCGACCGACCGCAGCGGCTGCAGGGTGAGCCGGTCCTGGGTCACCGCATGGAGCGCGCCCTGACGCTCGAGCACGACCAGGTCGGCGGTGGCGTCGGCGACGTACGGCGAGCCTGCCAGTCCGACGGTGACGGTGGCGTCGCCCGCGGCGATCCGCGGCAGCCACTCGGCGCGGAGCGTGTCCGAGCCGCTGCGGGCGAGCAGCGGCGCGCCGACGGCGGTGGTCTCGAGGAGGGGCTCGGGGAGAAGCGAGCGACCCGCCTCCTCGAGGATGAGGACGAGGTCGACCTCGTCCATTCCGGCGCCGCCGTGCTCCTCGGCGACGGTGAGGCCGACGACCCCGAGGTCGGCGAGCTTCCGCCAGCGCTCCGGCGAGCGGCCGCTCTCCGATGCCCAGGCGGCGCGCACCGCCCCGGGGGTGCACTCGCGGCGCAGCAGGTCGCGCACCGTGTCGCGCAGCAGGTACTGCTCGGAGGAGAAGTCGAAGTCCATGCCGTCGCCTACTCGCGAGGGAGGCCCAGCACGCGCTGGGCGATGATGTTCTTCTGCACCTCGGAGGTCCCGGCGAAGATCGTGCTCGCCCGCGCGTACAGGTAGTCGCCGTACCAGCCGCCGTCGTTCTCCGCCTGTGGCGAGCCGGGTCCGAGCTCGGCGCGGGGGCCGAGGATGTCGAGGGCGAGCTCGTCGAGCCGCACCTTCATCTCCGACCAGTAGAGCTTGTTCAGCGAGGCCTCGGGGCCGGGGGCCTCGCCACGGGCGAGGCGGGTGAGCGCGCGCTGCACCGTGAGCTCGTACACCCGGGTCTCGATGTAGGACTGGGCGACCCGGCGGCGCACGTCGGGATCGTCGGCGGCGACGCCCTCGCCGCGGGGCTCGCGGCGGGAGAGCTCGACCACGTCGCGGAGGATGCGGTTGAAGAGCGCCGGGCCGTAGAGGCCGCCGCCGCGCTCGAAGCCGAGGAGCGCCATGGCCACCGTCCACCCGTCGTCGACGCGGCCCACCACGTTGGCGACCGGAACCCGCACGTCGGTGAAGAACACCTCGGCGAAGCGTGCGCTGCCGTCGATCTGGATCAGCGGCCGCACCTCGATCCCGGGGCTGTGCATGTCGACGAGCAGGAACGTGATCCCCTTGTGCTTGGGCGCCGCGGGGTCGGTCCGCACCAGGGTGAAGATCCAGTCGCCGAAGCGGCCGAGCGAGGTCCAGATCTTCTGGCCGTTGACGACGAACTCGTCGCCCTCGCGGACGGCGCGGGTGCGCAGCGAGGCGAGGTCGCTCCCGGCGTTGGGCTCGCTGTACCCCTGGCACCAGATCTCGTCGCAGGCGAGGATGCGGGGGAGGTGGCGGGCCTTCTGCTCGGGGGTGCCGTAGACCATGAGGGTGGGGCCGAGCAGGCCCAGCCCGAGCCGGTTGATGCGGTTCGGCGCGTCGGCGAGTGTGTACTCCTCGTTGAGGATCGCCTGCTGCACCATCGAGGCGCCGCGGCCGCCGTACTCCACCGGCCAGGTGACCGCGCCGAGGCCGGCCTCGAAGAGGGCGCGCTCCCAGGCCCGGTAGCGCTCGAAGGCCTCGCCGCCCGCCTCCCAGTCGACGGCGCGGGTGTGCTCGATCTGCTCGCGGTGATCGGCGAACCAGGCCCGCACCTCGTCGCGGAAGGCGGCGTCCTCCCCGCTGAGCTCGAAGTTCATGGCCTCCTCCCTGCCCCCACCGGCCCGGCGCGCCGGCTCGACCGATGATCGCAGGTCGACGGCGAGGGGCGGCGGAGTATCCTTCCCAGTCCACAACCGAATAGCGTCCCGCTGGGGGAGCGAGCAGCTGAGAGGTGGTATCAGGACCACCAACTCCTGGAACCTGATCTCGTTAGTACGAGCGAAGGGAAAGCGGGCCGGCCGAGGAGCGGGCGCAGCGTGCGCGCCGCCGTCCGCGTCCGCCCGCGCGTCTCCGGCGGGTCACCAGCAGGAGACGAGACGATGGCCGAGGCCCCCGCCGCGGATCGCACGGCGTCCGGCACCCCGATCCGGGGCAGCCGCAAGGCCCACCTGCAGGGCC
>VBHE01000165.1:0-1984 GCA_005889515.1 Chloroflexota bacterium | reverse complement strand
AGCGGCCCGTACACCGACCCGGGGGTGTGCACCGACGTGCGCCGCGGGCTGCCCTCGGTGCGCGGCGCCTGGATCCGCGAGCGCGGCGACGTCGAGGAGTACAGCGGCGCGGGGGCGACCGCCCGGCCGCTGCGGGCGCGCGCCGGTGCGACGGTCACCCAGATGCACTACGCGCGGCGCGGCGAGGTCACCCCGGAGATGGAGTTCGTCGCCCTGCGCGAGGGCGTCGACCCCCGGCTGGTGCGCGACGAGGTCGCGCGGGGCCGGGCGATCATCCCCGCCAACGTCAACCACCCGGAGAGCGAGCCGATGATCATCGGCCGCAACTTCCTGGTGAAGATCAACGCCAACATCGGCAACTCGGCGGTCAAGTCCTCGATCGAGGACGAGGTCGAGAAGATGACCTGGGCGACCCGCTGGGGCGCCGACACGATCATGGACCTCTCCACCGGCCACGACATCCACGCCACCCGGGAGTGGATCCTCCGCAACTCCCCGGTTCCGGTCGGAACCGTCCCCATCTACCAGGCCCTCGAGAAGGTGGGGGGGAAGGCCGAGGAGCTGAGCTGGGAGGCGTACCGCGACACCCTGATCGAGCAGGCCGAGCAGGGGGTCGACTACTTCACCATCCACGCCGGGGTCCGGCTCCGCTACGTGCCGCTCACCGCGAGGCGGGTCACCGGGATCGTCAGCCGCGGCGGCTCGATCATGGCGGCGTGGTGCCTCGCCCATCACGAGGAGAGCTTCCTCTACACCCGCTTCGCCGAGATCTGCGAGATCATGCGCGCCTACGACGTCGCCTTCTCGCTCGGCGACGGGCTGCGTCCGGGCTGCGTCGCCGACGCCAACGACGAGGCGCAGCTCGCCGAGCTGCGCACCCTCGGCGAGCTCACCACGGTCGCCTGGGAGCAGGACTGCCAGGTGATGATCGAAGGGCCGGGCCACGTTCCCATGCACCGCATCAAGGAGAACATGGACCTGCAGCTCGAGCTCTGCCACGAGGCGCCGTTCTACACCCTGGGCCCGCTGACCACCGACATCGCCCCCGGCTACGACCACATCACCTCGGCGATCGGGGCCGCGATGATCGGCTGGTACGGCACCGCGATGCTCTGCTACGTCACCCCCAAGGAGCACCTCGGTCTGCCCGACCGCCAGGACGTGAAGGACGGGGTGATCGCCTACAAGATCGCCGCCCACGCCGCCGACCTCGCCAAGGGTCACCCCGGCGCCCAGGCCCGCGACGACGAGCTCTCCCGGGCCCGCTTCGACTTCCGCTGGGAGGACCAGTTCAACCTCTCCCTCGACCCCGAGACCGCGGCCTCCTTCCACGACGAGACCCTGCCCGCCGCCCCCGCCAAGAAGGCCCACTTCTGCTCGATGTGCGGCCGGGAGTACGCGCGCACCCACGGGCTCGAGACCGCCGACGCGATCGAGGCCGGACTCCGGGAGAAGGCCGAGGAGTTCCAGCGCACCGGTGCGGGCGTCTACCGGGAGGGGTAGAAAACTCCGATCGCCACAAACCGCAAGAAAACCACGCCGGCCGGCGTTGATACCGGTTGGCCGCACGGGTCTGCTCATTGCCCGGACGGCTCTCACCTCCCGGGCGGGGCCGGCGCCAGGGGTGGCGTGCGGGTCCCGCCTCCGGGGGCCTCCGTCCTCGAGTCGCTCGACGGGGGCGCCGCTGGCGTCGCGACGCGCCGTCGGTCCCGGCTCGGTGATGCTGAGAAACCTGTTTGGGGAGGGCCCTGCAGGACGACCGTCCGTTCAGGCAGCATGCGGGCATGGCGATCGTGGAGCTCGATGGGATCCTCGCCCGCCTCCGCGACCGCAGCCCGGACGAGGGTGGACCGGCCCACCGTCGAGCCTCGGCGGTGGAGGTCGAGCAGGCCGAGACGCGACTCGGGTTCCCCCTCCCCACCGCGCTGCGGCGCCTCCTCCTCGAGGTGGCGAACGGCGGGGTCGGGCCGGTGCCGATCCTCGG
>VBHE01000001.1:4596-6449 GCA_005889515.1 Chloroflexota bacterium | reverse complement strand
GACGTCGCAGTCGGCGACCCGTTCGAGGACGTGGCCGATCACCTCCCGCTCGCCGAAGGGCACCCGTACCCGCGCCCCCGGAACCGCCGTCTCGGCGTGCTCGGCGCCGACCGCATAGGTGAAGGTGTCCCGGGGGAGGATGGAGCGGAGCTCGGGCACGACCGCCGCGTAGCCGGGGGTCTCGGTCACGGAGGGATTCTGACAGCGAACATGGGTTCGGTGAGCCTCAACCCGCGGTTCGCGCTTCCCACCTCGCCGCGATGATCTCCAGCACCCGGCGGGCCACCGCGGGCTTCGGCGCCCGGGTCACCTCTGCGACGACGCCCTCCCGGCCGAGGATGGTGACCGCGTTCTCCTCGCCGCCCATCCCGACGGCGACGTCGTTGGCGACGATCAGCTCGAGGCCCTTGCGCTCGAGCTTGGCGCGCGCGTTGTCGAGGAGGTCGTCGGTCTCGGCGGCGAATCCGACCACCATCACCCCGAGCTCGACGGCGCGGTCGCGCACGGCGAGCAGGATGTCGGCGGTGGGGACGAGGTCGAGGCGCAGCCCGGTGTCGCCCTTCTTGAGCTTGCGCTCCGAGGGCTCGGCGGGCCGCCAGTCGGCGACCGCCGCGGCCATCACCAGCACGTCGGCGCCGGGGAGCGCATCACCGACGGCGTCGAGCATCTCCGCCGCGGTGGCGACCTCGACGACGTCGAGCCTCGGGTGGGCGGACGGCGGCGGCAGGGTGGTGACCAGCGTCACCGACGCCCCGAGCCCGAGCGCCTCGGCGGCGAGGGCGTTGCCCATCCGCCCGCTGCTGCGGTTGCCGAGGTAGCGGACCGGGTCGACCGGCTCGCGGGTGCCGCCGGCGGTGACCAGGAGTCGCCGGCCGGCGAGGACCGCGCTCGCGGCGCCGAGCAGGGCGGCGCAGGCCTCCACGACCTCGGCGGGCTCGGCCATCCTTCCCATCCCCTCATCGCCGCTCGCCAGCCGGCCGGCCAGCGGTCCCACGACGGCCGCGCCGCGGGCGCGCAGCGTCGCCAGGTTGGCGCGGGTCGCGGGGTGCTCCCACATCCGCGTCTCCATCGCCGGCGCCAGCAGCAGCGGCGCCGTGGAGGCGAGGGCGGTGGCGGTGACGGCGTCGTCGGCGAGGCCGAGGGCGAGGCGGGCGATCAGGTCGGCGGACGCAGGGGCGACGACCTGCACCTCGGCCCACCCGCCGAGGCCGAGGTGGGCCATGCCGTGGGCGGCGACACCGCCCTCGCCCGGCTCCCAGGGGTCGGCGGCGACGGCGTGCCCGGAGAGGCTCTGGAAGGTCATCGCGGACACGAAGCGAGTCGCCGCGTGGGTCATCGCGACCCGCACCTCGGCGCCGCGCTTGCGCAGCAGAGTGACGATCTCGCCCGCCTTGTAGGCGGCGATGCTCCCGCTGACGTGGAGGAGGACCCGGCGCCCGGCCAGGTCAGCCGGCGTTGGCGCCACAGCTGGCCTCAACGATGTCGAGGATCTGAGCGGCGGCCCGCTCCACGCTGTCATTGACCACGAGGTGATCGTAGCGCTCGGCCTCGGCCATCTCGCGCATCGCATCGGCGTCACGCCGGGCGAGGGAGTCGTCGTCGTCGGTGCCGCGGTCGCGCAGCCGGCGGCGGAGCACCTCGAGCGAGGGGGGCATCAGGAAGATGAAGATCGCCTCGGGAAGCCGGTCGCGCACCGTCGCCGCCCCCTGCACGTCGATCTTGAGGATCACGTGCTCGCCGCGCGCGAGCATCGCCTGGACCCGGCGGCGCGAGGTGCCGTAGCGGTTGCCGTGGACCGTCGCGGTCTCGAGGAACTCCCCCTCCTCCTCGAGCCGGCGGAAACTCTCGTCGTC
>VBHE01000001.1:0-4368 GCA_005889515.1 Chloroflexota bacterium | reverse complement strand
TCGGCGGGGTGGACGAGGCGCAGCCGGCGGGCGTGGAGCGCGGGGCGGCCCCGGTGGGGGTCGTCGCGGCGGCCGTAGACGGGGTCGCCGACGACGGGGCGGCCCACCCAGGCGAGGTGGACGCGGATCTGGTGGGTGCGCCCGCTGCGCAGGGAGACGTCGAGCACGGTCGCCTGGGCGAGCCGGTCGACGACACGGAAGTCGGACTGGGCGGCACGGCCGCCGTCGACGACCGCCATCCGCTGGCGGTGGCGCGGGTCGCGGCCGATGGGGGCGTCGATCTCGCCGCTCGCCTCGGCGACGCTCCCCCAGACCATCGTCCAGTAGACGCGCCCGAGGGTGCGGGACGCCAGCTGGGCGGCGAGCGCGCGGTGCGCGGTCTCGGTCTTCGCGACCACGATCAGGCCGCTGGTGAAGCGGTCGAGACGGTGGACGATCCCCGGACGGTCCTCCCCACCCGCGGTCGACCAGGTGTCGCCGCGATGCCGGAGCGCGTCGGCGAGGGTGCCGGCGGGATGGCCGGGGGCGGGGTGGACGACGAGGAGGCCGGCGGGCTTGTCGACGACGGCGAGCCACTCGTCCTCGTGGACGATGCGCAGCTCGGGGACGGCGCCCACCGGCGGCGGCGGCGTGGGCCGGGCGGGCGGGTCGAGGACGTCGACGACCGCCCCCGCGTCGACGCGCTGGCTGGGCCGGCCCCGCCTGCCGTCGACCTGCACCCGGCCGGCGTCGATGAGCGACCGCGCCGCGCTCCGGCTGCACCCGCGCTCGCGCACCAGCCAGAGGTCGAGACGCAGCGCCGAGGTGTGGGACCCGGGCTCCGTGGCGGCGGTCACCGTGCGGTCTCCCTGGCGTGGTCGGGACGCCGGCTCAGGGTGATCGCGGTGACCAGGATGCCGACGACGATGGCCGCGTCGGCGACGTTGAACACCGGCCAGCGATGGAGGTCGACGAAGTCGACGACGTAGCCCTGGCGGAAGCGGTCGACGGCGTTGGCCGCGGCCCCGCCGAGCACCGCGCCCAGGGTGATCTGGGTCAGCGCCCCGTTGCCGGCGCGGTGACCGACGACGAGGATGTAGGCGCTCACCACCACCGCGACGACGAGGAAGGCCGCCTGGAAGCCGGGGAAGAGACCGAATGCCGCGCCGGTGTTGTGGATGTGGTGGAGCGTGATCGGCCCGCTCGAGGGGACCTGCTCGCCGTAGGCGATGTCGCGCACCACCAGCCACTTGGTGAGGTGGTCGAGCCCGAACACCACCGCGGCCGAGCCGAGCAGGATGGCGAGGCCGCGCCACGGCGAGCCGGTCGGCCGCGGCGCCGCGCTCACGCGCGTGCCACCCCGAGCCGGACGTGCTGCCCGCCGAGGTCGCCTTCCCACTCGACCGCCACCGCCTCGCGGTCGAACGGGTCGAGCACGATGCGAGTCGCCAGGGTCTCGCGCTCGAGATGCTCGCGATGCGCCTCGACGGCGCGGCGCAGCTCGCCGTCGGCGTCGACGTGGAGGGTGATCCGGTCGTCGAGGGCGAGCCCGGCCTGCTTGCGCAGCTCGTTCACCTTGCGGCTCAGCTCGCGGACCATCCCCTCGCGGCGGAGCTCGTCGGTGATCTCGGTGTCGAGCACGACGGCCTCGTGCTCGCCGGCTCGGGGCGCATAGTCGACGGCGCGCACGTTGAGCTCGTCGGCGAAGATCGCCTCGAGCTCGGGGTCGAGGCGATCCCCGCGGACGGTCGCGCACGCCAGCGGCTGGCGCACCTTGATCCTCGCGGTCTCGCGCGCCGCGAGGCCCTCCTCGACGAGGCGGCGCAGCCGGCTCATCTCCGCGATCACCTCGGGGTCGCGGGTCGCCGCGGGCGCCACCGGGAAGTCGGTGAGGTGCACCGAGTCCGCGACCCCCTCGATCGGGGGATGGTCGGCGGTCAGCCCGTTGAGGTTGCGGTACATGCGCTCGGCGAGGAAGGGCATGAACGGGGCCAGCAGCCGTGAGAGGGTGTCGAGCACGGTGAAGAGGGTGGCGTAGGCGGAGAGCTTGTCGCCGCCGTCGCCGCTGTCGCTCTTCCAGAAGCGGCGCCGCGAGCGGCGCACGTACCACTTGGAGACGTCCTCGATGAAGAGCTCGATGATCCGCGAGGCGTCGGTGGCGTCGTAGGCGTCGAGAGCGGCGCGCACCCCGTCGATCGCCTGGGCGAGGCGGGCCAGCACCCAGCGGTCGAGCACCGGCCGCGACCCGACCTCCGGCACCGGAGCGACAGGGTCGAAGCCGTCGATCTCGGCGTACTCGACGAAGAACTTGTACACGTTCCAGAGGGTGAGGATGAAGCGCCGCACCACGTCCTGCACCAGCTCCGGGGCGACCCGGTACTCGGTCCCCGCGCTCACGCTCGCGTAGAAGTACCAGCGGGTGGCATCGGCCCCGAACTCGTCGAAGAGCTCGAAGGGGCTGATGATGTTGCCGCGCGACTTCGACATCTTCTTGCCGCGCTTGTCGACGACGTGGCTGAGGCAGATGACATTGCGGTACGCGGGCCGGTCGAAGAGCAGGGTGCTCTCGGCGAGCAGGGTGAAGAACCAGCCCCGAGTCTGGTCGATCGCCTCGCAGATGAAGTCGGCGGGGTGCCGCTGCTCGAACCACTCCACGTTCTCGAACGGGTAGTGCCACTGGGCGAAGGGCATCGCGCCGCTGTCGTACCAGCAGTCGATGACGTCGGGGCAGCGGCGCATCACCCCGCCGCACCCGGGGCAGGGCAGGGTCACCTCGTCGATGAAGGGCTTGTGGAGATCGTCGTCGACGGTGAGGCCGACCTCGGCGGCGCTGCCGACACAGCGCTTCGCGTCGCACTCCTCGCAGATCCAGATGGGCAGCGGGGTGCCCCAGTAGCGGCTGCGCGACACGTTCCAGTCGACCAGGTTCTCCAGCCAGTTGCCCATCCGGCCGTCGCGGATGTGCGCGGGCTGCCAGCCGACGCTGCGGTTGTGGGCGAGCAGCCGCTGCTTCACCTCGGTGGTGCGGATGAACCACGAGGTGAGCGCGTAGTAGATGAGGGGCGACTCGCAGCGCCAGCAGAACGGATAGGTGTGCTCGATGGACTCGCTGCGGAGCAGCCGCCCCGCGGCGCGCAGGTCCTCGACGATCTGGGGGTCGGCCTCCTTCACGAACTGGCCGCCGTAGCGCGCGTGCTCGGGCAGGAAGCAGCCGTCGAGCCCGACCACGTGGCGGACGGCGACGCCCGCCCTGCGGCAGAGCTCGAGGTCGGCCTCGCCGTAGGCGGCGGCGGTGTGGACGACTCCCGTGCCCTCGTCCATCGACACCAGCTGCGGTGCGGAGAGAACCACGAAGGCCTTCCCCTCGGGGATCATCTCGGTGAAGAGCGGCGCGTAGGTGCGGTCGACGAGCGCGGAGCCGGGCATCCGCGCGACCACCTCGCCCTCGCCGCGGAGCACCTCGAGCCGCTTCTCGGCGAGGATCACGTCGCCGCCGTCGAGGTGCACCCGCGCGTAGGTCTCGCCGGGGTGCACCGCGAGCGCGACATTGCCGGGCAGCGTCCACGGCGTCGTCGTCCAGGCGAGCAGCGAGACGTCGCCGCCCTCGGCGTCGTTCAGCCGGAACTTCACGTGGACGGACGGGTCGGGAACGTGGTCGCGATAGCCCTGGCTGAGCTCGTGCGAGCTCAGCGAGGTCTGGCAGCGCGGGCAGTACGGGACCACCTTGTAGTCCTGCTCGAGCAGCCCCGCGTCCCAGATGCGCTTGAGGCTCCACCACACCGACTCGATGTAGGCGCTGTCGTAGGTGCGGTAGGGGTGCTCCATGTCGAGCCAGAAACCGAGGCGCTCGGTCATCGCCTCCCAGTCGTCGATGTACTCGCTCACCGACTCCCTGCAGAGGGCGTTGAAGCGGGCGACGCCGAACTCCTCGATCTGCCGCTTCCCGCTGATCCCCAGCTTGCGCTCGATCTCCAGCTCCACCGGCAGGCCGTGCGTGTCCCAGCCGGCCTTGCGGTCGACCTGGTACCCCGCCATCTGGCGGTAGCGGGGGAAGAGGTCCTTGAACGCCCGGGTGAGCACGTGGTGGACGCCGGGCCGGCCGTTGGCGGTGGGCGGGCCCTCGTAGAAGACGAACGGCGGCGCTCCCTCGCGGCGGGCGAGCGTCCGCGCGAAGACGTCGGCCGCCTTCCAGAAGGCGAGCACCTCGCGCTCTCCCTCGGCGAGGGCGGCACGGGGAGGGACGGGGGTGAAGCGGGGCATTCGGCAGAGGCTCTGAGATGGGCCGGGAGGGCGCATTCCTGAAGTGGCGCGGCAATCCTACGGTACCCAAGCGCGATCATCGTCAGCAGGACCGGCCACAGGAGTGAGTACAGGATGCCAGCCAGGGAC
>VBHE01000319.1:3361-6148 GCA_005889515.1 Chloroflexota bacterium | reverse complement strand
CAGGGGGTGCGCAACCGCGACGAGCGCGAGCAGCGGGTGAGCGACATGCTCGAGCGGGTGGGGCTGCGCAAGTACTACATCAACCGCTATCCGCACGAGTTCAGCGGCGGCCAGCGACAGCGCATCGGCATCGCCCGCGCCCTCGTCCTGCAGCCCCGCTTCGTCGTCGCCGACGAGCCGGTGTCCGCGCTCGACGTCTCCATCCAGTCCCAGGTGCTCAACCTGCTCAAGGACCTGCAGCAGGAGTTCGGGCTCACCTACCTCTTCATCTCCCACAACCTCCAGGTGGTGCAGCACGTGAGCGACCGCGTCGGGGTCATGTACCTCGGCAAGCTCGTCGAGCTCGCCCCCGCCGCCGACCTCTACCGCGCGCCCAAGCACCCGTACACCCAGGCGCTGCTGAGCGCGATCCCCCTCGCCGACCCGCGGCGCAAGCGCGAGCGGATCCTCCTCCACGGCGACGTGCCGTCGCCGATCAACCCGCCCGCGGGCTGCCGCTTCCACACCCGCTGTCCCATCGCCCAGCAGGTCTGCCGGGAGATCGAGCCCGTCTTCGAGCCCAAGGGCGATCCCGCCCACCTCGCCGCCTGCCACTACTCCGGCACCTCCGCGGCCGAGGAGCTCGCCCGCAAGGTGGCCATCTGAGCGGGTCGGGGCCGCGCACCGATCGCCTGCTCCTCCGCCGCTGGAGGGAGGGCGACCTCGAGCCCTTCGCCCGGATGAACGCCGACCCGGTGGTGATGGAGCACTTCCCCTCGCTGCTCACCCCGGGGCAGTCGGCGGCGCTCGTCGACCGGATCGAGCGCCACCTCGACGCCGAGGGCTTCGGGCTGTGGGCGGCCGAGGTGCCCGGGGTGGCTCCCTTCATCGGCTTCGTCGGCCTGCAGCGGGTGGCCTTCGAGGCTCCCTTCACTCCCGCGGTCGAGGTCGGCTGGCGGCTGGACGCCGCCCACTGGGGACGCGGGTACGCGACCGAGGCGGCCCTCGCCTGCCTCGATGTCGGCTTCGGCCCCACCGGGCTCGACGAGATCGTCTCCATGACCACCCCGGGCAACCTGCGCTCGCAGCGGGTCATGGAGCGGATCGGCATGCGCCGCGACTCCGACGGCGACTTCGACCACCCGCGGATCGCCGAGGGGCATCCCCTGCGGCGCCACGTCCTCTACCGCCTGACCCTCAGCGCGCCTCGGCGGCGAGCCTGAGCCCGAAGCCGACGAGCACCGTGCCGGACACCGCGTCGATGGCGCGGCGCACCCGCGGACGGCGCAGCAGCCTCGCGGCGGAGCCGGCGACCAGCGCGTAGAGGCAGATCCAGAGCACCCCCCCGGTGCAGAAGAGCCCGCCGAGCATGAGCGTCTCCGCGGTCGCCGACGGCCCGGGGACGACGAACTGCGGGATCAGGCTGGTGAAGAGCACCGCGATCTTGGGGTTGAGCAGGTTGCAGAGCAGGCCCTGGAGATACGGCCCGCCCTCGGGGAGAGCGCGGCGCCGGGCCTGGGGAGCGGCGTCCTCGGCCGTGGGGCCGCGGCGGCACAGCGAGAGCAGGGCGCGCGCCCCGAGGAGCACGTCCAGACGAGCAGCCCGGTCCCGACCCCGACGGCGCTGCGCCGCGCGGCGCGGGGGCCGCCGCGGAGCGCGCTGCGGGTGACCAGCGCCATGTCCGGACCCGGGGTGACGGTGATGACCGCCGCGACCGCGAGGAAGCCGAGAAGGTGGGGCACGGCCCGATTATCCGGCAGGTCCGCCGCCGTCCCGCCCCTCGGTGACGCCGAGCTCCGCCAGCCCGGTCACCACCTCGCGGACGGCGGCGACGGTGACCCCGCGGTCGCGCAGCAGGTGGGAGGCGAGGCCGTCCTCCTCGAGCACCAGGCCGGCGAGGACGCTGCCGGTGGTCACGGTGGTCGCCCCGCCGCGCGCCGCCTCGTCGAAGGCGAGCTCGAGCACCCGCCGGGTCCGGGTGGTCGGGGTCTGCTCGAGCGGCACCCCCGGCTGAGCCGGTCGCCGCGCGGCGGCCTCGACCGAGGCGCGGACGCCCTCGAGGTCGACACCGAGCTCGGCGAGCGCCCGGGCGGCGATGCCTCCCTCCACCCGGAGCAGCCCGATGAGCAGGTGCTCGGTGCCGATGTAGCCGGCGCGAGCGCGGTCGGCCTCGTCGCGGGCGCGGCCGAGGACGCGCTTCGCCTCGCCGGAGAGCCGCTCGAAGGCGTTCACCCCTCAGATCATGCGCCCAGCGGGCCCGGAGGCCTCCCCCGCGGGCGACCGCCAGTTTCCTCCGTGCACCGTCGTTGTCATCAGCACATGGAACGCGCGTTCCCGGACAGACATCCCCGGCGCGACCCGGCCCGGCCTCGCGCCCTGATCGCGGTCTTCCTCGGCCAGCCCTCAGCCGCCCGGCCCGCTCCCCAGAAGCCGGCCCAGCCTGCCCAGCAGCGAGACCGGCGACCCGGCCCCGGCCGGGGCTGACCCGGCGCAGGCGACGGGGCCGCTCGGCCGTCGCGGCGCTCCCGGCTCCTGCGCCGGCGGCAGGGCGTTGACCGTCACCGGATAGTGCTGGGTGAGGGTGCCGGTCACCGAGCCCAGACCCGGGATGTTGTCGCCGAGCAGCCCCGCCGGCGCGCTCGCCAGGCAGCTGGTCGTCAGCACCCGC
This sequence comes from Chloroflexota bacterium, assembly GCA_005889515.1. Classification (GTDB taxonomy): domain Bacteria; phylum Chloroflexota; class Dormibacteria; order Aeolococcales; family Aeolococcaceae; genus CF-96. Next base: position 3,501 of record VBHE01000319.1, on the reverse strand, counting down.
GGATCGAGCGGGGAGGGCTGGGGCAGCGCCGGCACCGAGGCGTCGGGGGCCGCGAAGTCGAACGCCGAGGTGAGGTCGCCGACCGCGCTCCGCCTCCATGCGGTGAGGTTCGGCACCTCGGCGCCGAAGCGGGTCTCGAT
>VBHE01000319.1:0-3320 GCA_005889515.1 Chloroflexota bacterium | reverse complement strand
GAAGGGCGAGATCACGAGCAGCGGGAAGCGGAAGCCGAGCCCGATGGGACCGGCGACCCCGGCGGCGTCGGAGGGCAGCGGGCCGACGCTCAGGAACTCGCCCGCGGTCCCGGGCGGGGGCACCGGCGGAGGGACGTGGTCGAAGAAGCCCCCGTTCTCGTCGTAGGTGACGAAGAGCGCCGTCCTCGCCCAGAGCGACGGGTTGCCGGTGAGCGCTCTCATCACCAGCGAGGTGGCGACCTCGCCGAGGATGGGCGGGGCTGGGGGATGCTCGGTCAGCAGCAGCGGCGCCAGCACCCACGAGACCTGCGGCAGGGTGCCCAGGGTGCAGTCGAGCTCGAAGCTGCCGGGGAAGCTCGGCACCAGCGCCTTCGCCGCGAGCGCCGGGTTGGCGAGGATGTTGTGGAAGTAGGGCAGCACGTTGTCGCCATAGTTGCCATCAACCGACGCGTACACCTTCCAGCTGATGCCGCGCGCCTCGAGCTGCTCGGGCATGGTGGTGCGGGTGAGCTTGCCGAAGCGCTCGATCCGGGTCGCGCTGGTGCTGAGGATGGGGCCGCCGTGCGTCCCCGACGGGTCGATCGAGGCCGACATGGTGTAGAGGCGGTTGGGGTCGGTGGGGCCGATCACCGAGCAGTGGTAGCGGTCGCACACGGTGAAGGCATCGGCGAGCGCATACAGGAACTGGAGATCCGAGCGGGTGTAGTGGCCCATGGTGAGCGGGCCGTCGAGGGCACCCTCGATGGCGATGTGGCCGCGCACGAAGCCGTCCATCCGGCCACCGTTCCAGTACCCGTGCTGCGGTCCCCAGCCGTGGTTGATGTCCTTCGTGCACTCGCCGCCCCGGGAGCTGTCGAGGTGGAACGGATAGAGGTGGTCACCGTCGAAACCGGACGCATATCCCGGCTGCGCGAGCACCGAGAGCCCGCTGCCGTCGGGGAGCATCGGCACCGCCGGGTCGGCGAAGCCCCGCACCCCTCGGTAGCTGCCGAAGCAGTGGTCGAAGGAGCGGTTCTCCTGGACGAGGATGACGACGTGCTCGATGTCGCCGAGCCGGCCGCAGGCGGGCGGCGCGGCGAGCGCGGCGCGGATCAGGGGATGGTTCAGGAGCGAGCCGGCGCTCAGCGCGGCGCCGCCCGTGACCCCCGCGGCGAGCACCTCACGCCGGGTGAGCCGGTGGGTCATCGGATCCTCCCTCGTCCCCAGCTGCGGTCGTCACCGCCAGTGTGCCGCCTCGGGTACCGTTGCATCGAGCAGCGTTCAGTGATACATTGTTCCATGTCACGCTTACCGATGGCCGGGAGGATCCCGCTTGACCCTGCTCCAGGCCGACCCCGTCGCTCCCGTGCCGGGCCACGGTGAGCAGGATGGGCCGGTTCCGCACGTGCGCGTCGCCGTCGTCGGCAGCGGCTTCTCGGGCCTGGGCGCGGCCATCCGGCTGAAGCGGGACGGCATCGAGGACTTCGTCGTCCTCGAGCGCGCCGGCGACGTCGGCGGGACCTGGCGGGACAACACCTACCCCGGCTGCGCCTGCGACGTGCCCTCCCAGCTCTACTCCTTCTCGTTCGCCCTCAACCCCGGCTGGACCCGCAGCTTCTCGCCGCAGCCGGAGATCCAGGAGTACCTCCGCCGCTGCGTCCGTGAGCACGGGCTCGGCCCGTACCTCCGCTTCGACCAGGAGCTGCTCGAGGCGGCCTGGGACGGGGAGAGGCGGCACTGGCGGCTGCGGACCAGCGGCGGCGCCTGGACCGCGCAGGTGCTGATCCTCGGCACCGGCCCGCTCAGCGAGCCGTCGGTCCCGTCGATCCCCGGCCTCGAGCGCTTCCGCGGCACCGTCTTCCACTCCGCGCAGTGGAACCACGACCACGACCTCGCGGGCGAGCGGGTCGCGGTGGTCGGCACCGGCGCCTCGGCGATCCAGTTCGTCCCCCACCTGCAGCATGCCGCGGCCCGGCTGCACCTCTTCCAGCGCACCCCGCCGTGGATCCTGCCGCGGGTCGACCGGTCGATCACCGGCGCGGAGCGCTGGCTCTTCCGCCACCTCCCGGGGGCGCAGCGCATCGCCCGCCTCGGCGTCTACTGGTCGCGGGAGTCGTCGGTGGTCGGCTTCACCCGCGAGCCGCGGCTCATGAAGCTGGTGGAGCGGCTGGCGCGCCGCCATCTCCGCCGCCAGGTCCCCGACCCGGAGCTGCGCCGCCGGCTCACGCCCTCGTACACGATCGGCTGCAAACGCATCCTGCTCTCCAACGACTACTACCGGGCGGTCTCCCGTCCCAATGTCGAGCTGGTCACCGACGGCATCGCCGAGGTGCGCGAGCACTCGATCGTCACCCGCGACGGCGCCGAGCGCGAGGTGGACACGATCATCCTCGGCACCGGTTTCCACGTCACCGACTCGCCGACGATGCGGCGCGTCCGCGGCCGCGACGGGGTGTCGCTCGCCGAGTCGTGGCGGCTGGGGATGTCCGCGTATCTCGGCACCAGCATCGCCGGCTTCCCCAACCTCTTCATGCTCGTCGGACCCAACACCGGCCTGGGTCACAACTCGATCGTGCTCATGATCGAGTCCCAGCTCGCCTACATCTCCGACGCGCTTCGCCACATGGCGGAGAGCGGCGCCACGTCGGTCGAGGTGCGGCCCGAGGTGCAGTCCGCCTTCGAGAACGAGGTGCAGGCGCGGATGCCCCGCACCGTCTGGTCGTCGGGAGGCTGCGCGAGCTGGTACCTCGACGCCCGCGGGAACAACACGACGCTCTGGCCGGGATCGACATGGGGATACCGGCTGCGCACCCGCCGCTTCGACCCCGCGTGCCACGTCACCCAGGGAGTCCGCGCCCCCGCCGGCGCGAACGCCGCGTGAACCCCGCGCTGCGCACCGCGGCGGAGCGGCTCGGCACCGCGCTGCGCTCGGTCGTGGCCGTGCCGGTGAGCCTCGGCCGCACCGTCGCGCGGCTGCCCGAGGTGGTCGAGGCGATCGCCATGCTGCCGACGATCTCCGCGCAGCTGGAGCAGGTGACGGAGCACACCCGCAGCCTGCCGGAGATCCACGCGGAGATGGCGACGGTGGCGTCGGCGACCCTCGCGCTCGAGGCGGCGATGCCCGTCCTCGTCGAGCTCCAGCAGCCGCTCCCCGAGCTGGTGCCGGCGCTGACCCAGACCGCGGAGCGGCTCGACCGGCTGGCGGCGCTGATCGGGAGCATGGACGAGACCCTGCACTTCCTCGCGGCGGTGGCCGAGCCATTGCAGGGGACCGCGGCGCGGATCGGGCGGCTCACCGGCGGGAGGCTGGCCCGGCGCGGGAGCTGAGGCGGGTGCTGTCT
>VBHE01000318.1 GCA_005889515.1 Chloroflexota bacterium | reverse complement strand
CGGCCGACGAAGCGCAGGTCGCCCTCGGGGGTGCGGTGGATGTCGAACTCGCCGTCGTGGTGGCGGGTGTGGTGGTGCTCGCACTGCGAGAGGGTGTTCCAGGCCTGTGTCGGTCCGCCGTCGATCCAGTGATCGATGTGGTGGGCGTCGCATCGGGTCGCCGGCACCGCGCAGCCCGGGTAGCGGCAGATACGGTCGCGGCTGCGCACCTTGAGCTTGAGTTCGGGTGAGACGGTCGGCTTCTCCCGCCCCGTGGCGATCGCCTCCCCGTCGCGCTCGATGAGCGTCTTGACGGTGGCGTCG
>VBHE01000317.1:3894-4455 GCA_005889515.1 Chloroflexota bacterium | reverse complement strand
CGCCGCGGTCGGCGACGGCATCGCCGCGCTCATCGCGATCCGCGAGTACCTCCAGGAGCACCACCACCTGATGGCCCCGGAGCCCGAGATCGTCGAGGTGCTCGGCTAGGACCTCAGCCCGAAGACGCGGTCGGCGTTGCCGTGGAGGAAGAGCTCCGCGGTCTCGGCGTCGAGCCCGAGGGCGTCGAGGCCGGCGAGGCACTCGCCCGCGGGCCAGGCCGGATGATTGGAGCCGAAGAGCACCTTGCGCCGGCCGTGCCCGCGCAGGTACTCGACGAGCTCAGCGGGGTAGCGGGTTACGCGGTAGGCGGAGGTGTCGATGTGCACCCCGGGGTACTTGGTCGCGAGCGAGATGATCTCGGCCGTCCAGGGGTAGCCGATGTGGCCGCCGACGATCACCAGCTCGGGGAAGTCGAGGGCGACGCGGTCGAGGTAGGGGATCGGGCGTCCCGGCTCGGACGGGCAGAGCGGGCCGGTGTGCCCGACCTGGGTGCAGAAGGGGATGCCGAGCTCGACGCACTCGGTGTAGAGCGGGTAGTAGCGACGGTCGTCGGGAGGGAG
>VBHE01000317.1:0-3841 GCA_005889515.1 Chloroflexota bacterium | reverse complement strand
ACCGCCTCCACCGGCCGGGAGAGGTCGACCGAGGCCACGCCCACGAAGCGCTGCGGCCAGCGCTCGACGAGCGCGGCGACCTCGTCGTTGGTGATCAGCGGCCCGCCCGGCCCCCACCAGGCGCAGAGCATGCCGACCTCGACGCCGGCGGCGTCCATGCACCCCACCGTCCACTCCGAGGAGGGATCCTCCTCGGGGAGCGCGCCCTTCGACCACCGCCGCAACGAGTCGAACATCGGGTGGCGGAGGAACCCCGGACTGGGGTGCTGCATCCAGGCGTCGACGATGCGCGGGCTCACCCCAGCGCCGTCCGGCGCGGGTAGACGTCCTCGGGGTCGGTGAGCACGTTGACGAGCGCGGGCACCCCGGCGGCGAGGGCGCGGTCGATGGCCGGCCCGACGTCGGCGCTCTCGCTGACCAGCTCGCCGTGTCCGCCCAACGCTCGCACCACCTCGTCGTAGCGGGTGTTCGGAGCCAGCTCGGCGGCGACGTGGTACCCGAACCACTGCTGCATGGCCGACTTCTCCAGCCCCCAGCAGCTGTTGTTGCCGACGATGACGACAACCGGGAGCTTGAAGCGCACCAGGGTGTCGAGGTCGAGCAGCGAGAAGCCGGCGGCGCCGTCGCCGAGCATCAGCACCACCTGCCGGTCGGGATGGGCGAGCCGCGCCGCCAGCGCGTAGCCGGCACCGGTGCCGAGGCAGCCGTACGGACCGGGGTCGAGGAAGCAGCCCGGCTGGTAGGTGTCGAGCAGCCTGCCCGCGTAGGAGACGAAGTCGCCGCCGTCGCCGATGACGACGGCATCGCGGTCGAGCCGGCGGCGCAGCTCGCCGTAGATGCGCCCGGGCCGGATCGGCGACGTCTCGGCCTCCAGCTCGGTGGTCTCGCTCGCGCGCAGCGAGGACTCCTCGTCGCGCAGCCGCCCCAGCCATGCCGCGTGGTCGGGGCGGGTCCCCTGCCGCTCGGCGGCGGCGACCACCGCGTCGAGGATGGCGCCGAGGTCGCCGCTCGCCGACCCCGCCAGGGCGACGTGGCGCGCCACCTGCCCGGGGCTGTCGCAGAGGTGGACCACGGCGGCGCGGCCGAGCTCGCCGTAGCGCAGCCGGAAGTCGAGGGGGACCCCGAGCGCGACCACGACGTCGGCGTTGCCGATGGCATGTCCCCGGCAGCGGGCGAAGGCGTGGGGGTGGTCGGCCGGGATCGTGCCCCGGGCGAGCCCGCTGGTGAACACCGGCAGCCCGAGCTCCTCGGCGCAGCGCACCAGCGCCGCCTCGCCCGCGTCCCAGTAGAGGTCGGAGCCGGCGAGCAGGACCGGGCGCTCGGCCTCGACGAGCAGCCGTGCCACGCGCTCGACGGCGTCGCGGTCGGGCTCGGGCCGCACCAGGGGGGTCGGGTCGGGCACCGCGGGATCGGTGGTGGAGAGGAGCACGTCGAGGGGCACGTCGACGTAGGCGGGTCCGCGGTGGGGGGTGAGCGCCGCCGCGGCGGCCGCCTCGACCTCGGTGGCGATCGTCTCCGTCGACAGGGCCGTCGTCGCGCGCCGGGTGATGCTCGCCACCAGCGGGAGGTGGTCGATCTCCTGGAGCGAGCCACTCCCCCAGCGCGCCGCCGGGGCGCGGCCGCCGACCACGAGCATCGGCGATCCTGCGAGGTGGGCTCCGGCCATCGCGCTCATCCCGTTCGTCACCCCGGGGCCGGCGGTGAGCATGGCCACGCCGAGGCGGCGGGTGAGCTTGGACCAGCCCTCGGCCGCGAAGCTCGCGGTCTGCTCGTGGCGGGTGTCGACCATGCGCATCCCACGGTCGTGCAGCCCGTCGTAGATGGGGAAGAGATGCCCGCCCGAGAGGGTGAACACCGTGTCGACCCCGCGCCGGTGCAGCACCTCGGCGGCGACGTGCCCCCCGTGTCCCTCCATGGCCTCTCCCGTCTGAGCCTCCTGCGGCGGCGGTCGCAGTATGCGAATCTCGCGGTCGCGCCGGCTCTCGTGAGCCCTTTACCCCCCATTCGATATGGCGTATAGTGTGTGGATCGGTATCACTATTACGTCACGTCGGAGGCCGGAGGGAGGGCCATGCTGAGGGATGCCGTCCGGGAGATGCAGCGTGCGGCGTGCGCCGACGAGCGGGCGCGGACGCGGCGCCTGCGGGCACGCGCCGAGCTGACCCGCGCCGAGGGGTACGCGGTCGAGGTCGAGGAGCTCCTGGTGCTCGGGCGCCCCGCGGTGCCGGACACGCTGATGACCGAGATCCGCCGCTTCGTCCGCCGACACAGCCGGCGGATGGCGCGTGCCCTGGGAGCCGAGCCCGCTCCGGCGCGCCTGCTCGACGTGCTCTTCGACCTGCAGGAGCGAATCCAGGAGCGGATGTCCGCGGCGATGGCCCACGCCGCCTGAGCGCGCCCGGTTTCGCCGCCCCGGATCGCGGGTACAGACGTGTCGCCACCATCGCGCGGTGACCGAACCCTCGACCCGGAGATCCCTGAGAACCATGTACCTGACGCTGACGCGTTGCGCGCCCCTGCGTTGGGGCGGCGCGTTCCGCTCCACCCCGTCCGCCCCGTACCTCCCGTCCGCGGGCCTGCCCCTCGACATCCGGCAGACCGACGACGCCTACGTGATCGAGGCCTCCGTCCCCGGCTTCTCGCCGGAGCAGGTCCAGGTCACGGTTGACCAGAACTGGCTGGTGATCCACGCCGACCGCAACGCGCAGTCGGAGACCACCGAGGGCGGCTACGTCCGCCGCGAGCGCCGCAGCGCCTCGGTCCACCGCCGCCTGGCGCTCCCCGAGGAGGTCGACGTCGACCGGATCTCGGCGAGCTTCGTCAACGGCGAGCTGGCGATCACCGTGCCCCGGAGCGCGCGCCCCGAGCCGCGACGGGTGCCGGTCCTCGCCGAGACCGGCTCCGCGCCCGCCGAGGGCGGGGCCGCCGTGACCGAGGGCGAGACCCCAGCCGCCTGACGGCAGCAGGGGCGGGGCGGTCCCAGGGCCGCCCCGCCCGGCCACCCTCGGGGCCGGGAACCCCGGCGCGGCTCCCCGCGTCGGTATCGGCGACCGACAGCCGATGGGGGGACCACGTCATGCCCGGCCGCACCGTCCGCATCCTGCTCCTGGCGCCCTGCGCGGTCCTCGCCGCCGCCTGCGGCGACGCCGCCCTGCAGAGCTCCTCGGCGGGGTCCGTTCCGTACTCCTCGACCGTCGCCCCGCCGCAGGCGCCCGGGGCTCAGCTGCCCGCGGCGAAAAATGCCGCACCGGTCCCGGCGCCGCAAGGCCTCAACGGCGGCACGGGGTACGCTCCCGCCCCCGCCGCGGGAGCGGCAGGCTCGTCGAGCGCCGCCGACCACGGCCTGACCGCCACGACCGCGCCGGGCGCCGCGTCGATCCCGTCCGACCTCGGCCTCGCCCAGGGGCGGGTCGAGCGCAGCGTCAGCGCCCGCTTCGTCGTCCCCCACGACGGCTTCCTGACCGCCTTCGACCAGGTGGTGAGCCGCACCACCGGCCTCGGCGGCTACGTCGTCGACTCCACGACCACCCCGGACCCGACCGGGCGGATCTCCTCGGGCGCGCTCACCGTGAAGGTGCCGAGCGCGCACCTCGGCGACCTCCTCAACGGCCTCCCCGCGGACGAGTTCACCATCTCCTCGCTGAACTACGGGAGCGTGGACCACACCGCCGAGACCGTCGACCTCGGGGCGCGGCTGGCGGCGTCGATCGCCCACCGCACCGCGCTCGAGCGGCTCCGCGACCGCACCGGCTCGATCGCCGAGATCGCCTCGCTCGAGCAGCAGATCGCCCAGGTGCAGCTCGAGGTCGACCAGGAGCAGGGAGCGCTCAACGCGGTCAAC
>VBHE01000316.1:2675-6540 GCA_005889515.1 Chloroflexota bacterium | reverse complement strand
TGACCCTGCGGGCGATCTCGCCGCGGTTGGCCACGAGCACGCGGCGGAGCGCCACGGGTCCTCCCTCCGTCGTCCGGCGGCGGCGTCCACGCGCCGCGCCGCGCCGGCCGACCACTCTTATCACGGCGACGCGGCGGGCCGCCTCTCGCCCGCAGAGCACGGATCCGCCCTCGAGTGCTCCGGCGGCGGCTACCTGAAGCCGTACAGGCCCTCGTGGAAGTCGCCGGTGTCGATCCACCGCTGGATCACACCGTCGACCACCGCGTCGTCGACGAGGGTGGCGCCCATCGCCCGGGCGTTCCCCTCGACCGCCTCGAGGACCTGGCCCTGGACGAAGTCGGGGATCCGGGCGAAGCGCGCCAGGGCCCCGTCCGTCCAGGGCAGGCCCTCGCGCTCGCGCTCGCGGATGTTGTGGGACACCTTCCCCCACATCTCGTACTTCACCTGCATCACCTCGGGGGTGATCGTGGTGCCGAGCCCGAGCTTGTGGGCGGTCCACTCGACCCGCCAGCGGGTCAGGTCGCGGCAGAACTCGGGCACCTCGGCGAGCCGCGCCTCGGCCTCGACGGTCCAGGTGAACTCCGCCATGCCGGTACGGTCGCTGAGGGGGTGACCGTGGCCGAGCTTCCTGCCGAGGGTGCGCACGAAGAGCTCGGTGATCGCCTCGAGTCGCTTCGCGTCGGCGCGGCTCTCGGCGGCGCGCACCGCCATCTGGGCGGCACGCTCGGGGCTCAGCCGGCTCGCGTCCGCGGCCTGCCGGCCGATGCGCTCGGTCTGCTCACGGGTGCCCTCCTCCCAGCCTGGCGCCACCGGGCAGCCGGCGGAGTCGCCGGAGCGCGGCGGGTGGGGGAAGGGGCAGCCGCCGCGGCCGCTCGCCGCTCCGTCCATGGTTCGGCATTCTCGCAGTCGATGTCGCCGGCGCGCCAACGGAAAGAACGCGCTAGTCGACCGAAACGCGCCAGGCGGTCTGGTCCCGCGCAGGTATGCTCACGGGCGTCGTGATGGCGCCCACCCACCGGCACATCTACGTCCCCCTCGACAACTCCGAGCATTCCAACGCGGCCATCGAGGTCGCCGTCGAGCTCGCCGCTGCCCTCGGCGCCCGCTGCACCGGCTGCCATGTGTATGCGGCGCGGATGCATGACTATCGCTTCAAACAGATGGAGTACACGCTCCCGGAGGAGTACCAGGACGAGGCCGAGCTGCTCCGCCAGCGGCGCATCCACGACAGCCTCATCACCACCGGGCTGCAGCTGATCAGCGACTCCTACGGCGACGTGATGCGCTATCGCTGCCTGCAGCGCGGCGTGCCCTTCGAGAGCCGCATGCTCGACGGGAAGAACTGGGAGGCGCTCGTCGCCGACATCGACGATCCCGAGACCACGTACGACCTCGTGGTCATGGGCGCGCTCGGGATGGGCGCGGTGAAGGAGTCGCGGCTCGGCAGCGTCGCCGACCGGGTGGTCCGTCGCATCCGCACCGACACCATCGTCGTGCGCGACACCGCCGCGGACGCCGGCGGTGACGACGGCGGCGGCATCCTCGTGGCCATCGACGGGTCGCCGCAGAGCTTCGGCGGTCTGGGCACCGCGCTCGCCCTCGGACGCGCGCTGCACCGCCCGGTCGAGGCCGTCGCCGTCTACGACCCCTATCTCCACTACGCGGTCTTCAACAGCATCGTCGACGTGCTCAGCGAGAAGGCGAGCAAGGTGTTCCGCTTCAAGGAGCAGGAGGCGCTCCACGAGGAGATCATCGACACCGGTCTCGCGAAGATCTACGAGTCGCACCTCAAGGTGGCGCGGGCGACCGCCGCCGACGACGGCGTCGAGCTCCCCGTCACCCTGCTCGACGGCAAGGCCTTCGAGCAGGTGCTCCGCTACGCGCGCGAGCGCCGTCCGTGGCTGCTGGTGACCGGACGCATCGGGGTGCACTCCGACGCGGCGATGGACCTCGGCAGCACCACCGACCAGCTCATCCGCCTGGCCCCCTGCAACGTGCTCGTCTCCAGCCGCACCCACGTGCCCCCGATCGACCGCCGCGCGGAGGCGTCGGTGGTGTGGACCCCCGAGGCCGAGGAGCGAATGGAGCGCGTCCCCGTGGCGGCGCGGGGCATCGTCCGCACCGCGGTGCTCGGCTGGTGCACCGAGCGCGGCCACAGCGTGGTGAGCAGCGGCGACGTCGACGCCGCCATCGACGAGATCATGCCCTTCCAGCGCACCATGCGGCGGATCGGCGAGGTCGCCGGCACCCTGCACGCGGCGGAGCGGGCGATGCGCGAGGAGCCGCCGGTCGAGCAGGCGCGGGCGGTCTGCGACACCTGTGGGTACGCCGCCCGCGCCGAGCAGCCGGCGGTGTGCCCGGTCTGCGGCGGGCCTCCGGAGGGCTTCCAGCGGCTCGACGTCGCCGGGCTGCTCGCCGCGGCGGCGAACGAGGGCGACGCCGGAGAGACCGGCTTCGACGGCCGCAGGCTGGGCTGGACCCTGGAGGCGCGGGGCCTGCTCCACCAGCTTCCCGCCGGCTACCTGCGCCGCCGGGTCAAGGCGATCATCGAGAAGGCGGCGCGGACACGGCGGCTTCCCGCGATCACCGCGGAAATCGTCGAGCCGCATGTGCGTCGCGAGCTCGAGGTGCTCGACTCCGCCGCCGCCCCGCACCGTGCGCCGCTTCCGCCGGCCGACGCGGCGGCGGAGATCGCCGGGGCGCGGCGGCTGCCCTGGACCGCGGAGGCGGAGAGCCGGCTCGAGCGCATCCCCGAAGGCTTCCTGCGCAACCTGGTGCGCGAGCAGGTCGAGCGCCTGGCGCTCCAGCTCTCCGCGGCCGAGGTCGGCGCGCTCCACGTCGAGGCGGGCATCGGCGAGGCGCGGGCGCAGATGCGCGAGACCCTCGGCGCCGGCGATGGCGACCCGCCCCCGGGCTGCCCGATGCACCGCGCGAACGGCGCCGCCCCCGGCGCCCCGGCCGGCGGCCTCAACGAGGTGACTGCCGGCGTCGTCGAGTCGCTCGGCCACCGGCAGGCGCCGGCCCAGCAGGGGGGTGTCGAGGAGGAGGTCGCGACGCCGTGAGCGCTCCCGCCGCCCTGCACGTCTCCCCGCCCGACTTCCCGGTGGTGGGCAACAGCATCCCCGTCGCGTTCTTCTTCATGCTCCACATCGCGATCGCCGAGTACAGTCTCGGCGCCATCGCGATCGCCCCGGTGATGGAGCTGCACGGCATCCGCAGCGCCGACCCGCGGGCGATGCGCTACGCGAAGGCGCTGACCAACAGCTACTACCTGGTCTTCAGCCTCGGCGCCACCCTCGCCGTCTTCGCGGTTGTGCTGCTCACCGGGCTGTGGGGACGCTCGTGGGCCACCCAGCTCAACGTCTTCCTCCCCCTCGTCGCGGTGCTCTTCGGGATCTTCCTCCCCCTGGTCGCGCTGCTGGTGATCTACCGGACCACCTTCGGGAGGATGCGCCCCGGGCGTCATGTCGCCCTCGGGTTCACCGTCCTGGTGCTCCAGTCGATCTTCGTGATCGGCATCACCGCGCTCGACAGCTATCTGATGACCCCCCGGCACTCCGGCGCGCTCGGGGGCTTCCGCAACCCGCCGTACCTGCCGCTCGTGGTCCACCGCTTCGCGGGCAGCGTCTCCTGGACGGCGCTCCTCCTCGCCGGCTACGCGGCGCTGCGGCTCTCGCGCGCCACCTCGGAGAGCGAGCGCTTCTTCCAGGCGTGGGCGGCCCGGGTCAACGTCCGCATCGGCCTCGTCTTCGCGGTCGTCATGCCGGTCGACGGCTTCGCCCTCGTCGAGGTGCTCGACTCCGCCGCCGCCCCGCACCGTGCGCCGCTTCCGCCGGCCGACGCGGCGGCGGAGATCGCCGGGGCG
>VBHE01000316.1:0-2636 GCA_005889515.1 Chloroflexota bacterium | reverse complement strand
GCCCTGGCGCGCGAGGGCCCGAACCCGGACGGGGTGGCGGCCGCCTCCCGCGCCGCGGTCGTGCTGACCGGCGTGGGGATGCTCGTCGGGATCATGCCCGCCCAGGTCGTGCCCGCCGGCATCGTCGGGCTGCGCTACATCGGCATCGCGGTCGCGGTGCTCGCCACCGCCGTCCACCTGGTGCTGCGGTCCACGCGCGGCGGGGGGATGCCCCAGCTCAGCCCCGCTCCCGGGGCCGCCTTCGCGGTTCCCTACGGCGGCTCGGTCACGGCGCGGCGCGCGCTCGTCGTCGCCGGGATCCTCGGCGTCAGCACCGCGCTGCTCATGGGCTACATGAAGGAGGAGGCGCGGGGCGACTACACGATCTACGGCGAGATGACCCTGCAGCAGGGCCACGGGCCGTTCAACCCCGCGCCGGGGGTCTATCCGTGATCGGCTACGGCGGCCCCCCGGCCCGCGAGGCCGACTTCCAGGCGGCCTGGTACTACTCGCTCCTCCTCTTCGTCGTCCTCCTCCTGGCCGTCACCGGGTACCTCCTGGGACGGTCGGCGGTGCGCCCGATGTGGCGCGCCGGCGACCGGGGCGCCGCGCTCGCGGTCGCCGCCGCGGTGTCGGTGGCGATGGTGCTGCTGCTGTCGATGCTCGTCGTCGTCGCGCTCGCGATGCTCCCCGAGGCCGCGGGGAGGGGCTGATGCGCGCTCTCACCCGCCGCCAGTGGCTGACGATCACCGCCGCGGGGTCGGGGCTGATCGGGGCGATGCTCACCGTCCCGGCGCTGGGCTACCTCCTCAGCCCGCTCTTCGAGCAGCGCCGCAGGCAGTCCTTCCGGGTCGGCGCCGTCGACCACATCCCCCTCGACACCCCGACGCCGCTCACCGTCGGCGTGGTCAGCGGCGAGGCCTACGACACCACCCCGGTGGAGCGCGTCGTCTACGTGGTGCGCAAGTCGAACGGGAGGACGCTGGCGCTCACCAACACCTGCACCCACATGCAGTGCAACGTGCACTGGCAGGAGGACCTCAACCAGTTCCTCTGTCCCTGCCACGGCGGGCTCTACGACATGGAGGGCAGGAACATCGGCGGCCCGCCGCCCTCACCGCTTCCGCAGTGGGTCCACGAGTTCCGGGAGGAGGACGGCGCGACCGTCCTCTACATCACCAACGAGTACGACGAGAGCATCTGATGGCGACGGTCGACCGCGAGAAGGCGGCCCCGCGGCGGCGGCGGCTCGGCGCGATCTACGGGTGGATCGACGAGCGGGCGGGGATCACCGGGCAGCTGCACAAGGGCCTCTACGAGGCCGTCCCCCGCAAGGGCGGCTGGGCCTACACGCTGGGCAGCGCCACCCTGGTGCTCATCCTCCTCCAACTCTTCACCGGCATCTTCCTCCTCCTCGAGTACGTCCCGTCCTTCGACCAGGCGTACACGAGCCTGTACTACATCGAGCACAGCGACCGCTTCGGCGGCTGGGTGCGGGGCATGCACCTCTGGGGCGCGTACGTGCTCATCCTCGTCATCGGGCTGCACATGCTCCGCACCGCGCTGAGCGCGAGCTACAAGCGCCCGCGCGAGCTGAACTGGGTGTCCGGGGCGCTGCTCTTCTTCCTCACCCTCGGCCTCGCCGTCACCGGGGCGATGCTGCCGATGGACAACGCCGGCTACTGGACCGCGGTGGTGGTCACCAACATCCCCCACTACATCCCCTTCATCGGCAGCGGCCTGCGCACCCTGTGGCGGGGCGGCGATTTCGTCGGCCCGATCACCCTCACCCGCACCTTCGCCATCCACATCTGGGTGCTGCCCTTCCTCCTCTTCGCGCTCATCGGCGGCCACCTCTACCTGCTCCGCCGCCACGGTGAGTTCGGCGCCTGGGTGAACTACGAGACCACCGAGGCGGACCCGGAGCGCGAGGTCGTGGAGCGGATCCGCCGGGCCGAGCCGCCCTACCCGACGACGCGCATCGAGCGGCGCTACGCCGCGCCCCGGGACGTCACCGACTTCTTTCCCTTCCAGCTCGGCAAGGACGTGATCGTGAGCATCGTGCTGGTGGCGGTGATCTTCGTCATGGGGTTCGTCTTCGGCGCGCCCCTCGACGAGCGCGCCGATCCCGCGACCCTCACCTACGTGCCGACACCGGAGTGGTTCTACCTCCCCCTCGACCAGCTGCTCGTCCTCATCCCCCAGACCTACTTCATCGCCTTCGGGATCTTCGGGCTCATGGGCATCGCCGCCACCCTCTTCATCGTGCTGCCGTTCATCGACCGCAGCCCGCATCGCCGGCCGCTGCAGCGCCCCGAGGTGCTCCTCCCCGGCCTGTTCTTCGCGACGATGGTCGTCATCCTCGCGGTGATCGGCGTCAACCGGCTGTTCAGCCTGTGATGGTCCCTCCCGTCGACATCACGCCCACCCAGGTGCCGGGCAACGTGCTCGGCAACGGGCTGGCGGTCGCCTTCCTCGCCCTGCTCCACATCCAGATCGCCGCCTACCCCCAGGGCGCAGCGGCGCTGTCGACGCTCAGCCAGGGCATCTCGCTGATGCGCGACGATCCCCGGCACGAGCGCTTCGCCCACGGCCTGATCTCCTCGATGGCCTACGTCTTCAGCTTCGGGGCGGCGGTGGCGATCTTCTGGGTGCTC
>VBHE01000315.1:7492-15038 GCA_005889515.1 Chloroflexota bacterium | reverse complement strand
CGAGATCGTCGCGGTCATCGGTCCCAATGGAGCGGGGAAGACCACCCTGCTCAACGCCATCAGTGGCCTCACCCCGTTGCAGCACGGACAGGTGCTCTTCGAGGGGCGCGACCTCGCCCCCCACAGCGCCCATCGACGCGCGCGCATGGGCCTCGCCCGCACTCTCCAGGGCGTCGACCTCTTCGAGGGGCTGACGGTGCGCGAGAACCTGCTGTTGATGGCGCGGATCAGCGAGAACAGCCGCAGGCCGCCGGCACCCCCGCTGCCGGTCGGGGAGAGGGTCTCGGCCGCCGCGGGCTTCCTCGGCATCCAGGACGAGCTCGAGCGCCAGGTGACCGACCTGCCCGGCGGCCGCCAGCGGCTCGTGGACATCGCCGCCGCGCTCTGTCTTCGACCGCGCTGCCTGCTCCTCGACGAGCCCGCGGCGGGGACGGGCCCGGCGGAGTCCATCGCGCTCGGCCGGCTGCTCCTGCGCATCCGCGAGGTGCTCGGGCTCGGGATCCTGCTCGTCGAGCACGACGTCCAGATGGTCCTCGACATCGCCGACTACATCTACGTGCTCGACTTCGGGCGGCTGATCGCCGAGGGGACCCCGGCGCAGATCCGTCGGGACCCGGTGGTCATCTCCGCCTACCTCGGCGAGGACAAGGCCGCGCTCGCGACCGCGGGCGCCGCCCAGGAGGGGTTCGGTGCTCCGCGCTGAGAGGCTCGAGGTGGCCTACGGCGGCGTCGTCGCCCTCCAGGACGTCAGCCTCGAGGTCGCCGAGGGCGAGTGCCTCGCCGTGCTCGGGGCCAACGGGGCGGGGAAGAGCACCCTGCTCCGCACCCTCGCCCGGGGGGTCCGGCAGCGCGCCGGCCACCTCTGGCTCGACGGGGCGAGGATCGACCGCTGGGCCGCCGACCGCGCCGCCCGCCACGGCATCGCCCTGGTCCCCGAGGGACGCAGGCTCTTCGCCGGCCTGACGGTGCGCGAGAACCTCGAGGTCGGCGCCGCCCGGCTCCGCCGCGCCGAGGTGGGCGGCCGGCTCGGCGACGTGCTGCGCTGGTTCCCCGAGCTCGACCAGCGCCTCGACCTCGCCGCCGGCCGGCTCAGCGGGGGCGAGCAGCAGATGGTGGGAGTCGGGCGGGCGCTCATGGGCCGCCCCCGACTGCTGCTCGTCGACGAGCTCTCGCTGGGCCTCGCCCCGCTCGTCACCCGCCGGATCTACGAGATCCTCGGCCAGATCAGCGCGAGCGGCATCGGCGTCGTCCTCGTCGAGCAGTACACCGACCTCGCCCTCGCCGCCGCCGGCCGCGCGCTGGTGCTCGAGAAGGGCCGGTGCGTCTTCGGCGGGACGGCGGAGGAGCTCCGGCGCAGGCCCGAGCTCCTCGAGACCGCATACTTGGGACGCGAGCTGCTGGCACCGGTGTCCGCGGCGCCGGGCGAGCCCGCCGCGGAGCGGGCCGCTGCCGCCGGCAGGCGAGGTGCGGGAGACGGACGGCGATGGCCTGCCGTGGCGGAGATGCGGCTGCGGCTCGAGGCGCCGGAGAAGCGGCGCATCGAGGAGGCGGCCCGCGCCGCCGGAATGGACGCGAACGAGTGGATCCGGGCTGCGCTCCGCGGATCCGAGGCGGTGAAGGACGGGGAGGTGTGACGTGCGCCACGGGAGACTGACCGTTCTGTCCTGCGGGGTCGGCCTGTTCGGGCTCTGCCTCGCCGCCGCGACCGTGCTCGCCCCGGCCGGCGCGCTCGCCGACGACCAGTTCGTCCTCCGTCCCCCGGTGACGGCCGCGCCGCCGAGCGTCATCGCCTACAGCGGCAGCAGCGCCGGCATCGAGTTCCATCTCGTCCCGGGCCAGTACCACCCGACCTTCGACCAGGCCTTCGTCGAGTCCTTCCCGTACTCGTCGAGCGCCGCCGACAGCAACCCCTCGGCGATGGCCACGGCGACCCCCGCGGAGCTGGGGCTGTTCCTCGACAACTACCCCACCGGCGCCTGCCTGATCAGCACCTTCTCGCCGTACTGCGACCAGATCCAGAAGATGCCGTTGGACACCTACTTCGCCCGGGCGACCTCGGACAGCAAGAAGGCGAACGACGCCCGCACCTCGTTCCCCTGCGAGCCCGGCCAGCCGGAGCCGAAGACGGTGGTGATCGGGCCGCCCGACTGCACGCAGTCGCCGGCAACCCCGCTCCAGCTCGCGGACGGGGTCGCCCACGCGGACGCCACCCCCGACGCCGACGCCCAGGCCCACCTCGGCGCCTTCACGCTCTCGCCGCCGGCGTCGGCGCGGCCCGGTTACGTCGCCCGGCTGCGCCAGGCGCGCGCCCTCCTCGCCTACTTCCACCGGCCGACCACCGGGGTCGACCGGGCGATCGCCTCCCAGGCGATCCTCGGCGGCGCCGGGATCGCCACCATCTCCCAGTTCCACTCCGGTGCGGACGGCATCCCCCGGGCCCACAACGAGGTGGTGTTCGGGAGCATCGACGCCCTGGGCGGCATGATCCACGCCGACGGCCTGGCCCTCGACGTCGCCGCCGCCACCCTGGGGCAGCCGATCCCGCCGGTGCGCTCGCAGCAGGTGCGCCTCCTCCACCTCACCGTCCTCGGCAAGGACTACGGCGACGTGGACAGCTCGAACTGCAACCAGGTCGCCACCCAGATCAACACCGCCTCGCCAAGCGCGGTGCCCGGGGGGCAGCAGTTCAGCCTCCAGGCCTTCGGCTTCCGCTTCAGCTGCTCGGTGGTGAGCTCCGCGGTGGTCACCGACCCGGCGAAGGGCTTCGGGCTCAACCCGGTCGTCCAGGAGCTGACCGGTCCGGGGCTCGACTTCACCCAGATGCAGAACCCGCTCGACTACCTCCAGGCGGCGGGCTTCCCCATCCCCCAGGTGTGCTACCCGGGGTTTGCCAAGCTGCCCCCGCCGCCGCAGCTGCCGGCGCCGCCGAAGCCGCTGCCGCCGCCCCCGGGGCCGACCTCGACCTGCCAGTTCGTCTCCACCAACTCCTTCGCGAACAACGGCTTCAGCATCCACCTCGGCCACGTTGTCCAGAACCTCGCCGCCCAGCCGCCGGTGCCCCAGACGGGCTTCATCCCCGGGGTCGGGTTCGGCGACGGCGGCATCGGCGCGCAGACCACCGGCGAGCCGCTGAACTTCGGCCGCTACAGCGGCGGGGGCCTCGGCGGCGGGTTCGGCGCGACCCACTCCCCGGGCGGGCTCGTCCCCGGCACCCCACCGGCCACCCCGGCGTCCTCGCCGCGGATGGTTCTCGCCGCGGTCCCGTACCGCGACTGGCTGGTCTTCGGCTACGGCGCCTGGGGGTGCGCGGTGCTCGCCGCGCTCTGCCTGTGGGGGCTGGCGATCTACCGGCGCCGCCTCGGCGGGGTGCTCTGATGGCGGAGCGCGGAGCGGGGCTCAGCCTCATGCGGGCGCTGAAGCTGCCCCAGAGGCGCCCGCCGACCCCCTGCCCGCGCTGCGCCACCCCGGTGCGCGCCGCGCTGCCGGCGTGCCCCCTCTGCGGCGAGCCGATGCCCGCCCTTCTCGACAGCCGGCTCGAGCGCTGGCGGCGCCGCGGGCTGCTCGAGCTCGGCGTCATCCTCGCCGTGCTGGTCGTCTTCGTGGTCTGCTTCCTGATCGTCTTCGCCCACCGGTGACCTCGGGGGCGGGGTCCCCCGGGTTCGGAGGAAAATCACCCGGGCAGGGGGACGACACCCCTGTGACCCAGGACGAATACTGGAACGTGCCAGGAGGACATTTTCTGTGGCAACCGAGACAGCCGACGTCACGCTCGACTGCCTGGGCAAGCTCTGCCCGATCCCCGTCATCGAGGTCTCGAAGGCGGTGCGAAAGATGCGACGACCCCGGCAGTGACCCGGACATGCACGCCTGGTGCGACGAGACCGGAAACGAGCTCCTGCGAATGGAGAAGGACGGGCGGGTCTACAAGTTCTGGATCCGCCGGGAGGGCTGATCCCCATGGCCGACGACGACGACACCAGAAGCGTCGTCTACATCCAGTCGAGTGGAGTGGACACCCCGCAGCGCGCCGCCACCCCGTTCTTCCTCGCCGCCACCGCGGCGGCGATGGAGTGGGACGTCAAGATCTACTTCACGATCAACGGCCCCACCCTGCTGAAGAAGGGGGTCGCCGAGAACCTCTACGTCAAGAAGGACGGGAAGAACGGCAAGGGCGCTCCGCTCAGCCACTTCATCGAGCAGGCCCGCGACCTCGGCGTCGAGCTGCTCTGCTGCCAGCCGAGCCTCGACCTCAACGACCTCGACTACGAGGAGCTCATCGACGGCGTCAAGATGATCGGCGGCGCGGCCTTCAACAGCCTGGCCGCCAAGGCGTCGGCGGTGGTCTGCTTCTGATGACCGTCCCGGTGGTGCGCGAGGCCACGCCGGAGCGCAAGGCGGAGATCTTCGGCAAGGTGGTGGCCGACGTCCGCTTCCAGGACTACGTCCACGGCTGCTACGAGTGCGGCATCTGCGTGGCCGCCTGCCCCTCGGCGCGCTTCTACGACTTCAGCCCCCGGAAGATCACCCAGGCGGTGTGCCGAGAGGATCTCGACCTCTTCTGGGAGCACGTCAACGTCGACGTCTGGAACTGCTCGCAGTGCTTCAGCTGCGACCGCTGCCCGCGCGGCAACTCCCCCGGGGGACTGATCACGATCATGCGCGAGGTGGCGGTCACCGCCGGCCTGCGCTCCGCCAAGGAGGCGCTGGAGGGGGGCGAGCGGGTGGTCTACAAGATCATGTCGACGGGCACCCAGGTGTCCCCCGACATGCTCCAGCCCGAGGCCTTCCCCGACTGGGGGCCCGACGTCCAGGACGTCTCCAGGAACCTCGACCTGTGGCGCCGCGCCCTCCCCCCGGAGACGCTGCACACGACCACGACCGCCTGGGAGATCGACGACAAGACCCTGGTCGAGCTCTACCTCATCTGGCACATGACCGGGGTCCTGGACATGATCAAGGCGGTCGACGAGGGTCTCCACATGATCCTCAACGACGTCATGGAAGAGCTGCTGGAGGACCACGACATTGTCGTCTCCTGATCCGAACCGCGGCGGTCCCAGCGCTCCCTCGACGCTCACCGCCGGCACCATCCCGCTCGAGGTCGTCCACGCCCGCAGCTTCACCCGCAACCCCGACCTCGCCCCCATCGAGGACATCCGCGAGGAGGTCCTCAAGCTCGAGGCGGAGGGCGAGTGGATCGTCCAGCGCGTCCCCGACGACCACACCGAGGTGACCACCAAGTACGGCCGCACCAAGAAGATCCCCAACCGGCACACCTGGCATCACAAGAGCTGTGGCCAGTGCGGCCACATCCCCGGTTACTCGACGGCGATCTTCTGGCTCAACCGCGAGCTGGGGACCGAGTACAACGACCCCCGCGACCAGACCTCCTGCACCGCCTGGAACTACTACGCCTCGGCCACCTCGAACGCGCCCGCGCAGGCGGCGGTGGCGATGCGCAACTTCGCGGCGGCGTATGAGACCGGCTTCTACCCGGTGATCCACTGCGGCACCAGCTACGGGCACTACAAGGAGGTGCGCGAGGAGCTGGTGCGCCATCCCGACCTCCGCGCTCAGGTGCGCGACATCCTTGCCCGGATGAACAAGCCGCTGGTGATGCCCGAGGAGATGATCCACTACAGCGAGTGGATCCACGTGATGCGCCACGAGATCCGCAAGCGCACCGTGCTCGACCTCTCGAACATCACCTGCGTGGTCCATCCCGCCTGCCACTACTACAAGCTGGTGGCGGAGGACGCCATCTACGACCAGGAGATCTACGGCGGCCAGCGCACCGCGATCATGTCGCAGCTGCTCGAGACGCTCGGCGCCAAGGTCGCCGACTACTCGACCTGGTTCGACTGCTGCGGCTTCGGCTTCCGCCACGTGCTCGTGCAGCGCGACTTCACCCGCTCCTTCGCCACCCTGCGCAAGATCGAGCGGATGAAGGAGGAGGCGAACCCCGACGTCACCATCACCCACGACACCGGCTGTGTCACGACCCTCGACAAGAGCCAGTTCGCCGCCAAGGCGCACGGGCGCAACGTCGGCATCCCGGTGATGTCGGAGGCGCAGTTCGCCGCCCTGGCGATGGGCGCCCACCCCTACCGGGTCTGCCAGCTCCACTGGCACAGCACCGACTACCGGCCGCTGCTCGAGAAGATGGGCATCGACTGGGAGAAGGCGTGGGCGGAGTTCGAGAGCGACCTCGACCGGCTGCGCAGCGGGAAGACCGAGTTCCTCACCTGGGACGACGCCAATGCCAAGTGACACGGTGCTGATCATCGGCGGCGGCCCCGCCGGCCTGACCGCGGCCCGCGCCGTCGGCGAGCTCGGCGGCCGGGCTCTGGTCGTCGAGACCCGCGAGCGCCTCGGCGGCATGCCCGACGAGGCGAACTACGCGGCGCTCACTCCCGACTTCCGGCCCGCGTCCGAGGCGGTGGCGGAGATGGTCGCCGCGGTCGAGGCGCTGCCCGGGGTCTCGGTGCGCACCTCGACCCGGGTCACCGCCCGCGAGGGCGAGGCCGGCGACTTCCGCCTCACCCTCGCCAGCGGTGAGGCCACCGAGGTGGTCGAGGCCGGGGCGGTGATCATCGCCACCGGGTTCCAGCACTTCGACCCCGGTCGCGAGACCCAGATGTACGGGTACTACGAGTACGAGGACGTGCTCACCCTGCAGGACCTCGAGGCCCAGCTCAAGGAGCACCGGGTGGTGGTGCCCTCCACCGGGAAGGCCCCGGAGACCCTCTGCTTCATCCAGTGCGTCGGCTCGCGCGACCGGCGCATCGGCAACACCTGGTGCTCGAAGGTGTGCTGCGGCATCGCCTCCAAGGAGGCGATCGAGGTGAAGCGGCTGGCGCCGCAGTGCAAGGTCTTCATCTTCTACATCGACATGCGCATGTACGGCTTCTGGGAGGACCAGCTCTACTGGAAGGCGCAGGAGGAGCACCACGTCCAGTTCATCCGGGGCATCGTCACCGAGGTCATCCGTCGCGGCGAGAAGCTCGTCGTCAAGGGGGAGGACACCACCATGGGCAGGCCGGTGGAGGCGCCCATGGACATGGTGGTGCTGAGCGTGGGCATGGAGCCGAGCCGGGGCACGGTGGAGATGTCGAAGGTGCTCGGCGTCCCCCTCGAGTCGCACGGCTTCATCGCCGCCCCCGGCAATCCCCTCGACACCGTCACCACCGAGGTCCCGGGCATCTTCGTCGCCGGCGCCGCCGCCGGCCCCAAGGACCTCGAGGACACCGTGGGCATGGCCGGGCTGGCGGCGGCGAGGGCGGTGGCGCTGCTGCGGACCGCGGCCAGCACGGCGCAGCCGGTGGGATGACGGCGATGATCGGCGGCGGCCAGGTCGTCGACACGCCCGCGGCGAAGGAGTTCCTCGACCGGGCCCTGGAGAAGGCCAGCCGCGAGGAGTGTCGCGCCATCGCGCGCGACTGCGCCCGCAAGGCGCGCTTCGTCCAGGAGCTGCTGACCGCCGACCGCTGCGCCGACCTCGACGACTCCCGGCTGCGCGCCCTGCTGCGCGTCGTCTTCAGCACCC
>VBHE01000315.1:6832-7416 GCA_005889515.1 Chloroflexota bacterium | reverse complement strand
GCCCGCCACGGCGCGCTCGGCGACGAGGAGATGGCCTGCGACCTCGCCGGCGAGGTTCTGCACCACCTCCACCCCGAGCGCTGGTGGCTCTTCTCCCGCTGGATGTGGAGCCCGCGACTGCGCACCGGGGCGGTGGCGCTGGTCACCACCGAGGCCGACCTCAGCGGCGAGACCCCCGGGGAGACCTATCTGAAGCTCGGCCGCACCCTGGTGATGCTGCGCGCCAGCGCCGAGGCGGGAGGCCTGCTCGACCTCGGCGAGGAGCCCTGGAACCTCGACGTTCTCCTCGCCTGCGTGTACTGCGTCTACCTCTACACCATCACCCGCCTGCGCATGACCCAGGAGTTCAACAAGGTCATCCCGCCCCTGCCCGAGCTGGTCCGCCGCATCCTCGGCGTCCACCGGCTCGAGACCCTGGAGGCCTAGCCGTGGCGGTCGAGCCGGGACGCATCCGCGAGCACAAGGAGTGGGTCCAGGACGGCGTGGACGTCTCTGGCCACTGGAACCGGATGTTCGAGCCGCGGACCATCGACGAGTACCCGCTCGACATCCTCGAGCGGATCACCGGGCTGCCCGGCGGCGAG
>VBHE01000315.1:5247-6546 GCA_005889515.1 Chloroflexota bacterium | reverse complement strand
GCCGGGGTACCGGTGCCGGTCATCAAAGACCTGGGCCGGCGGGTCGACATGCTCTGGTTCGTCGAGTGCTATCCCGCCTACCATCCCCGCGGTCGTGATGCCTCCCGCGCCCTGGCGCGGATCCTCAGCGCGCTCGAGCTCGACTTCGCCATCCTCGGGGTCGAGGAGCGCTGCGTCGCCGATTCGCAGCGCCTCGCCGGCGAGAAGGGTGTCTTCGAGGCGATGGCGGAGCACAACATCGGGGTCATGCAGGGCTACGAGTTCGACCGGGTGATGGTCACCGACCCGCACGCGTACAACGCGTTCCTGAAGGAGTATCCGAAGCTGGGCGGCAGCTTCGAGACCATCCACTACACCCAGCTTCTCGCTCCGCTCATGGACCGGCTGCCGATGCGGACCTCCCTGGATCTGCGGGTCACCTTCCACGACCCCTGCTACCTCGGGCGCCACAACGGCGAGTACGACGCCCCGCGGCACTGCCTCGAGGCGATCCCGGGAGTGGAGCTCACCGAGATGATGCGCTGCCGCGCCAACGGCTACTGCTGCGGCGGTGGCGGCGGCGGGATGTGGCTGGACGGCACCAACAGCGAGCACATGAGCGAGCGGCTCTCGGAGCGGCGGGTGCGTGAGGCGGTGGAGACGGGGGCCGACGTGCTCGCCGTCTGCTGCCCCTTCGAGGTCTCCCGCTTCGAGGACGCGGTCAAGTCGACCGGGAACACCGGGAGGCTCCGCGTCCTCGACATCGCCGAGCTCATCGACATGGCAATGACGGACGAGGAGGCGTAGAAGCCGTGCACATCGTGGTCCCGATCAAGGAGGTCCCGGACCTCGTCGAGGAGCTCGAGGTCAACGCCGACGGCAGCGACCTCGACCGTGAGTACCTGAAGTACAAGATCAACGAGTGGGACGAGCAGGCGCTCGAGGAGGCGCTCTGCCTCAAGGAGGACGGGGGCGCCACCGTGACCGCCGTCGCCGTCGACACCGGCGACGTCGACACCTACCTCTTCACCGCGCTCGCCAAGGGCGCGGACCGGGCGATCAAGGTGACCGGCTCCTTCACCAAGGGCGGCGACAACCACACCGCCGCGGCGGCGCTCGCCGGGGTCATCGAGGGGCTCGGCGCCGACCTCGTCCTCGGCGGGGTGCAGGCACCCGACGACCTCGACGGCCAGCTCCCGGTGCTCCTCGCGGCGCGGCTGGGGCTGCCCTGCGTCAGCGTCGTCAGCGGCGTCTCCGTCGCCGGCGGCACCGCGACGGTGCGCCAGGAGTACTCCGGCGGCATGATGGCCGAGCTCGACG
>VBHE01000315.1:0-5236 GCA_005889515.1 Chloroflexota bacterium | reverse complement strand
GGTGAGCAAGGTGCGCCAGCTGATGAAGACGGCGACCCTGGAGGAGCAGGCGGCGGCGGGCGCGGCGGTCGACACCGGGGTGAAGGTGCGGCGCCTCTACCGTCCGGACGCCGCCGGCCACGCCGAGATGATCGAGGGAGACGCCGAGGAGCAGGCGCGCAGGCTCTTCGAGATCCTCGCCGAGCGCAAGCTCGTGCGGCGCTAAAGGGAGACCACAGATGGGTGCGACCGTCCTCGTCGTCGGCGAGCAGATCGACGGCGTCCTCGCCGACACCACCTACGAGCTCACCGCCCTGGCGCGGCAGATCGCCGACGGCGGCACCGTGGTCGCCGCCGGCGGCGGCCCGGGCTTCGAGAGCGCCGCGTCGGCGATCGCCGCCGACCGGGTGTGCGTCCTCGGCGGCGCGCACATGAACGACTACACGCCGGAGGCATACGTCGCCGCCATCGGGGCGCTGGCCGGCGACTGCGGCGCCGACGTGGTCCTCGCGGCGACGAGCGCCGTCGGCCTCGACACCGCCGCCGGCGTCGCCGCGGCGCTCTCGCTCCCGCTCGTCTCCTACGTCGTCGGGGCGCGCCCCGAGGGCGGCGCCCTGGTCACCACCAGCCAGCTCTACGGCGGCAAGCTGCTCGCCGAGAGCGAGGTGGGCGGCGGCCGGGCGGTGCTCACCGTGATCCCCGGCTCGGTCTCCGGCGACGCCGGCAGGGGCCAGGCCGGCGCCGTCGAGAGCGTCGCCGCCGCGGCGTCCCCGGGGCGGATGACCTTCCGCACGATGATCCGTCCCGAGGCGGGCGGCGTCGACATCACCAAGGAGGAGATCCTCGTCTCCGTCGGCCGCGGCATCGAGAATCAGGAGAACATCGAGCTCGTCGAGGAGCTCGCGACCGCCATCGGCGGCACGATCTCGGCGTCGCGTCCGATCATCGACAGCGGCTGGCTGCCCAAGGTGCGCCAGGTGGGCAAGTCCGGGCTCACCGTGAAGCCGAAGCTCTACCTGGCGATCGGCATCAGCGGCGCCCCCGAGCACATCCAGGGGATGAAGGACGCCGAGCTCATCGTCGCGGTCAACACCGACGCCAACGCCCCGATCTTCGACGTCGCCGACTACGGGATCTGCGGCGATCTTTTCGACGTGGTCCCCGCGCTCACCGAGTGCGCCAAGGCCAACGCATAGGAGCGCGCATGCTGCCGGGCGTCAGCGACACCCACCGCGAGGTCTTCGAGAACTTCGCCTCGTGGATGGTGACGCTCTTCTACACCATGGCCGCGGTCGCGGTGGCGCTCTTCCTGCTGGGCATCGCGCTCCGGGTCCGCAAGTTCCTGCGCGGCCACGGTCGGGTGGTCCTCGACCATCCCGTGCTGCGGCTGCGGCGCACCTTCGTCGAGGTGGCGAGCAACTCGAAGGTGGGCCGCCGTGACGTCCTGACCCGCCTCGCCCACCTGGGGATCATGTGGGGCTTCATCGCCCTCTTCATCGGCACCGTCATCGTCACCATCGACTTCGACTTCGCCCGCAACATCAACCCGCGGCTGCGGTTCTGGAACGGCGGCTTCTACCTCGCCTTCAAGGTGACCCTCGACACCCTCGGCGCCGCCTTCCTCCTCGGCCTCGGGGCGATGATGGTGCGCCGCTGGGTGATCCACCCATGGCGCCTCCGCTACGACCGGGTGGACCGACCCGCGGGCGGCTACGACCGCACCCCGTACCGGCGCGGCGACGTCCTCTTCGTCAGCCTGCTCTTCGCGATCGGGGTCACCGGCTTCCTCCTCGAGGCCTTCCGGCTCGCCGCCGACCGTCCCGACTCCGCCTCCTTCTCGCCGCTCGGCTCGACGATCGCCCGGGGACTGGACGCGATCACCAGCTCGCACTCCACCTGGATCGACTGGCACACCGGGATGTGGTTCACCCACGCCACCCTGGCGCTCGCCTTCATCGCCTACATCCCCTTCAGCAAGGCGGTGCACATCCTCGCCGACCCGGTGAACATCTTCCTCCGCGACCCGCTGGCGGCGCGGCGGCTGCGGCCGCTCCCCGAGCCGGCGACGAACGGGGCGGCGCCCGCGGGCGCCCCGCCGGCGCTCGCCACCGTGGGGGTGCAGCGGGTCACCGACCTCAGCTGGAAGGAGCTGCTCTCCCTCGACGCCTGCACCAAGTGCGGGCGCTGCCACGAGGTCTGCCCGGCGCGCGCGAGCGGCGCCCCGCTCTCCCCCCGCGACCTCGTCCTCGACCTGCGCGAGTTCGCCGACCGCGACCTCGGCGTCGACGGCCTCGCGGCGGCGCTCACCGGCCGCACCCCCTTCGCGAGCGTCACCGGCACCGGGGCGAACGGCGGCGACCGCACCCTGCCCGGGAACCTCGTCGACGCGGCCACGCTGTGGTCGTGCACCACCTGCCGGGCCTGCGTCGAGGTCTGCCCGGTGGGCATCGAGCACGTGCCGATGATCATCGACATGCGCCGCGCCCTCGTCGACTCCGGCGACGTCGACCCCAAGGTCCAGAAGGTCTTCCAGAACCTCGACCGCTACGGCAACTCCTTCGGCCAGCCCGAGCGCAACCGCGGGCGGTGGACGAAGGAGCTCGACGAGAAGCCCAAGGACGCGCGCAAGGAGCCGGTCGACGTGCTCTGGGTCGTCGGCGACTACGCGTCCTTCGATCCCCGCTGCCAGGAGGCGACCCGCGCCCTCGCCCGGGTGCTGACCGCCGCTCGGGTGGACTTCGGGATCCTGTACGAGGGCGAGCACAGCGCCGGCAACGACGTCCGCCGGGTGGGGGAGGAGGGCCTCTGGGAGGCGCTCGCCCAGCACAACATCGAGACCCTCGGCGAGTGCGAGTTCCGGGAGATCGTCACCACCGATCCCCACGCGCTGAACACCCTGCGCAACGAGTACCCGGCCCTGGGCGGGCGGGCGGGCGGCTCCTGGAGGGTGCGGCACCACACCGAGCTCCTCGCCGAGCTGATCGCCGAGGGACGGCTGCCGCTGCCCCCGGCCGCGCTCGGCGAGGTGGTCGCGACCTACCACGACCCCTGCTACCTCGGCCGCTACAACGGGGTCTTCGACCCGCCGCGCACCCTGATCGAGGCCACCGGGGCACGGCTGACGGAGATGGGCCGCTGCCGCGACAACAGCTTCTGCTGCGGCGCGGGCGGGGGCCGGATCTGGATGGACGAGCTCGGGACCGGCGAGCGCCCCAGCGACCAGCGCATCCGTGAGGCGATGGAGATCCCCGGCGTCACCCACTTCGTCGTCGCCTGCCCCAAGGACGTCAACATGTACGAGGCGGCGGTGCGCGCCACCGGCTTCGGCGACCGCTTGAAGGTGGTGGAGATCACCGAGCTGCTCGCCGAGGCGCTGGCGGCAGGCGACCGCGAGCTGGTCGGCGAGGCGGGGGAGGTGGGGCTCCAGCAGGCGACCACGGGAGGATCCGATGACCACGGCGAAGGGCTGTGACCTGCCCGACGATCTCTACTACTTCGTCGAGAAGCACATCTGGCTGAGACCCGAGGGCGAGGAGGTGGTGATGGGCCTGACCGACGTCGCCCAGCACCTGGCCGGCAAGGTGATCGCCGTGACCATCAAGAAGGTCGGACGCTCGCTGACCAAGGGTCAGAGCGCGGCCACCGTCGAGAGCTCCAAGTGGGTGGGCCCGGTGCCGACGCCGGTCTCCCGACCCCGAGCTCATCAACCGCGACTGCTACGGCGCCGGCTGGGTCGTGCGGCTGCGCGCCGGCAACTGGGCGGAGGAGAGCGCCGAGCTCGTGACCGGCGCCGACGGCCTCCAGAAGTACACGGAGTACCTCGCCCAGGAGGGCATCTCGTGCGAGTGAGAGGCCCCTCCTCACGGTGGCCGTCGTCCGCGGCTGCGAGCTGCCCGAGGACCTCGCCTACGACGTCGAGCGCGACGTCTGGGTGCGGCGTGACGGCGGCGAGGTCGTCTGCGGGATGACCGACGTCGCCCAGACCCGCTGCGGGAAGATCGTCACCCTCCAGTTCCGGCGGGTCGGACGCACCGTCGAGAGGGGGCACAGCCTCTGCACGATCGAGAGCGCGAAATGGGTGGGGCCGTTCCCGGCGCCGCTCACCGGGGAGATCGTCGCGGTCAACGCCGAGGGCTTCGCGGAGCATCCGCTGATGGTGAACACCGACCCCTACGGCGCGGGGTGGCTGGTGCGGCTGCGCCCCACCCGTCTCGAGCGGGAGTGGCCCGATCTCCTCACCGGTGAGGCGGCGCAGACCGCGTACGCCGCGCGCATCGCCGAGCTGGAGGTGAACTGCTACCGGTGCGCCGAGTCGGAGGAGGCCTCATGAGCACCGACACGCTGACCCTCCCCACAGACCTCCGCTACGACGCCCACCACCAGTGGGCACGCTGGGAGGACCCGGAGTGGCGCTGCGGCGTCACCGCCTGGCAGGTCGAGGCCGCCGGGGACATGGTGTACATCGGCCTCCCCGTGGTCGGCTCGCGGATCGGCGCCGGCGAGGAGCTGGGCAGCGTCGAGTCGGGGAAGTGGGTGAGCTCGCTCTTCGCCCCCGTCGCCGGGGTGATCACCTCGGTCAACGACGCGCTCCGCGACGACCCCGCGATCGTCAACCGCTCGCCCTACGACGAGGGCTGGGTGTTCACCATCCACCCATCCGAAGAGCTCATCGGCCTCAGTGTCGAGGGGTACCTCGAGGTGATCCGCGCCGAGGAGGCCGCGGACGCGCCACGGATCCGGGAGCGCACCGAATGACGATCTCCGTCCCGATCCACCGCCGCCGCCAGCCCGTCTGCGAGCACACCGGTGCGGCGAACAGCCCCGCCCAGGTGCAGACCAGCCTCGCCGGGGCGGTCACCCTGGACATGGAGAAGGGGCGCTTCAGCAACAACGTCCACCTCCGCGGGCTCAACCTGCTGCTGCTCTACGAGAGCGGCTGCCGCGCCCGCTGCACCTACTGCGGGCTCGCCAAGGACCGCCCCGAGGTGAGCGAGAAGGCCCGCAACCACACCTTCATCCGGGTGAAGTGGCCGACCTACGAGACCGAGGACATCCTGGCGCGGGTGAAGGACGACTGCGGCCGGATGCAGCGGGTCTGCGTCGCCATGGTCCAGGACCACCGCGCCTTCGCGGACTCGAACGCGGTGATGCGCCGCTTCCGCGACGAGACCTCGATGGGCATCTCGGCGCTGATCACCGCCACCGTGGTGCGCAGCCGGGAGATGGTCGAGGAGATCCTCGAGGCCGGCGCCGACAT
>VBHE01000314.1 GCA_005889515.1 Chloroflexota bacterium | reverse complement strand
CCGAGCGCCGCGGAGCCGAGGCCGCCGTTCGCCGCGGTCTGGAGCAGGTCGATGTCGATGACGCCCGGGATGCTGATCGGGATGCTGCCGACGCCCTGGTCGCTGGCGAGCACCTTGCTGCCGTTCAGCGAGAGGACGTAGACCATCTGGGCGCCGTTGCTCGCCGACTCCGAGTGGAGAAGGATCACGGCGAGGCCGCCGTTGAGCAGGGTCAGGTCGGCGCCGTTGGTGGCCCCGTCGCCGTGCGACATGGAGCCGTTGTAGGCGGCGTTGCTCATCCCCTCGAGGACCGCGAGGGTGGCCACCTGGCCGTTGGCGACGCTGGCGTCGACGAGTGCCGAGCGCGCGTGCGCCAGCGAGTCGATGCCCATCGCCTGCGCCTGGTTCATCCAGTCCGCGAGGGCGAGGCCGAGGAGCGGGTTGGCGGGGACGGCGAGCAGGGCACCGCTGTTGGCACCGTTGCTCGAGGCCGCACCGGCGGACAGATCGTTGCCGAGCAGCCGAAGCGCATGGCTCTCGCCCATCGACGAACCCGGGCCTGCGGCCGCGCTGGTGCAGCTGATGCAGGTGTCGAGCACGTTGAGCTTGAGGCCGTTGCCGGTGGCGTGGCTCACCGGAGCGTGCCCCGCCGGCGCCACGATGGCGTGCGGAGCAACAGCAGGATGGCTCGCCGGGAACAGCGACGCCGCGGTCGACGACAGCAGGCTCGTGACCGGTGCGAGCGCGGAGGTCGGCATCGAGCCGGCCAGAGGCATGGTGGCGGCCGACGCGCCGCCGAGGCTCAGTGCGGCCGGAACCGCCCCCGCCACCAGCAGGGGACCTGCCGTGACGAGCAGTCGCTTGAACATTTTTTCCCTTCACCCTCTCGAAGCTGACCAGGGGGGCGCCTGAGGCGTCCCTGACGATTCCCCGCCGATACTTAGGACGAACGAACGCGTCAAACCTGTCGGTCGAGTTGGAAATCCGCGCGCTGGCCCGGGTCCCCTGACCGATCGGACGGTCGGCTAGGGCCCGCTCGCGCCGTCGGTGTCGAGGAACCGGAAGATCGCCGCCAGGTCGTAGGGGATCGGCAGGGCGTGCCTGGCGCCGGGCATGGCCACGGCGGTGACGTGGGGGCCGTAGGTCGTCGGGTACCCCGCGTAGTCGTCGGCGGTCCCGTACCACATCTCATAGGGGACGCCGACGTACTGCGCCGGCTCCGGGGCGTTCGCCCACTGCTCGGTGATCACGTCACCGGGGGCGGTGGGCAGGTGGGTGACCGGCAGGATGCCGACCCCGGAGGCGACCGACCCGGGGGCCGCCGCGGCGACGTAGTTCACCAGGGTGTCGGTGCCCATCGAGACGCCGAGCAGGCGGACCGGCCGGTTCGGGCTGTACTTCGCCTTGAGCGCCTCGACCGCCTTGACGGCGTCGGCGTTGCCCCAGGTCCGGGGGCCGCCCTCGTCGGTGAAGATCACCGTGTACCCGTCGGCTCGCGCGTAGTCGAGGAGCGCGGGGATGACGGGCTTGTCCGGCTGCTCGTTGAGGCCGTGGAGGAAGATCAGGATCGGCTTCGGCTGCGCGGGCGGCAACGCGGTCAGCGGCACGGCGGGGGTGACCGGACGCGCGCTGCGCACCACCACCTGCGGGCTCGCGGCGGCGACCGGCTGCCCGAGCCGGCCGGGCGCGGCGACCAGGACCGCGCTCGCGATCCCGGCGAAGGCGCCGCTGAGCCCGGCGACGACCAGGGTGCGGTGGGCGGCGCGGAACGGCCGGGGCGCGAGCACGATGACCGGCCGCCGCCGGCCGAGGCGGGAGAGCACCCCCTTGGCGCGCATCGCCGGCGCCTCGACGAAGTGCCAGGAGAGGGCGGCCAGGCCGCCGGTCACCGGCAGGGCGAGGGCGCAGAGCGCGAGCGGGGCGATGTGGCCGCCGGCCACGGAGACGATGCTCTGCTCGACCGGGAAGGCCCAGACGTACAGTCCGTAGGAGAGGTCCCGCCGCCGGAAGCGGCCGCGGAGCGCGGCGATGTCGAGGCGGGCGAGGTAGATGACGAGGTAGGGCAGGGCGGCGTAGCTGATCCAGGCGCCCCACCAGTGCCCGAACCCGATGCCGAAGGCGGCCGCCACGGCCAGGACGACCGGCCAGCGGAGCGGGACCCGGTCGCGCCACGCGTAGAGGAGGGAGCCCATCAGGAAGTAGCGGCCGAAGGTCGCCAGGATGGCGATGTTCAGCCCCGAGAGGAAGGGGACCGCCGGGGGCAGGTGGTCCCAGGGGAGCACGGCGACGCCGATGACCACCATCGTGCCGAACAGCCGCCAGCGGCGGAGGAGGAGCACGCCGAGGAACGGGACCAGGGTGTAGAGGGTGACCTCGTAGCACAGCGTCCAGATGGAGCCGTTGACCACGTTGTACGGCTGGTGGGCGAACACGCCGGGAAGCACGTACTGCGGGTTGAACATGGTCCAGTTCTCGAACACGTACTGGCGCGTCTGCGGGGACGTCAGGTACTGCCCGACCGGCAGGTCGGTCGCCAGGGTCCCGAAGAGGAGGGCCGCGCCGGCGACCGCGACCATGAGCCCCGGCATGATCCGGAGCGCCCGCTTGAGGATGAACTGGCCGAGCTTCGGGGTCGCCGCCCAGCTGCCCAGCAGCAGGTAGCCGCTGATGCAGAAGAAGGTGTAGACGGCGATGGTGCCGGTGTCGGTGAAGGCGATCCGGTCGCTCAGCGGCGGGGTCAGTCCGACCAGGCGGTAGGCGTGGTCCCAGATCACGACGCACGCGGCCAGCACGCGAAGGAGCGTGAAGTTGTTGCCGTGTGGCGCGATCCGGTCCGCCGTCCGGCGTCCGGAGCCTTCCGCCGCCATGAGAGTCGCCATGTTCTCCATCCTGACCCGGGGTCGGCCGAGGGAGCCGCACCCAATAAGACCAACGCCGGGCAGTCCCCGTTGCTTGCGGAGGTGGGTCGCAGGGCGCCGGGACGTCACAGTCCCGTCATTGCGCGGTGACGACCCTATCACCCGATGGGGTCGGTCCCCCCGGCCGCCGCCAGGATCGACGGCGCGTGGTCCGAGCGGGCGCCCCAGTTGCCGTCCCAGATCGACTCCGGGCGCGGCGGCTCGCGGCGCTGCCGGTCCCCGTCGGCGCCGCCCTTGTCCCCCGCCGCCCGGGGCGGCGCGGCCGGCGAGGCGCTCTGCGCCGAGCCGGCGGGGGCGTCGCCGGCGCCGAGCGCGTGGAGCACGGCCGGCGCGACCCGCTCGGCGATGAGCTCGTACCCCTGGGCGGAGGGATGGATCCAGTCGGTGAGGTCCTCGGAACCGAAGCCGGACTCGACGTCGCCGACCACGGGGGCGGCGTACTTGGCGCCCAGCCAGGCGAGCGCGGAGCCCCAGTCCTCGGTGTAGCGCTGGCGGAAGTAGCCGCGGTCGGTCCGGCAGGAATGGACGAAGCAGTCGACGTGGGTGCCGATGAGCACCACCGGCACGCCGGCGCCGGTGATCCGGTCGAGGACCAGGTCGAGGTCGTGCGCCGTCTCCCGGATCGGCCAGCCCCGGATCGCCTCGTTGGAGCCGAAGCCGACGATCATCAGCCGCGGGTGCATCGCCAGCAGCGCGGGCAGCCGCAGGGACACGGGGCGGGCGCTGTCCGC
>VBHE01000313.1:10918-11454 GCA_005889515.1 Chloroflexota bacterium | reverse complement strand
TGCGCCCTGCGCAGGTCCGGCGCACCGTCGGATCGCCCGGCTCAGGCCGGGTCATGCGGACCTCGGGGAGAAGATGCCACGCACCGTGGTCCCCGCTCCCGGACCGCTGGTCACCTCGAGGTGGCCACCCAGGATGAGGGCGCGTTCCTCCATGCCGAGCAGCCCCGTCCCGCTGCGGAAACCCGGCCACTGGCATCCCTGTCCGTCATCGCTGACGGTGAGCATCAGCGTCTCCTCCGCCACGTCGAGACTCACCATGACGCGATGGGCGCCGCTGTGCAGGGCGACGTTGCGCAGGGCCTCCTCGGCGATGCGACGGAGGTGCGAGGCGGTGTGGGCGGAGAGACTGCTGGGCCAGGAGGGGGAGACGGAGAGGTGGCCCTTGATCCCCGCACGACGGTCGAGCTGGCAGAGCACGTCGGCCAGGTCCTCCACGAGCCGGCGGTCCTCCGCGCCCTGGTCTCGCAGATCACCGAGCAGCCGCCGGAGGTCGCCGATCACGAAGCGAATCGAGTCCTGGAACTCGGCGACACGTC
>VBHE01000313.1:0-10843 GCA_005889515.1 Chloroflexota bacterium | reverse complement strand
AGCTCTCGTGCCAGCCACGAGCGTCCCCCGTCCTCGCCGCAGGCCTCCACCGCCGCAGCGTGGTGACGAACGGACGACCGCGCCCCCTGCGGCCGATCCCGGACCACCTGGCGGGCCGGCTCGACGATCCTGGCGACCCCCGCTCTGCCCGCCATCGTCGCCATCAGACCTCCACCGGGCATGGCGACCGTCCACGCCCGGTGGCCCACGGACAGACGACGACCGCCGCCGGGACGGCGATGCCGACGCGCTGGATGCTGGTCACCTCCCTTCCCGCCTCCACTCGGCGGCGTCTCGGCCGCCGTGTCTGAGATCCGGGCTTCCGGGACAGGTGCACGGCCGAGTGGCCTCGACCACGAAGCCGTGCGGCCGTCTGTCAGAACCGTCCACCTGGAGGGCGTGACAAAGGCTGACACGGTGTGACCTGCGATGACACGGGGGCTCGCCGCAGCAGGGGGACGCAACCGGTCGATGGCGTGACGGTGAGCCCTGCCGGCGCGTCCTTCCCAATCGCGATTCCGACCCTCCGGTAGTCCGGCTTCGTACAATGGGGAACCGGAGCGCCGAGGCAGGCGTGCGAGAAGGGTGGGGTGTGCTGTGAGAGCCGGACCGCGGATTCGACTGATCACCTCGGCCGCTGCGGTCGCCGTCGGTCTGGCGGCCACCACCGACGTCGTCTCGGCGCAGGGCCTGTTGCCGACCGGCGGTCCACTGTCGGGCGGTGGCCTGCTCACGCCCGGAAGCCTGTTCCCGAGCAGCCTCTTCCCGCAGAGCAGCCTCTTCCCGAGCAGCCTGCTCCCGACCAGCGGGTTGTTCCCGAGCTCGCTCCTGCCGCAGTCCGGCCTGTTCTCCAACAGCCTCTTCCGGCAGAGCAGCCTCTTCCCGAGCAGCCTGCTGCCGACGAGCGGGTTGTTCCCGAACACGCTGCTTCCGCAGTCCGGCCTCTTCTCCAACAGCCTGCTCCCCCAGAGTGGCCTCTTCCCGACGTCGGCCCAGGGAGGGAGCAGCATGTTCTCGACGAGCACACTGTTCCCGCAGAACAGCCTTTTCCCGACGCTGTTCCAGAGCAACGTCTTCTCCACGACACTCCCGAGCGGTCCAGAGTCGTTCGGCGGTCCACAGTCGTTCGGCGGATTCATGCCTCCGCTCCGGGTGATCTCCCTGGGCGGCGCACCCTCATCCGAGACCATGCCCCCCCTGGGTGGACAGGTGGTCAACCTTGGCGGCCAGTTCTCCGGCACGGCGAAGCTGCCCCTGGCCGGCTCCGCGGGTGGAGGCACGACCTCGGTCCCCGTGCAGGGCGTCTTCTCGGCGCAGGGGACCCTCCCCGCGGGCACCGTCCTCGGCAGTCCGCAGGGCGCGACGATCTCTCCCGCGAACGGAGTGCTCACGGTGGCGCCTCCGATCGTCCAGAACACCATCCTTCCCGTGGTCGGTCTGGCTCCGTCGATGGGCTTCGCACCGCCCCAGACCCTGCTCGACCAGGACACCATCCTCGCCGGCCTCCTGCTCGACGAGGACGTGTTCTCGCTCCGTCACCTCCTCGGCGGCGTCGGAGATCTCGGGTTCGGACTCGGCGACCTCGGCTTCTCGGACGGTCTCCGCCCCTTCCACTTCCACAGCGGTCACCACGGCCACCACGGCTGAGAGCCGCGGGCTTCGACTACGGGGACGGCAGCGGGGGCAGGGACGGCAGCGGGGGCTCGTTGGAGGGCAGTGCCGGCAATGACGGCACCTCCGGCAGCGCGCCCGGCGACGGGATCCCGGGAAGGGTGGGCAGCTCCGGGAACTGGGGCGAGGGCGAGGACGACGGCGCGGGGAGGGGGGAGCCGAGGCCGGGGACCGGCTGCGGTGAGGCTCCCGGCGCGGCGCCGAGGTAGATCCTCATCTTCGCGCTCATGCCCGGCCGGACGTCCACCCCCTTCGCCTCGAAGGTGGCGGTGACGTCGAAGGTCGTGATGCCCGACCGGATGGTCGCCGAGGGCGCGATGTCGGTGATCGTGCCGACGAGGGTCTGGGACGAGCCCGCCGGCGTCACCTGCACGATGGCATGACGATGTCGCGGACCGGAGCGGTGAGCTGGAAGGCGTCGGGGGTCTCGAGCACGATGGCGTGGGTCGTGGTCACCGCCGGCGGCCCGGCGCTCTGGCCGGCGACGACGTTGACATGGTCGACGACCCCGGCGACGGGCGCGACGATCGAGCCCTTGCTGGCGTTGTGCTGGGCCACCGCGAGGACCGACCGGGCGGCATTGACCTGGTCCTGGTCCTGCTGCAGCTGAAGGAGAAGCGCGTCCTGGGGGAACGAGGCGAGCGCCTGTTCCGCCGACGCCCGCGCGAACCGCGAGGCGGCGAGCTGGGCGGCGCCCTGGTCGTTGCTCTGCTGTCCCTTCGCCTGCGCCTGCTGCAGGGCGTTCTGGGCCGCACCGATGCCCTCCCCCTGCGCCGCCTGGAGGCTGACCTGGCTCGCGGCGAGCTGTGCTGCCGCCTGGTCGCCCGCCTGCCTTGCCGCGGCCTGCGTCTGCGCCAGCGTGGTCTGCGCGCTCTTCACCGCGACCGCTGCGGCGATCTGTGTGTTCTTGAGGGTGGCCTGGTCGTTCGCGACGGTGGCGGCGGCCTGGTTCACATCCTGGTTGGCGGTGGCCTGGTCCTGGGTGAGCTTCGCCTGGGCGGTCTTCACCATCGCCTGGTCGGCGGCGACGGCCGCCTTGTCGGCCGCCACCGTCTCCTTGGCGGTCGAGCAGGCGGGATCTGTGGGACACGCCGTGCTCTCGGTCATCGTGTCGGTCGCGAGCGTCGCCTGGTCGGCCTTCAGCGTCGCCTGCGCAGAGCTCACCCCGGCCCGGGAGGAGGTGACCATCTTCTGGCTCACCTTCTGCTGGTCCGACAGATTCCGCTCGGCGGTCGCCAGCTGGACCTCGGCGGCGTTCACGGCGCCCTGGCCGATCGCCGCGGCGGAGTCGACGGCCTGCTGCGCCGCCACGACGGCCGCCGCGGCGCTGCGCTGGATGTCGACGAGATTCGCCTGGGCGGCGCCCAGCTGAACCTGCGCCGCTGCGGCGGCGGACTGACCGCCGGTCAGCCCCAGCTGGGCGGCCTCGACGCCGAGCTCGGTGAGCCGTGCGGTGTCCGCCAGGTTCGCCTCGGCGGCGGCCTCCTCCAGCCTGCTGGTGGCGACCGCGGTCACCGCCGCCGCCTCCGCCTGTGCCGCCGGGGACGTCTCGGCATCCTGTCTCATCTTGAGGCCGGCCGTGTCGACGGCGGCCCGCGCCTGTGTGACCTGGGCGGAGAGAGTGGCGTCGTCGAGCTGGGCGAGGACGGCTCCGGCCTGGACCGCCTGCCCGGCCTTGACGTTCACGGCCTGGACGACACCCGTCACACCGAAGTCGAGGAAGGTCTGCCTGGCGGGTTCGATGTTGCCGGCGACGTCGAGGGCCTCGACGGGGGCGGTCGCCACCTGCTGGGCGGCGAAGCCCACGATCGCGCAGATCATCAACACCATGACGATGAGCGCCGCTCGTCCCCGGGCGCTGAGCTCCAGCCAGGGGCGCAGCCGCCGTAGCCATCGGAGCCGTGACGTGCGCTCGACCCGTACGACGAGTCGTCTGTCCACTCAGCATCGCGGTGGGAGCACCGCGCCTCTCTTCCTTCCGTCCGCCGTCCACAGGGCGGCTTCCTCGGGTCAAACGCGACCCTGAGGGGAATCTTGCGTCGGCGACACCGCGCCTCCGGACCGGCTCGGTGGCTCGCCGAACACCCGCTCGCCGCCTAGACTCCCCCTCCATGCCCGGCCGCCGTGCCGCCGCTTCGATCTGTGCCCTGCTCCTGCTCGGGTGCGGCAGCGCGACCCCGGCGGAGGCGCCGGCGCGGGCGACCGGCCCGGTGGTCGTCAGCGCCGGGGGTCGCAGCCTCGGCGACGGCAGCACCTCGGTGCCGCCCACCCTCGACCTGCGGATCTCCGCCGCCCGGCCGCTCGCCGCCGACGAGGGGAAGGCGATGCTCGACAGCCGTCCGCTCGACCTCCGCTCCCAGGCCGGGGCGCTGGTCGCGTCGGTCGCCCCGATGGCGCTCGGCTCGGCCCACCACCTCGACCTCGACGTGGTCGGCCGCGGCAACCACCGCCTCGGCTTCCACGTCGTCGCCCCCGCGGGGGCGATGGCGGCGCTCCACGCCGACCCCCGCGACGGCACCGTCCTCGACCTCGCCCTCGAGCTCGCCCCCGCCGACCCGGCGGAGGTCGAGCGGGCGGTGGCCGGGGGGACCCGTTCCTGGGTCGACGACCACCACCTCCGGGTCTCCTGGCCGGCGCCTCCGGGAGGGCGGCTCCACCTGCCGGTGTTCCGCACCGAGCTCGGCTCCCACCTCGCCGCCGCGGTCGACCTCGACCTCGGCGCGGTGGCGCCGGGGGCGGTGCGGATGCGGGTCGTCCCCGCTCCGGCGGCGCCCCCGCCGGCGCGGACGCTGCTCGCCTTCAGCGTCGCCACCGCCGCGTCGCGGGCGTCGGTCGCCGCCAACATCGGGCGGATCTCCCTGCTCAGCCCGACCGGCCTGGTCGCCCACCAGGACGGCACCGTGACCGGGGCCGCGGATCCGCCCGCGGTCGCCGCCGCCGAGGCCGCCGGGGTGCCGGTCTGGCCGCTCGTCCAGAACGCGGAGTTCGACAGCGCCGCGGTCGCGAGCCTGCTCGAGGATCCCGCCGCCGCCGGGCGGATGGTCGACGCGCTCCGCGCCGCGGCCGCCGACGGCGGCTTCCCGGGCATCGACCTCGACTTCGAGAGCGTCCCCCCCGCCGACCGCGACCATCTCAGCGGCTTCATCAGCGCCCTCGCCGGCGGGCTCCACTCCGACGGCCGCAAGCTCGCGGTCGCGGTCGTGCCCCACAAGCCGAACCACCTCAACTTCTACTCCGG
Organism: Chloroflexota bacterium; assembly: GCA_005889515.1. Taxonomy (GTDB): domain Bacteria; phylum Chloroflexota; class Dormibacteria; order Aeolococcales; family Aeolococcaceae; genus CF-96. The sequence continues at coordinate 5,934 of VBHE01000313.1, read as the reverse complement.
CGCCTACGACCTCTCCTCGATCCTCCACCACGCCGACCTCGTCACCCTGATGGCCTACGAGGAGCACGGGCCCAGCACCGTCCCCGGCCCGGTGGCCGGCCTGGACTGGGACCGTCTGCTCCTCCAGGGCAGCCTCAGCCACCTCTCCGGCAGCCGGGCGCTGCTCGGCATGCCCCTCTACGCCCGGTCCTGGACGCTCACCGGCGCCCCCGCCGACGGCTACGCCCCGGCGCTCGAGACCGTCCTCGCCGCCCCCGGGTCACGGCTCGACTACGACTTCGGCGGCTCCACCCCGTTCGTCCGCAGCGGCGCCGGGGACGCGGTCACCTACTTCGACGACGCCGACAGCCTGGCGCGCAAGCTCGCCCTCGTCGGTCCGAACGGGTTGCGGGGGACGGCGGTCTGGCGCCTCGGCTTCGAGGACCCGGCGATCTGGTCGCTGTTCCCGACGAAGCCGCCGCGGCCCTGAGCGGCCGGGCTAGCTTTCGCCCGGCTCGTCCTTGCCGAGGTCGGGGAGGTCCATGGAGTTGATCATCTCGCGGAAGACGGTGAGCTTCTCGTCGTCCTCGGCGGGCTTCTCGGCCTCGCCGCCCTCCTTGTCGGCCTCGGGGAGAACGCCGGCGCGCTCGAGGACGTCGTCGGCGACGAAGATGCGCGCCCCCACCCGGACGGCCACGGCGATCGCGTCGGAGGGGCGGGCGTCGATGTCGAGGGCGCGGCCGTCGAGGCGGGCCATGATCCGCGCGAAGAAGACGTCGTTGCTCAGAGAGGTGACCACGATGCGGTCGACGGTGACGTCGACGGCGCCGAGGATGTTCACCAGCAGGTCGTGGGTGATGGGGCGCTCCGGGGTGATCCCGGTGATGCGCAGCGCGATCGCGTTGGCCTCGTTGATGCCGATCCAGATGGGCAGGTAGCGCTCCGCCTCCTTCTCCTTGAGGATCACCACGTGCTGCCCCGTGGGCATGTGGACGCGGATGCTGTCGACCGTCATCTCGATGAGCTCGGACATGGGCTGATGATAGCGCCTCAGGGCTCCGTGACCGTCGCTCCCTGACCGGGGCTCTCCTCGACGGTCAGCTCGAGGCGGACGGGGGCCTCGCCGAGGCGTTCGCGCAGCCGCGCCAGGAGCATCTCGGCGAGGCACTCGCAGGTCGTGTTGCGCACCGGCAGCAGGCGCGTGTCGGAGGCGGGAAACAGGAAACGGCGCCCTCCCTCGCGGACCTCGACCTCCCCCGCGGCCGGCTCGCTGACCGCGACCTCCGGGCTGGCGGTGGGGACGAGCATGCGGTGGTCGAGGAGGTCGCACTCGGCGCGCAGCGCCGCCTTGAGGATCCCGAAGTCGATCACCGTGCCGTCGGCGCGCAGGGGCCCGCGGGCGCGGAGCGAGACCTGGTAGTTGTGCCCGTGGAGCGGCTCGGAACCGGTCTCGACGATGCTGAAGTGGGCGGCGGAGAAGCCGATCGACCCCTTGTCGACCAGCACCGTCACCTCGGGCTCGCAGGCCATCGGCGGCTACCATAGCGCGTCGTGCCGCGCGAGACCCTGCTGCTCATCGACGGCCACGCGCTGGTCTACCGGGCCTTCTTCGCGATGCCCGCGCTCAGCAACAGCCGCGGCCAGATGACCAACGCCGCCTACGGGTTCACCTCGATGCTCCTCAAGGTGTTCGCCGAGCACAGCCCCGTCTACGCGATCGCCGCCTTCGACCCCAAGGGGCCCACCTTTCGTCACGAGGAGTTCGCCGCCTACAAGGCGCAGCGGCCGCCGATGCCCTCCGAGCTGGTCAGCCAGCTCCCGCTGAGCCGCGCCGTGGTCGACGTCCTCGGCATCCCCGTCGTCGAGCTGCCCGGCTTCGAGGCGGACGACGTCATCGGCACCCTGAGCCGGCGCGGGGAGGAGCTGGGGCTCGACGTGCTCATCCTCACCGGCGACCTCGACGCCCTCCAGCTGGTCACCGAGCACACCCAGGTCTACGCGACCCGCCGGGGCATCACCGACACCATCGTCTACGACCTCGAGAAGGTGCGCGAGCGCTACGGCTTCGAGCCCCCCCTCGTGGTCGACTTCAAGGCGCTCCAGGGGGACGTGAGCGACAACATCCCCGGGGTGCCGGGGATCGGCGAGAAGACCGCCAAGTCGCTGGTGGCGGAGTACGGCACGGTGGAGAGCATCCTCGCGGCGGTGCCCTCGATGAAGCCCGGCAGGGTGAGCCGCGCGCTCGAGGAGCACGCCGGCCAGGCGCTCGTCAGCAAGCGGATGGCGACGATCGTCCGCGACCTCGACGTGCCCCTCGACCTCGAGGGCGCCCGCCTCGGCGAGTACGACCGCGAGCGCGCCCGCGACCTCTTCGAGGAGCTCGAGTTCCGCAGCCTGATCCCCCGCCTCCCCGGCGGCGGCCTCGGCGTCCCGTCGGGGCCCCTGCCGGGGGCGATGGTCCCGGCGACCGGCCAGGTCTCGCTGCCCCTCGTCCCCGCCCCGTCGGCGACCCACGTCACCGTGGTCACCACCGGCGCCCAGGCGCACGAGATGGCCGACCGGCTGCGCGCCGCGGGGCGGATGGCGGTGCGCACCCTCGTCGAGGAGCCGGCGCGGCGCGGCGCGGTGGTCGGGGTCGCCCTCGCCACCCTCGACGACGCCGAGCGCGCCTGGTACGTCCCCGTCGACCACGATCCCGGCGCCCTCGGGGACGCCGGGCAGGAGCGGGCGGACACCTCGGCGGTCGCCGCCGTCACCGCCCTCCTCGCCGACCCCGGCGTCGCCAAGACCGCGTACGACCTCAAGCGCGAGCTGCTCGCCTGGCGGGGCCGCGGGGTCCGGGTCGCCGGCTGTGACACCGACCTGCTGCTCATCGCCTACCTGGTCAACACCCGCACCCGGGTGCCCCCGCTGAACATCCTCGCCGAGGAGCTCTGCGAGGCGCGTCTCGACGGCGAGGAGGTGCTCCTCGGCTCGGGCCGCACCGCGCGCCGCCCCGCCCAGCTCGGCGTCCAGGAGGCGGCCTCCCACTTCGGCCGCTACGCCGCGCTCATGGGGCCGCTGCGCACCGCGGGTCGATGCGCCGGCTCCACGACGAGATGGAGCTCCCCCTCGTGCCCATCCTCGCCGACATGGAGGTGCTCGGCATCGCCGTGGACGACGGCTCGCTCGGCGCCATGAGCCGGGAGCTGCACCTGCGCATCCAGGCGCTCGAGGCGGAGATGTACGAGCTCAGCGGGCACACCTTCAACGTCGGCAGCCCGCAGCAGCTCCAGCGCCTCCTCTACGACGACCTCGGCCTCGCCGCCGGCCGGCGGATCAAGACGGGCAGGAGCACCGACGCCGACACCCTCGAGGCACTCCGCGAGGAGCACCCCATCGTCGATCTCATCCTCGAGTGGCGGCAGCTGACCAAGCTCAAGGGCACCTACGTCGACGCCCTGCCCCTGCTCCGCGAGCGCGACGGCCGGGTGCACACCACCTTCAACCAGACCGTCGCCACCACCGGGCGGCTCTCCTCCGCCGACCCCAACCTCCAGAACGTCCCGCTGCGCAGCGAGTGGGGCCAGCGGGTGCGCAGCGCCTTCGTCCCCGACCGCGGACAGGTGCTGGTGAGCGCCGACTACTCGCAGATCGAGCTGCGCGTCGTCGCCCACGTCAGCGGTGAGCCGGAGCTCATCGACGCGTTCCGCAGCGGCCAGGACATCCACCGCCGCACCGCCGCCGCGGTCGGCGGGGTCGCCCCCGAGGAGGTCACCGCCGAGATGCGGCGCAGCGCCAAGGTCGTGAACTTCGGAGTGATGTACGGCCTCAGCGACTTCGGCCTGGCGCGCGACACCGGGATGAGCCGGGAGGAGGCGGGCGCCTTCATCGCCGCCTACTTCCAGAGCTTCGGCGCGATCGCCGCCTACCTCGAGGGCATCCGCAACTTCGCCCGCGAGTGGGGCTACGTCGAGACCGTCTTCGGACGCCGGCGCTACATCCCCGACATCCGTGCCGCCAACCGGCAGCTGCGCCAGGCGGCGGAGCGGATGGCGGTGAACATGCCGATGCAGGGCACTGCCGCCGACATCATGAAGCTGGGGATGATCCGCACCGACCAGGCCCTGCGCGAGAGCGGGATGGCCGCGCGGCTGCTCCTCCAGGTGCACGACGAGCTGGTGCTCGAGGCGCCGCGCGAGGAGGTCGAGCCGCTGGCGGCGCTGCTCCGCGAGGCGATGGGCGGGGCCGCCGAGCTGGTGGTACCGCTCGACGTCGATGTCAAGGTCGGCGACAACTGGCGGGACATGACTCCACTGTCCCCCTCCGCCGGGTAGGGGCACGGCGTCCGTGCCCGAGCTTCCCGAAGTCGAGACCGTGGTCCGCGACCTGCGCGCCGAGGTCGAGGGGCGCAGCGTCGTCGCCGTCCCCCACGCCGCGTCGTCGGTGTTCCGCTACCCCTCTCCCGAGGCGCTCGCCGCCGCTCTGCCAGGGGCGTCGTTCGCCGCGGTGCGGCGCAGCGGGAAGTACATCCACTGCGTGCTCGCGCGCGACGGCGCGGCGGAGGTGGAGAGCGAGGCGCTGATCGTCCACCTGGGGATGACCGGGCACCTCGAGGTGTGTGATGCCGCGGCTCCCGAGCGTCCCCACACCCACCTCCGCGCCCTGCTCGACGACGGCCGCGAGCTGCGCTTCGCCGACGCCCGCCGCTTCGGGCGGGTGATGCTCGGCGACCCGGACGCGCTGCGCGCCGCGCGACTCATCCCCGCACTCGGGGTCGAGCCGCTCGGCGAGGAGTTCACCGTGCAGCGGCTCGACGCCTTGCTGCGGCGGACCACCCGGACGGTGAAGGCGGCGCTCCTCGACCAGCGCGGCGTCGCCGGGCTGCGGCGGCAGGCGCTGACGCTCGCCGCCGGTGTCGTCGCGGGCTCGGTCGTCGAGGTGCTGCGGATCGCCATCCGCAACCGCGGCTCGACGATCGACGACTACCGCGACCTCTGGGATGCCAAGGGCAACCACCAGGAGGAGCTGCGCGTGTACGGACGCGGCGGGCTGCCGTGCCTCGCATGCGGCACCGTGCTCCGGCGCACCGTCGTCGCCGGGCGTGCCACCACCTACTGCCCGGTGTGCCAGCGCTGAGCGGCCGAAACGCACGGGTCGGCGTCGGCGTGGCTCTCGGGCTCTTCGTGCTCTGCACGGCGCTCACCGCGGCGGGGGTGCTGAACGGTCTCGACCACGACGTGGCATCGGCGGCCCGGCGCACCACCGGGCACGCCACGGACGTCGCCCTCTCCCTCATCGCGGTGACCGCGTCCGTGCCGATATCGCTCGCCTGGCTCACGCTTCTGGTCGGCGCCACCCAGCTGGCGCGGCGCCGGCGGCGGCAGGCGCTGACGCTCGCCGCCGGTGTCGTCGCGGGCTCGGTCGTCGAGGTGCTCCTCAAGATGAGGCTCGACCATCCAGGGCCGCACGGTGTGTCCCGCAGCGTCATCGCGCTCGGTGTCGAGGAGGTGGGGCGCGGGTCCTTCCCCAGCGGTCACATGCTGCGCGGCACCGCGCTCGCGCTCGGCACCGCGCTCGTCCTTTCCGGCAGCCGGCGAAGCCGCACCGTGCTCCTCCGTGGCCTACGTGGTCGAGCTCGCCTGCTCGCGCGTGTACCTCAACGAGCATTGGGTCTCCGACGTCATCGGCGGCGTCCTGCTCGGTGTCGTCGCCGCCCTCGCCGTCGCCGCCGTCCCGCGCCTCCAGGGGAGCCCTCGTGTCTAGCCTGCGGGCCGTCATCGCCACCTACGACGACGCCCCGCCGATCGGCGGCCAGGGCCGATACGTCTGTGGGCTCCGCGCCGCGCTCCAGCGCCGTGGCGTCGACGTATGCACAGTCGCCGGTCATGGCGACTGTGCCATCCCCGTCCGGCGGGTGACGGGCAGACCGCCGCTCGACCACTCGCTTGCTCTCACCCGTGATCCCCGACCGCT
>VBHE01000312.1 GCA_005889515.1 Chloroflexota bacterium | reverse complement strand
GAGAGGTAGTGGAGATGCGACCGTGACTGAGCAACTGACACCTACCGCCGGGCAACAGGCACCGGAACGGCCTGCTGCCCCGGCCGTCTACGACCCGCCGGACATACCCGGGAAGGGGCCGACCGACTGGGGCGGCGGATGGAAGTGGGGACTGATCTCGCCACTGATCCTGCTCGCCCTGGCCGTCGCCATCCGCGTGTACCAGGCCTGGGCCGTCTTCCCCTGGGGCCTCGACTCGTCCACCACCCAGTTCTTCTGGATGTGGAGGATGCTGGTCGTCGCCTTCCTCCTCGGGGTCGGCATCTTCACCGTCCTCTGGTGGCGGTGGATCCTGAACACCGGGAGGGACCTGCCCCAGCGTTTCAGCCGGCGTGAGGAGGTCCGCCGGATCGCCGTCTTCTGGGGCCTGATCGGCGCCACCAGCGTCAACCTCTACATCGAGGCGAGCTTCTGGCCGAACGAGGACGGGGCATTCCATCAGACGCTGGTGCGCGACACCGCGTTCACGGTCGCGCACATCCCGATGTTCTATCTGTTCTTCCCGCTGGGCGTCACCCTCGCGGTGGGCACCTACCTGTACGGGCGCACCCGGATCCCCGCCGTGTACGGGGCCGACAAGGGATTCCCCTGGTCCTTCTTCCTGCTCATCTCCGCGACCGTCACCGAGGTGGCGCAGGTGGCGATGAACGAGTGGGGCCACAGCGTCAACCTCGGCAACGCCGGCGCGGAGGAGTTCTTCGCGGTCTGGTTCCACTGGCCGTTCGTGCTCTACGGCTGGCTGGCGGGCGGCATCTTCGCCCTCTGGGGGGAGACCATCCTGAGGCTGTACGCGATCGAGGACGAGGAGGCGGCGGACGCGCGCGACACCGCGCCCGCACCACAACCGTCCACTTCGGCACCGGTCTAGGCGGGAGCGAGAGATGGCGACAGCGACCATCGACCTCGAAGCCCTACGCCTCCGCGAGATCGGCGAGCGGAAGTACTAGTTCATCGACCGCAAGTGGGACGCGATGTTCTGGATCACGGCCGGCTTCGTCGTCGGAGCCGCCGCCAACATCACCCACCTGCTCTTCGCCGGTGACTGGGACTTCTGGACGGACTGGAAGGACCGGCAGTGGTGGATGACGATCACGCCCTTCGCGACGATCATCATCCCCTCGGCGCTCCAGTACATCCAGTGGAGAGCCTGGAGGTTCCCGACCGGCGCCACATACACCGCGGTCTGCCTGTTCTTCTGTACGTGGATCGGCAGGCTGGTGCAGTGGAAGTTCTTCATCAACATGCCGATCAACTTCGTCTGGTCGGCGACCTGGATCCCTGCGGGCATCATCACCGACTACGTGCTGCTGAAGTCGAGGAGCTTCATCCTCACATCACTGATCGGCTCGGCCACGTGGACGATGGCCTTCTGGATGTCCAACTACATCATGCTGCTGCCCTTCCTGCAGCCGACGAAGTTCATGGACCACACCCTGACCGTCGCCGACGTCCAGGGGATCAGCTACATCCGAGCCCAGACCCCCGAGTACCTGCGCGTCATCGAGCACGGCTCGCTGCGCACCTTCCTGCAGGAGACCCAGTACGTGTCACTGGCCTTCGGCACCACCCTCTGTGTGTTCGGGTACTGGGTGGGGCAGTTCATCGGGAGACGGCTCTCGGTGTGGCCCATCTTCCGCTACCTCAAGCAGTACTGAGAGGGAGAGCAGCGATGAGACGATGGATTCTCATGGCGCTGGTCGCCCTCCTCGGTGCGGCGGCGATGACCGGCCTGCGCACCCACTCCGTGTCGGCGCACGGGGAGACCGCGCAGGAGGGGTTCGTGCGCATGGAGGCGCTGGGCTGGTGGGACGTCAAGTTCTCCAAGAGCGACCTCACCCAGAATGACAACATGACCGTGAGCGGCACGGCGAAGATCCTCGAGACCTGGCCCTCGAACATGAGCGACGGCGCGCCCAAGATCTGCTACTTCACGGTGGTGGAGCCCGGGGCCCGCTTCGTGCTCGTCGATCGCAAGATCAACGGGATGCCGGCGCCGCAGTCCTTCTTCTGCAGCAAGGGCGGCGTCTACAACTTCTCCATGACCCTGCGCGCGCGTGACCCGGGGAGCTGGCACGTCCACCCAACATCAGCTCCAGCCCCTCGGGCTTCAGCTTCCCGCTGACCCTGCTCAACGGCAAGACCATCGACATCGAGGGATACGGCACCTGGCTGGTCCTCGGCTTCTCGGCGGTGACCCTGATCCTCGGGATGTGGTGGTTGCTCTACTGGACGGTGCCCGGCGGCATCAAGCGCACGGTCTGCCGCCTGCGGGTCGCCAACGAGCTGCCCCTCAACCAGGACGGCGGCCCGGCGGTGGGAATCATCACCAAGGCCGACCACCGGCACATGGGGTACATCACCGGGGTGACGGTCCTGCTCACCGGTCTGGGATTCCTGTGGGCGTCGATCCACTACTCGGGGAACATCCCGCTCCAGGTCGACTGGGTGACGCCACCCACGCCGGCGGCGCCGGCCACGCTGGCCACGGCCGAGGCGAGCAACGCCATCTACGATCCGAACGCCAACACCGTGCAGGTGATCGCGACGGTGACCAACACCTCGAAGTCACCGGTCCAGGTCAGCGCGTTCCGGACCGGCAACGTCAGCTTCCTGAACCCGCTCAGCTCGCTGCCCCATGGTGACTACGAGTACCAGATCAAGAGCCTGAGCCCTCAGGATCCCATCGGCCCTGGGCAGACCCAGCAGGTGACCATCACCCTCGACGCCCAGGTATTGAAGAATCTGGAGCTTCTCCCGCTTGGGCAGGCGCAGTATGTCGTCGCCGGCGTGCTGGAGCTCACCGACGGACAAGGGACACGCAATTTCGACACCATTCAGGCATCGCTCAACCCGACGAGCACCTAGGCATCTGATGCAGCGCTCACCGGCTCACCGAGGACGATGATGCTCGAGCTCCTGGCGGGAGCCATCCCGGCACACACCAGCGTGCAGAACGTCTTCGAGCTGCTCGCACTCCTCGGGCCCTTCGCCATCGTCTTCGGCGCCGGCGCGGTGCTCATCATCGGCCCGATCGTCCGTTCCCAGGGCGAGCGGTATCAGCATCAAGCGATCCGGGGGGACGAGAAGCCCCAGCACACCAACGGCAACAGCGCCAAACCCTCCCGGGCGGCGGCCTCCTCGGGACCGACCGAGGAAGACCAGGTCGCCGCCTCCTCCGGGACGACGCCCGGAGAGGAGTAGACCAGCCTCCGCGCCCGCCACCCGCATGCGCGACGTCGACCGCTTCCTGGACCTTCCGCCGAGCGACCCGGCCTGGGGACACGGGCTCTGCTCGGACCGGCAGGGCAACAGGGTGCACTACGTCCGCTGCGGGGGCGGGATGCCGGTGGTGCTCCTCCACGGCTGGCCAGGGCTCTGGTACGACTACCGGCGCATCATCCCCACACTCGGCGCCGAAGCCGACGTGGTCGCCCCCGACCTGCGTGGCTTCGGCGCCTCCGACTCTCCCGCCCTCGCGCCCGAGGCCGGCTACGGGCGCCAGGCCCAGGCCGAGGTGGTGCTCGACCTGCTCGACGCGCTGAGGCTCGACGGTGTCGTCCTCGCCGGCTACGACGTCGGCTCGGCGATCGCCCAGGCGGTCGCCCGCGCGGCGCCGGCGCGGGTGCGCGGGCTGGTCCTCGGCGCCCCCCTCCACCCCGGCTCCGGGGCGCGGGCGCTGCGGCCCGAGCACCAGCACGAGTTCTGGTACCAGGACTTCCACCGCCTGCCCCTCGCCGTCGACCTCGTGGGCCGCGACCGGGCCTCGGTGGAGGCCTACCTGGGGCACTTCTACCGCCACTGGGTCGGCCGCCACGACAGCGTGCGCCCGCCGGAGTTCGACGCCATCGTCGACGTCTACGCCGCGCCGGGAGCGCTCGACGTCAGCCTGAACTGGTACCGCTCGGGCGCGGGCACCCTGGAGACCGCGCGGCGGGCGATGGCCGCCCCCGTCCCGGCGCCTCCGCCGCTTCCCCACCGCGCCGAGGTGCTCTGGGGCGAGCGCGACGCCCTCTTCCCCCCCGCCTGGGCGGAGGGGCTGGAGAGCACCCTGTCCCACCACCGGCTGCGGGTGCTGCCGGGGGTGGGGCACTTCATCCCGTTCGAGGCGCCCGAGGCGATGACGGAGTCGATTCGGGCGCTGCTCTGAGCCGGGTGTGCCGGGCGCGGTAGGTGACCCGGAAGAGCGCCTCGCCGAGGGTGCTCCGGCTCAGGGTCCGGGAGAGGGCCAGGTAGAGGGCGACCGAGACCGCCAGCTGGAAGGTGAGCAGCAGGGACTCGTTGACATGCCGGGGGCCGAGCAGCGCGTCGACGAGGGAGTCGAGCCCGCTGACGATGAGGCCGATCGCCGCGAGGTCGACGCCGGCCGCGAGCACCAGGCGGAGCAGGTGGAGGCGTCGCGGCGGCGGCAGCTCCTCCCCGGCGACCCGGAGGATCGGGTTGCGGCGCACCGCCAGGAAGCCGGCGAGCCCGATGGCGGTGAACGCGACCCCGCGGAGGAGAAGCTGCTCGAGCCGGCCGAGGTAGTGCTCGACCGGTGCGCCGAGGGCGGCGCCGAGGCCGGTGAAGACCACCTCCCAGACCACGATCGAGGGGACGAGGCCGGCGAGGCAGGTGCGTCGCGGCACCTCGAGGGCGCCCGCGACCAGGGTGGTGTTGATCCGCAGCCCGGGGACGAGGCGGGCGACGAAGATGGTCCAGGGACCGGCGCTGCGCAGCCGTGTCGCGGCCCGCTCGAGGTGGGCGCCGGCGCGCAACCGGTCGGCGAGGGCCCAGAGCGCCCGCGCGCCGAGGGCGCGGGCCCAGGTGTAGCCGACCATCGCGCCCGCGACCGCGGCGAGCAGGGCCAGGGGGAGGAACATCACCGGGTCGAGCGCGCCGGTCGAGATGAGCACCCCGGCGCCGACGAGCAGGAGGTCCCCCGGCGCCATCGGCAGGGGCACGCCCGCCTCCTCGACGAAGATGAGGCTGCAGAGGACGACGAGCGCGGACCAGCCGTGGAAGGCGTTGAGGACGCTCACCGCCCCAGCCTACGGCCGGTCCACGCGCTGCGCCCGCCGCGCCCCGGTCACGATCCCGGCGCGGGGCGCGGCGGCACGCTGCTCAGGTGCGCTCGGGCACCTGGGGGTGGTGGTGATCGGACACCTGCTGCCAGGAGGCGGCGTTGATGCCGCCCGGCAGCGGGGTGGTGCCGTCGAAGTACTGGACCTTCCCGCTGTCGCAGTTGCGGTACTCGCCGGGGCTCACCAGGGTGCCGGCGGCGAAGCGGACCGGCCGCGAGGTGGTGTCGGGCATGGTGTGCCGCTGCTCGGGCTGGATCGCCGTCGCCACCGGGTGATAGTGGTCGCTGACCTGCTGCCAGGAGGCGGAGTTCACGCCGCCGGGGAGCGGGGTGGTGCCGTCGAAGTACCGGACGCTGCCGGTGTCGCAGTTGCGGTACTCGCCGGGGCTGACCGCCGTGCCGGCGGCAAAGCGGACGCCCCGCGGGCGATGGGTCTCGGAAGTCATGTCCGTGGTCCTCCTGGACGGTTGGGTCCCAGTATCGATCCGATTCCCCGCGGCCACCACGGTCACCACCGGGCAGGGGGCCGAGCGGGTGAGGGCCGTGACCACCCCGCCCGATCCGGGCCGGAGGCGGTGGAGGGCGCCGGCGCCGATGACGACGAGGCCGGCGGCCTCGGACTCGGCGAGGGCGAGGAGCATGGCGGCGGTGTCGCCGACGAGCACCGCGGCGCGCCGCCGCACCGGGACGCGGGGGCCGAGGGCGGCGAGCTCCGCCTCGAGCGCCGCGGTCACGTCGTCGACGACCCGCGGACGCCGCTCGCTCCCCGCCGCCGGCGCCGGCGCGGGGGTGGCGGCGGCGATCACCCGCGCGGCCACGAGCTCGACCCCGAGGTCGGCGGCGAGGCCGGCGGCCCAGCCCACCGCGGCGCCGGATGCGGCGCCGCCGTCGCTGGCGACGAGGATGCGCTCGAGGTGCGGCGCCGGGGCGTCGCCGTTCCCGGCCGCGATGGT
>VBHE01000311.1:5892-6804 GCA_005889515.1 Chloroflexota bacterium | reverse complement strand
CTTCCGTTTCCGCTCTTTGTTCCACGCGAGTCTCCCGACACCGCCGTCGTCCACGCCGCCGAGCACTGGCTTGGCCCGAGAGCAGAGTTGACGATCCAGGACCCTCTCACGCACAGGTCGTACATCATCGGCGAGGGCGCTCCGTTGACAGGGACGCGGACGGGAGATTGGGACCCCATAGATCAGCATTCCACTATCCGGTGTCGACGTCAGGACGCGCTGGAGGTGTCGCGGCCTCGAGGAGCCGAGACACTGGGCATGGCAGACGGCGCCCCATATCAGGTGGCGCTCCAGCTCGCCGGCGTGGACATCGTCCTTGGAGGCCACGTCGGCTTCGAGCAGCTGACGGCGGCCGCCGCGGAACTGGCTCCGTTCCACGAACAGGTCGTCGAGCTCACCGAGTACACGCCGTGAGTCTCGGTCAGGCTCTCGCCGCCATGGCGCGGGCAGGCCAGAGAACACCCGTCGCTGCTACGGTCGTTCGCTGGACGGACGAGGACACACTCAATCGCGCGCGGTTCACGGATCCTGCTTCCCAGCTCCATCGTGCTCAACCGCACAGACGGGACCGTGCCTCTCCCGCCCACTCTCAATTCTCACTTCGGTACTTCGTGCGCAGTGATCAGGAGGTCGGAGTGCGGGTGGTCTCGTCCGCCAGTCCACTGATGCAGTGGTCTGGCGGTCGTCGAAGAGTGCCTGTCGAGTTGCGGCCTATGAGCGTCCTGGAGCGTCTTCGACTCCGATACCTCCACGACCATGACGTGGGCGGTCGGCCGGTTGCGCGACTCGTCGGCACGCCGCGGCTCGGTCGCAGCGCTGGGCACAACCCACCTTGGAGCGACGGCGACGAGACGCTGCTCGACGTCGATATGGACTCCGGGTACCTCTGTCACACGGACGTGCGCTGGCATG
>VBHE01000311.1:1331-5860 GCA_005889515.1 Chloroflexota bacterium | reverse complement strand
ACGGGGGTCCCGACGAAGCCTTCGCTCGGCCGACGACGCCCCGAGCCCAGGTCGAACCCGCAGTCGCGCTCGACGACTGGTTCGCGGCGCGGAGCAGGGCACCCTTCGCGTTGTTCGCACCTCGCCGAATCCCGGCGGGTGCCGATGTGCACCTCGTCTGGTGGCCGGCCAGGTCCGAGGCGGCGGCGACGTTCAAAGATGGAGCGCTCGAGACACGGGTGGTCCAGCCGTTCGGCGAGCGCTTTGTCCGTATCACCCAGGGAAGGAGCCGGCTGGCACCCCCGGAACCCGAGCTCTGGGACGTCGTGGGCGATGCGGCGCGTCAGGTTCACCGGTGGACGCAGCCGTCAGAACGGGGACGCCGCGCGGTCCATGTGCTCATCGTCGACTTGGGCGACACGGAGGCGGAGGTTGTCTCCAACCTCGACAATGAAGATGCCCTCGCGATAGCCGCGTCTCTCCAGGTCTTTCCATAGCTCGGGTCCACCAGGTTAGGCTCGACGACGCCTGAATGGCGGTCTGTATCCCAGGCGAGCTGGACCGTCGACGCTTGGTCGAGACCCACCTACGGCGGAGCGGGGCCGAACGTCAGGGGATATTCGCGCACCTTGGGGTGGTCAACGGTGGCCTCTCTCGGCTGCCGCTTGGGCCCCTCCTCAGACTGGGCTCTCGAACTGATCGACCCGTACAACCGCTCACCGAAAGTCGCTACAAGCTTCGCGAGCGTCGCGCCCTCACGTGGGCGGTACCGCTCGTGCCGCATCCGCTCATAGACCTTGAAGCCCGAGGTCGGCCCGGACGACATTCGATGCCGCGACGACTCTGTTGGCGTCGGGCGTGATTTGTTGAGACCAGTTCGGCACGGTGAATCCCGTAACCGTCACATCCCCGGTGAGGTCGCTCTCCAACGCCCTGTCCGCTGTCACGAGGCGTTGCACATCCACTTTCATGGACGGCGGCACTGGCAGCTGGAGAACCGCAGCGTCGTAGGTTCTGAGTGCCATCGCGTAAGGACTGGCAACGGCGGCCACCTCAGCGGCGGTCGCCGAAGAACCCAGCGCCAACATCCTGTTGTTGAAGGTCGCGGAGGCGATACCGAGTGGCTCAAGCAGAGCTTGGTATTGTATGCGCAGCGCTGTTAGGTCGGGAGTAGGCAACGGAGTTGACGGCACCGAAGCCGTGGCCGAGGTGGATTGGGTTGCGTTAGCACCGCCGCAAGCACACATCGCAACCATGACCGCCGCCGGCACGGTTAGCCTCATGCGTGGTGCCCCCTTTCGCGTCGTAACGATGCGACTCTACACGAGCGAGCTCAAAGGGACACGTTCGCAGGCCGTCGTCCGGCGACGTCGCCTCGTCTATCACGCAGGCGGGGCCAGACGGCTCACGGCATATTCCGATCGCTCCGACGTGTGGCGAGTGCCTACGATCCGCCCTGGGGCGATCGGCCATCTTGGATCGAACGGGGGCGGTCGACCTCCGGCTGTCCGGCGTCGCGGGACGGGCGGGCTCGCGGCTCGGCCTCCACGCCGGGGTAGATCTGCAACCCGTGGGCTGGCCCAGGGTTCCCGATGCCGATGGGAGCCTCCGAAGGAAGGCTCGCAGGATGGCGCTGACGGCGACAATCGGCACGTTGGGCTCTCGCGCGTCCACCCATCCTTTCTCAACGTCATCGCCCGGGAATCCGAGGGACATCGGGGTTCCCTGGCATGGCCGACGGTGGCCTACTCGGTAGCCATGGACGAGCCGCCTCCTGCCGAGTACTACAGACGATTATCCGGCCTGCTGACCTTCGGGAAGGTCCTCGGGGCCGGGGGGCCACGCGTCCAGCAGGCTGGTCGTCACGCGGTGTTCCCGCCCGGCGTTCTGGTCGGCCAGATGGGCGTCGGTCGGGGAGTCGGGGGGGGCGGCGTGAGCACCCCCTGGATGCTCACCTCACCCCCCTCGCCGCCGGCGATCCCGATCCCCGATCCGAGGGGGTTGATCGTCTGGGAGCGGGTGGGCGCGATGAAGGCGCAGGACTCGTGGAGCCCGTGCTCCTCGATCGACGTGTAGTCCCCCGGTGGCAGCAGCCCGCCGTAGTTACCTCGGGCGTTGTCCTGATGCAGCGCCCAGTACACGGGGGTGAGCACCGAGTGATAGCGGACCGTGAAGCACTCGAGGTCGACGTCTTGGTCGACGGCGAACTGGTACAGGCCGTCGGTGGCGGGATCGGCGGAGTAGGTGACGTGGTCGGCGACCCCGCGGCTCAGGCCGACCACCTTGCGCGACTCCAGGGTCTCGCCCTGGACGGTGGTCCAGCGCCCGGGCGCGAACAGCGTGTCCGCCGGAGGGCTGCCGAAGTCCTTCCAGTGCTGCCAGTACGCCGCGAGGTCGGTGGGAACGCCGGAGGGATCGACCCAGGACGGCCGCGGCGGGTCGGCGTCGAAGCTGCCGGGCAGCGTCACCACCGTATCGAGGCCATTGCCGCCTCCGGTATTGAGCACCGCCTTCCACGGTGACAACGGATCAGGGCGTACGAAGACGAAGAACTCCACGTAGGGTGTCCCGGGCGGGGACTCGCCGTTGGGATTGGGGTAGACAGTGCTGAGAACCTCGGCGAGGAACCGGGCCGGATAGGCCGTCTGCACCGGGACGAACACGTGGATCTGAGTGAACGGGCGCACCACGCGCGCGCTGTCGTGCGCCAGGCTGATGGAGCAGCTCTCCGCGTCGTCGAACTCGGCGGCGGGACCGGCCTCCAGCGCATCTGTGGCCGTCCTGTCGTTGGCGACCAGTGCCTGCTCGCGCAGCGGCCAGAAGGTGGTGACCGCCTGGGTCGCCTGGTCCGGGGTGATCACCGGCCCCGATGCGTTGCCGGTGAACAGCGCCGGCGGTGGGGCGGCGTGGTTCGCGGGTGGCGCCGCACATCCCGTGGAGGCCGCCCCCGTCGGCGTCGCGGGATCGCTCGGGTCGGTGGGGGACGGAGACGGGGAGAGCGACGGCGCGGGCGTGAGCGTGCTGATCGGCGTCAGCCGGGCGGCGCGCGCGGCGGACCCGCCGGGAAGGTGATGGCCGACGAGAGCGCCGCCGGCGATGCCGACGCCGACGACCACCGCCAGCGCCCCGGACAGGACGGCGACCGACCGGCGAGGCGAAGAGACGGACGGCGGGACATCCTCGCCGGGAGGGATCGGTGGCGGCGCAGTGCCGTGGGTCCAGCCCATTGGACGTACACCCTATGAGCGAATGCGAACACCTCGGTGGCGGTCGCTTGACGGTCCTGGGACGAGTTGCCACTGCAGCGTCGATCGGCAGACGCAGGAGTCCTCACATCGCGGCGAATTGTCCGTCGCCAGGTGGGGTCGGGGCCCCGAGCCCTCCGGCAAGTGCCGCGCCCAGCCGGCGCGCTGATTCGCTGGCGCCGGAGTCAAGCGACATTGGCGTGCCCTGGCATATCCACGATCCTCTCCCTAGAGCGATGGGCTGAGTGGGTTCCTCACCTCCGTGGCGGTCGACGAAAGTGCTCGGGATACTCCTTCATCAGGAGGACCATGAGCACCGTGAAGATCACGAGGATGATGCCGAGGAGCGTCCAATCGAAGAAGTCGGTGCGGATCAAGGGTGCTCCGAGCCGCACCTCGAGGACGACAGTCGCCGCCACACCCAACGCGGTCAAGGTCCTCACCCCGGACGGCACGCCACGGAGCGCGCTGGGCGTCGAGGCGCACGCGGCCGAGGCGCTGACGCCGAAGCCGGCGAGCACCACGACCGCGTGAACCCCCGCGGCGGGGAGGACGGTCGTCCTCCCCGCCGTCCGGTACGACTTTCAGCTGGGCAAGGCGTGGGGCAGGGCCTGTTCGGGTATCTCGACGTGCGGCGCGGTCTTCGTGTAGGTCGGGTACCCGCCGTTGTCGCTGGTCACGGTCACGTCCGCGCTCGTGATCGTCAGCGGCCCGGCCGTCGCATGCCACGCCGGGTTCGGGCAGGCGCTGGCCGGCGGCGCGGGGATGGCCACCGTCTCCTGAAGGCTGAAACTCGCGTTGCCGTGGTTGGCCTGGACCTGCTGAGTTGTGCTCGCCGATCCATTCTGGCTCTGACCGGGCACGGGACCGGAGTCACTGCCGGGGTTGTAGCAGCTGACCGGATACGAGTAGTACACCTTCAGCACGGCGGTGATGTACTGCCCTGCTCCCCCGACCTCCCCTGACGCCGTCACCGTGCTCTCCGACCTCGTCACGGTTGGAAGCTGCCCCTGATACCAGTGCAAACCGACGCCGGCCAGCACCGGTGTGATGCCACCCATCGCTGCGAGCGCCGCCCCGGCGGCGAGCGAGATTCGCAATCCCTTCATGGGGAGTCCTCCGTGGTCACTGTTGCTGTCGAGAATCGAACGTGGAGCGCTGTGGACGACGGCGCCCGCCAGCCCACGCCATCCCTCAGACGCGCGCAGGCCGTCTTTTCCGACGCGGCGACGACAAGATGACGCTGATGCACTAGCCACAAGCCGAACGCGGACACCGCCGCTCGTCCGGGTCGTGCAGGGTCGA
>VBHE01000311.1:0-1311 GCA_005889515.1 Chloroflexota bacterium | reverse complement strand
GCACGCTTTTCGCACGAGCTGGGGGAAGCCGTCGCCGTCCGCGTGGCGCGGTCAGGGAAACGCGCGCACGCCCGGGGTGAGGTCGTGGAGCACGGCACCGAGGTACGCGCGGCCCGCGAAGCCCGACCTGTGATCGCCTCCAGGTGGGCGAGCGCCCGATCCTGCGAGAGGGCCCTCACTCGCCGTCGGTGTCGGGCAGGCGGATCCCCCGTGCCTCGAGACGGCGCCGCAGCTCGGCATCCTCGTGCAACACAAACTCGCCCCGCCGCCCACGGTGACCCAGCCGGCGGTGACGAAGAGCGGCTCGCTGGAGGTGAGCAACGGCGCGGTCCAGGCGATCGGCCCGAACGCGTCGGTCAGCGGCTCCACGGTCTCGCGCACCGCGGTGCTCACCAACACCGCCGCCAGCCCCCCTATTCATCCGGCGTGCCGATTGAGTCATGGCGACCGACGTCACCACCTCCACCGACCGCGCGGAACCGGCCTGGCACCCGGGCAGCACTGCTCGATCGCGAAGCTTTAGGCCCCAGAGGCCCGACTGGGCTCAACGCCGCCGTCGTGCTGACCGGCGACATCTCGCCGGGCCGCGAGGAGTTCGACGTGCGCGGCACGTCGCCGTAGCCTTACACGCCGCCCGCCACAGGGCCAGATCCGCCCGGCGTCCCTCACTTGCCAGGCCTTCGAGGGGCCGGCGAGCTGGTTCACAACCTGGTATGCCGAGCAGCAGCACCGCGAGGAACGCGCCAACTGCGTGGGTGAGGACGCTGACCGGGGTGCTCGACGCCCCACCAGTTGGTCTCCCTGGAGAGGCCGCCTCCCACGCAGCCGTCCGCCTCGACGGAGTCGCGTGCCGCCATGCCAGTCCCCCGGAACATGGCCCTGATCAGTGTGCGATCGGCACCGAATCGAGAGTATGAGAGGCGTGTGGACGCCGGGCGGCGATCAGTGCGTCGAGGCTGCGGAGCGAGAAGCGGTGGCGGGCGATGCCGAAGGCGACGAACCCGAGCAGGGTGGCAGGCCCTCTGTCCGCGAGACGGTGGATCACGACCGCGGCGGCGGCGACGCCCGGGTCGAGGCCGGCGACGACGAGGAGCCCGACGGTGCTCGCCTCGTAGGCGCCGATGCCCCCGGGGATGAGGCTGATTGCTCCCACGATGCTCGAGATGGCGTAGACCACCGCGGCCTCGCGCCAGCCCACCACGCCGGGGGCGAGACCCTCGAGCACGAGCCAGAACGCGCCGATGGACGCGCATGCGCGCCCCACGGCCAGCGCCGACCACGCATAAGTGCGGGGCCGGTGCAACAGCAGCA
>VBHE01000224.1:17947-19565 GCA_005889515.1 Chloroflexota bacterium | reverse complement strand
CAGAACTGGGCCATCTTGGGGAGGTCCACGTGGGTCGCGAGCTCCGGGAAGTCGGCGAGCGAGCGGGCGATCTTGGCGATGCTCACGCAATGGTCGCCCATCCGCTCGAGCTCCGCGGACATGTGGAGCAGCCCCATGATCTCGCGGAGGTCGCGCGCCACCGGCGCCTGGGTGAGGATCATCATGTAGCTCTGCTCGCGCACCTCGCGCTGGAGCTCGTTGATGTGGGCGTCCTCGGCGATGACCACCGCGCAGGCGTCGACGTCGCGCTCCATCAGCCCGACCATCGCCCCGGAGATCGCCCGGTCGACGAGCTCGCCCATCTCGGTGACGGCCAGCCGGCAGGTGCGCAGCTCCTCGTCGAAGACGCTGCGCTGCGGGTGGGAGATGATGTCGCTCATCCGAACCTCCCGGTGATGTAGTCCTCGGTCCGGCGGTCGCGGGGGTTGCTGAAGAGCTCGACCGTCGGTCCCATCTCGACGAGCTCCCCGACGCGGCCCTCACCCACGAGCATGAAGGCGGTCCGGTCGCTGACCCGGGTCGCCTGCTGCATGTTGTGGGTGACGATGATCATGGTGACCGATCCGCGAAGCTCGTGGAGCAGCTCCTCGATGCGCAGGGTGGCGATCGGGTCGAGCGCCGAGCAGGGCTCGTCCATGAGGATCACCTCGGGCTCGACCGCGAGCGCGCGGGCGAGGCAGAGGCGCTGCTGCTGGCCGCCGCTGAGGCCGAGGCCCGAGCTGCCGAGGCGGTCGTGCACCTCGTCCCAGAGGGCGACCCGCTTCAACGAGCTCTCGACGATGCCGTCGGCGACCGACCTCGGCACCCGGCCGCCGAGGCGAAGGCCGTAGGCGACGTTGTCGTAGATCGATGAGGGGAAGGGGTTGGGCCGCTGGAAGAGCATCCCCATCCGCCGGCGGAGGTTGATGAGGTCGACGCCGGGGGCGATCAGCTCCTCGCCCTCGAGCACGATCGACCCCTCCATCCGGAAGCCGGGGATGACGTCGTTGATCCGGTTGAGGCTCCGCAGCAGCGTGCTCTTGCCGCAGCCGCTGGGGCCGATGATCGCGGTGATGTCGCCCTGGGTGGCCCAGAAGTCGACGTCGCGGACCGCGTGGGTCGGTCCGTAGTAGAGGTTGAGGTTGCGGGTCTCGACCTTGCGCCGGGGGGCGTCGCCGACGGCAGCGGGGCGTGCTGCCACGCCGGGCTTGGGGTCGTCGACGGGCTCGGCGGCGGACATCCCCATCTCTCTCAGCCTCCCTGCAGGCGGCGGACGGCCACCCGGCCGATCAGGCGTGCGGACAGATTGAAGGCCAGGACGAGCAGGATGAGGAGCGCGGCGACGCCGTCGGCGTACTGGCGGGCGTCGGTGACCGTGCCGGGCTCGGCCTGGGTGCGGAACTGGTAGAGGTCCACGGCGAGCGTGTCCCCCTGGAGGAACGGGCTGAGGCTGTAGTTGCCGGTCGCGGTGATCGCCCCCGCGGAGCCGGTGAAGAGGATGGCGGCGGCCTCGCCGAAGCAGCGCCCGGCGATGAGGATGACCCCGGTGATCAGCCCGGGGAGGGCGGCGGGCAGGAGCACCCGGGTGACCGTCTGCCAGCGGGTGGCGCCGAGCGCG
>VBHE01000224.1:17297-17880 GCA_005889515.1 Chloroflexota bacterium | reverse complement strand
ATGGGAGTGGGTGGCCTCGACGAAGAGGGCGAAGCCGAAGAGGCCGACGATGATCGAGGGCAGGGTGGCGAGGGTCTCGGTCGCCCGCCGGACGATGTTGGTCAGCGCCCCGGTGCCGGCGTACTCGGCGAAGTAGATCCCGGCGAGCAGCGCCACCGGGACGGTGAGGACCATGGAGAGGACGAGGACGTAGAAGGTGTTGAAGAGCTGCGGCCCGACCCCGCTGCCGGGGCCGCCGATGTTCGGCGCCGCGGTGTAGAAGCCGGCGCGGTGGAGCTCCTGCCAGCCGTTGATGAGCAGGAAGACGATGATCCAGGCGAGCAGCGCCACCAGGATCAGCCCGAAGCCGCGGATGATCAGGATCGCGACGCGGTCGGTGATCCGGGCGCGGGCGTTCACTGCAGGCTCCGGGCGCTGCCGCGGTTGACGAAGCGGACGATCGCGATGCAGGCGAAGGTGATGAGGAGGAGCACGAGGGCGAGCCCGTAGCGGGCGGCGGTGCCGTCCGGGTTGATCGCGAGCTGGTTGACGCCGTCGGTGATGGTGACGGTCATCGTCGTCGAGGGGAAGAGGAGCGCCTTGA
>VBHE01000224.1:14114-17226 GCA_005889515.1 Chloroflexota bacterium | reverse complement strand
CGGGCGAGGCCGAGCACCACCCCGCTGATGATGATCGCCCGCGCGGCGGGCAGCTGCACCCTCCACATCGTCTGCCAGCGGGTGGCGCCGAGCGCGAGCGACGCCTCCTTGAGGGCGCGGGGCACCGAGCGCAGGCCATCGGCGCTCAGGGTCGTGATCGTGGGCACGATCATGATCGAGAGCACCACCCCGGCGGCGAGGACGCCCGAGCCCTGTTTCCCCGGCGGCGCCACCCGCTCGAGGATGGGGAGCAGGGCGATGAAGCCGAGGTAGCCGTAGACGACCGAGGGGATGCCGACGAAGAGCTCGACCGCGGGGCGGAGCACCCGGCTGCCGACCATCGGGTTGAGCTCCTCGAGGATCATCGCGGCGCTCAGGGCCAGGGGGATGGCGATGACCAGGGCGAGGGCCACCACCATGAAGGAGCCGAACATCGGCATCAGGGCGCCGAAGAAGGAGGCGCCGCCGAAGCCGCCGCCGGTGCCGTCCGGCTGCCAGGTCGTGCTCCCCAGGAACTGCCGCAGCCCGGGAGTCCTCAGGACCGGGGCCGCCTTGCCGGCGAGGAAGGCCACGACCAGGACGATGACCAGGATGCTGACCGCCGCGGCGGCCAGGAGCACCCAGCGCATCACCGCGTCGATCCGGGCGGCGCGCAGGCTGATGCGCCGGGTCGGGGTGCGCGGCGGAGCGGATCCCAGCGGCTGGGGCCGCGGGGCGAGCACGTCCTGACTCATCCTCGGGCATCACCTCTGCGCAGACGCACCCGCACCCCCTGTCTCGTGCCAGCCTGCTCGTATGCTGGGCCCAGCCCAGGGATGGGCGGGTTACCCACTAGTTAACGATGCGTTAAGTGCGCGGGGGGAAGCGCATCGGGCGCCCCCGCTCATTTGGGGGACCCCCGCTCGGCGCAGACGCGACCGCTGTCGGCGTTTGCAGTGCCTCGAACCCAAGTAAAGCTACGAGTGCGACAAACAAATGCATCCCCAATTCGTTAAGCGCGCTTCCACCCGGGCCTTAACAACTGTCGGAACCATGCAAGATTTGTCGGAAGGTCCCGTCTGAACCGCCTGTAAGAGCCATGCGGGGCAACCCTCCAGGTCAGCTGCGCGACCCATCGCGCCGGGGCCCGCCATGCTCGTAGGGGAAGGGATGATGAGACACTGGGGACTCACGTCGTGGCGCCGTGCTGACCCGGCGCAGGCGCAGATCCCCGCCTCCCGGGTCGCCCAGGTCGGCTCCGACGGCTCCGTCCGGAAGGACGGGGCGATCACCCCCGACGGCCACATCGTCAACACCAGCTACACGGTGAACAGCCCGCACCCGCCGGCGATGGACGCGCCCGGCCAGAGGGGCCAGCTCGTCCCCGAGCTCGACGCCCCGACCATCGGCGACCGCCTCAGCGAGAGGGGCGTCTCCTGGAAGTGGTACGCGGGCGGCTGGGACGCGGCGCTCGCCGGGAGGGCCGACGACACCTTCCAGTTCCACCACCAGGCCTTCGCCTTCTTCCGCCGCTACGCCGACGGCACCGAGGGGCGGCGCCTCCACCTCGCCGATGAGACGGCCTTCCTCTCCGACCTCCACGCCCACCCGCTCCCCGCGGTGTCCTTCATCAAGCCGCTCGGGGTCGACAACGAGCATCCGGGGTACGCGAGCCTGCTCACCGGCCAGGCCCACGTCGCCTCGCTGGTGTCGGCCCTCCAGCAGAGCCCGGAGTGGCGGAGCACCGCGGTGATCATCACCTACGACGAGAACGGCGGCCGCTACGACCACGTCCCGCCCCCGGCGGGCGACCGCTGGGGGCCCGGCGTCCGGGTGCCGGCGATCATCGTCTCGCCCCTCGCCCGGCGCCACCTCGTCGACCACACCCGCTACGAGACGGTCTCCATCCTCCGGCTCATCGAGCGCCGCTGGGGGCTCGAGGCGCTCGGAGAGCGCGACGAGAAGGCCAACGACCTGACCGCGGCCTTCGCGTTCGACTGACGGACGGCCTACTGGTGGGTCCGAGGCGTTCAGTGTGCTGTTCGCGGGTGAAGGCGAGGCCAAGCCGTGGTCAGGGTCCGGCCAAGACACGGTGCGGCACCCGGGGTGTGGCCCGAGGCCGGGAGGGGGCCCTCCGCAGGTTCCTGCCGATCATGGCCTCATCACATATGAGACGGCGCTCTGCACAAGACGCGTCGTGAGGGTTGTGAACTTCCCGCCCAATGTGTGAGGGTGCGTAAAGTCGCTAGTGTGCGACCATGGAGCTCGCCTCGGGCAGCTGGGAGAGATGTCGATGATCGAACCGGGGCGCATCCTGCCGATGTACGGCCCGCTGCTCGGCGGCCGGCACCTCGCGGAGACCGCGGGACGCGAGTCGCTCACCGTCGACGAGATGGCGGCACGCCTCCTCAACGAGCTCGGCGAGGACGGTCGCGCCCTCCAGGGCCTGTCGCGGGTGCTCGCCCGGGCCCATCAGCTGCGCTGCGCCGCCGGCGCCGCCGACCAGCTCGGCCGCGCCACCGCGACCAGCGGCGACGACGACCTCCCCGCGCCCGCGGTGGGCTGGTGGTCGATGTGCGCGGGCCCCCTCGGCGAGCATCTCGAGGACCCCCAGGAGCTCAGCGCCGCGGGCTGACCGGTCGCGGGCTCAGTGCTCCGGGTCGGCGCCGCTCGCCGCGGTGTCGATCCAGATCGGGTTGCTGATCGCGAGCATCTCGCCGCGGGCGTCGCGCACCTCGGCGCGCACGTAGCTGCTCGCGTCGCTCACCGTCTCCCAGAGCACCGCGGCCGCGGGATGCTCGACGACCGCCTCGTGGACCACGCCGAGGTCGGTGTGGAGGGTGACCCGGTTCCCCGCCACGCCGCCGACGCGCAGGGTGACGCTGACGGTCCGGTCGACGCGGGTGACGAGCCGCCCGCCCATCGCCGCCGCGGCGCCGTCGCTCTCGGCGCCGAGGTCGAGGTGGACGCGACTGTCGGCGGCGACGTACGCGTGCCCGGCGCGCAGCCCCGCGACCACCGCCTCGCGGTTGAGGCCGGTGGCGCCGACAACGGTCTGGGGGTGGCCGATGGGCTGGTCGACGTGGTGCGAGTCGCTGCCGCCGACGGCGACGAGGCGGCGGCCGGCGCGGAG
>VBHE01000224.1:13363-13994 GCA_005889515.1 Chloroflexota bacterium | reverse complement strand
CGCCGGCGCCGCGCACCCGGTCGACGAAGCGCCGCAGGTGGGCGTCCCCGGGGCGGTAGCGGAAGTCGATCCACACTCCCGGGCCGATCCCGACCGCGCCCCAGTGCCCCGCCGGGGTGGTGACCTCCTCGCCGCAGAGGACGAGCAGGCCGGGGCGGTCGACCCCGCCCCAGTGCTGCTGGGCGGAGATGGTGTTGTGGTCGGTGGGGACGATGAAGTCGAGCCCGCAGAGCACCGCCCGCGCGCTCACCTCGGCCGGTGTCTGCTCACCGTCGGAGTGCTCGGTGTGGAGGTGGAGGTCGCCGCGGTACCACCCCGGGATCTCGTTGATCATCGATGTAGACAGCCTCGGCACGAACGCGCGGCCGGGCGGTAGGTTGAGCATCGTCACCACCAGCGTCCAGTCGAGGCCGTCGCTGCCGATGGAGTGGGGATTGAGGGCGATGTGCCAGGTGCCGGCGGTGATCGGGCCGGCCAGGTATCCCGGCGTCGCCCGCGACTCGGAGATCAGCAGACGCCGGCGCCCGCGCCGCCCCCCGTGGCTCCAGCCGCGGAACCCGGCATCGTTGCCGAGCTCGTGACCCTCGGGGCCGAAGATGCCGATGTTGAGGAAGTTGTCCTCGTCGGGGCC
>VBHE01000224.1:12755-13353 GCA_005889515.1 Chloroflexota bacterium | reverse complement strand
ATGTACACGTAGTCGTCGAGGCAGCCGGCGGGGAAGCGGCCGCCGCGGATGGTGGTGGTTGCGCTGACGTCGAGCCGCGCACCACGGGTGCTGGCGAGCAGGCCGTCGGCCGGGGGCGCCGGAGTCCGCGGCGCGATCTCGGAGGTGATGTCGGCCATCGCGTGTGTCGCCTCTCGGTGGGGCGGATCCTGATTCGAGCATACGGACGTTCCCCCGCAGGCCCGGTTAACCGGTGGCCAGCATCTGGCGCACCATCACGGAGGTGCTCACCGTTCCATAACCGCTGCACACCGAGCGATGACGGGATGATCCCGAGGTCTTCACCGCGCGCTCGCGCTTGTGGGGCGATTATGGGTTCCGATGCGTCTGGTGATCGTCACCGAGAGCTTTCTCCCCCAGGTCAACGGGGTCACGAGAACGGTG
The DNA here is from genome assembly GCA_005889515.1 of Chloroflexota bacterium. Taxonomy (GTDB): domain Bacteria; phylum Chloroflexota; class Dormibacteria; order Aeolococcales; family Aeolococcaceae; genus CF-96. The sequence continues at coordinate 12,930 of VBHE01000224.1, read as the reverse complement.
ACGGCATTCCTCGAGCATCTCGAGCGAAGGGGCCACGAGGCGCTGGTCTTCGCGCCGGGACACGGCCCCTACGAGCACGCGGGTCACTCCGTGGTGCGGGTCATGGGGGTGAGCGGACTCCTCTATCCAGGCTTGACGGTCGCGCCCGTCGCCCCGGGGATGCGTCGCATGCTCC
>VBHE01000224.1:7720-12717 GCA_005889515.1 Chloroflexota bacterium | reverse complement strand
CCTGCTCGCCTACGCGCGCGACTACGGCGGGAGCATGCTCGCGTCGGTGGTGCGCCGCGTCGAGCGCGACTTCCACAACCGCTGCGCCGCGACCTACGCGCCCACCGAGCTGGTGGCCGGGGAGCTGCGCCGCCGCGGCTTCGAGCGCGTATCCGTCAGCGGCCGCGGAGTCGACACCGTGCGCTTCCGCCCCGACCGGCCCGGGGCGGTCGCGGCGCGGGCACGCTGGCCCGAGGGCGACGGTCCCCGGATCCTCTGCGTCGCCCGCCTCGCCCGCGAGAAGCGGCTCGACCGCCTCGTCGACCTCGCGCTGCGCGAGCCGGGGATGCGGGTGCTGCTCGTCGGCGACGGACCCTGCCGCGAGCAGCTCGCCGGGGCGGCGCCGCCCAACCTCGGCCTCGCCGGCGCCCTCGAGGGCGACGAGCTCGCCGACGTCTACTCCGCCGCCGACGTCTTTGGCCTCCGGCCTCGCCGTCGTCGGGGTGCGCGCCGGTGGCGTCGCCGAGCTGATCGTCGACGGTGACACCGGGGTGCTCGTCGAGCCGCCCGGGCTCGCCCTGCCCAGGGCCGTCGCCGAGCTCGCCGCCGCGCCGGAGCGCTGCCGTGCCCTCGGCGCCGCCGCCCGCCGCACCGTCGAGGGGCGCGACTGGGCGGTCGTCTTCGACGCCCTTCTCGAGCACTACCAGGAGCTGATCTCGGCGGCGACGCGCCCGGCGCCCCAGGTGGTCCGCCTGCCCGCGGTGACCCCCGCTCCGCGGGCGCGGCGCGCCGCCGCCTTCTTCGACGTCGACCGCACCGTGGTGAGCGGCTCGTGCTTCCTCGCCCTCGCCCGTCCCGCCTGGCGCGCGGGGCTGATCTCCATCCGCAGCCTGCTCCGGGCCGGTGTGCACCAGGCGTTCTTCTCCGCGCTCGGCGCGAGGTCCGACCATCGGCTGGGACGGAGCACCCGCCGCGCCGCCTCGCTGATCGCCGGGATGCACGTCGCCGACGTGCGGCGGGTCGGCCGCCGCGCCCTCGCCAGCCGCGTGCTCCCGCGCGTCCATCCGGCCGCACGCCTCGCCATCGATGCCCACCGCCGCGCCGGCGACCTCGTCTTCCTCGTCTCGGCGGCGCCCGAGGAGCTCGTCGGCGAGCTCGCCACCCTGCTCGAGGTCGACGGCTACGCCGGCACCCGGGCCGAGGCGGCGCGGGGACGCTACACCGGGCGCCTGCTGCGCGTCTGCCACGGCGAGGGCAAGGTCCGCGCCGTCGAGGAGCTGGCCCGGGCTCACGACGTCGACCTCTCGTGCTCCACGGCCTACTCCGACAGCAGCTCCGACCTGGGCATGCTGCGGCTGGTGGGCCGCGCGGTCTGTGTGAACCCCGACTCGCGGCTGCGCGCCGAGGCGCGGCGCCGGTGCTGGGAGATCCGCCGCTTCGACCTCGGAGGTACCGCCACCATGTCCACCCCGCAGCAGGTCGCCGAGCGCCTCAATGCCGCCTTCAACGACAAGGACTGGCCGAAACTCGCCGGCCTCATGGCCGACGACATCGAGTGCATCACCTTCGCGAACGCGGTGCTCCGCGGCATCGACGAGAACCGTGCCTACTACGCGACCTGGTGGAACGCCTTCCCCGACTGCCGGGTGACCGCGCACAGCCACCACCTCGATGGCGAGACGCTCATCGAGGAGGGCACCTTCACGGGCACCCATCGGGGCGTGTTCCGGACCCCGATGGGCGAGATCGCGCCCACCGGCCGCCGGGTCCAGGCCGAGTACATCAACGTGATCACCGTGGAGCGGGGCAGGGTCGCCCGCCAGCGGTTGATCCTCGATCGCCTCGACCTGCTCGACCAGCTCGGCATGGTGCCCTCGCTGATCGCCTCGTAGGCGACCGCGAATCGGCCACACTTGGCCGATGACGACGGACGGCCGCAGTCGCGCCCTGCTCATCCGCCACGCCGAGGCGGGCGACCGGGATCGCTGGTCGGGCGACGACCGTCTTCGCCCGCTCACCCCGCGCGGGTGGCGCCAGGCGCACGCGCTCGTCGACCAGCTGCCCGAGATGACGGTCGTGCGCATCCTCTCCAGCCCCTACGTCCGCTGCGTGCAGACCGTGGAGCCGCTCGCCGCGGCACGCGGGCTCACCGTCGAGCCCACCGACGACCTCGCCGAGGGCGCCGGGCACGGGCCGCTGCGGCGGCTGCTCGGCGAGGTCGGCGACGCCGCGCTCTGCACCCACGGTGACGTCCTCCACGACCTGCTCGAGTGGCTCGACCGCCACGGCGTCGCCCTCGACGGTGGCATGGCCAAGGGGTCGACCTGGGTGCTCGACACGATCCACGGGGAGGTGGTGGCGGCGCGCCACCTGCCGCCGCCCGCCTGACTCGCGCCGTCCCCCAAGGGGCCGGCCCGGAGGCCGGCCCCCGAGAGGGGGGGAACGTCAGCCTGTGTGGCGTCGACCTACGCGGGACGCCTGCTGACACAACGCTGTTGTACGCGGTGAGGTTCCGAACGACTGTCCGGGATGCTCCTAGTCCTGCGGCTGCAGGCTCGCGCGGGCGATGAATCCGTACACATCACGGTGGTCGACGCCGATCGGCGTCACCACCGCCTGCGGCTCCGCCTGGTAGATGCTGCGCAGCGAGCGCTCGATCCCGGGGTCGCCCCCGGTGAACTCGCCGACCAGGCCGTTCCAGCGCTCGGCGAGCTGCTGCCCGGCGACGCTCCGAGGATCGGTGCCGCGGGCCAGCGCGGTGCGGACGTCGTCGACGAGCTCCGCCCACTCGTTCTGGGCAGCCTGGATGCGCTGCTCGTCGAGCAGCTCGCGACGCCGCGCCTGCTGCTCGCGTTGCTCCGGGCTGTAGTGGCGGTCGATCATGGTCATCACCTCGATGCTCAGCACGGTCTGGTCCACGGGGAGGTCGCCCGCCCCGGCCTCGAGCGCTGCGGTGGCGCGCTCGAGCCGCCTGCAGAGCTGCTCCTCGAGCGCGAGATGCGCGCGCGAGCGCTCCAGGCGGCGTTTGAGCACCGCGGCCGGCGTCGTCCGCGGGTCCGCGAGCACGTCGCGGATCTCGGTGAGGGCCAGTCCCAGACCCCGCAGCGCCACGATCTGCTGCAGACGGGAGATGTCGGCTGCGGTGTACAGCCGGTGACCGGCGGGGCTGCGATGCGACGGCACCAGCAGGGTCAGGTCGCCCCAATGGTGCAGGGTGCGCACCGACAGCCCGGTGCGGCGGGCGAGCTCGCCCACCCGCCAGGGCAGTGGCGGCATGGTCAGGGGATCGCGGCGCGTATCCATGTCGGCGAGGCTCTGACCTCCGTGACTGTGGTCAGCGGCCTGTCACGGCCTCCGCGTGCAGGCCCGGCAGCTCCACCACGTCGGCGTCGACGAGGAGGAGGTCCTCGGCGATGATCACGACGCGGTCGGCGATGCGTTCGAGGAGGCGCGCGACGGTCAGCACCCGGGTGGCGCGCTGCACCGAGCCGGGCTCGGCGCCGACGGTCTCGGCGAGCTGCTCGAGGAGCCGGCGGCAGAGGCGCTCGAGGCGGTCGTCGCGTATCGCCAGCGCGTGGGCGCGGCGCGGGTCGCGGGCGCTCAACGCCATGATCACCTCGCGCACCTGCTCGCTGCAGAACTCCGCCATCCGGACGAGCCCGGGGTCGCCGCCGGGCTCGGGCAGGCGGGCGAGCTCGTGGCCGGCGCGCGCGATCGCCGCGCAGTGGTCGCCGGCGCGCTCGAGCTCGGCGGCGATGTGGAGCAGGGCCACCGCCTCGCGCCTCCCGCCGGCGGTGGGATCGCGCTCGAGCACCGTGGAGAGGCAGAGCCGGCGCAGCTCGCCCTGGAGCGCGTGGAGCCGGGCGCCCTGGGCGATCACCCCGGCGCAGACGTCGACGTCGCGGTCGAGGAGCCCGCAGACCGCACGGGTGATCGCGCGGTCGACCTCCTCGCCCATGAGCACCACCAGCTGCCGGATCCCCGCCAGCTCGCGCTCGAGCGGTGCGGGGCTCCGGGGCACGCCGGCGCGGCCGCGCGGCATCCCCTGCCACTGCGTCGCCGGCATTCCCGGTGACGGCAGGGCGCCGATCCGTCGGCTCATCGCCCGCTCCCTCGTGGCAGCCGCCGACCCGCGGTCGGACCTCGGCCCCTTCGCATGGTGTCGCAGAGGAGGGGGACGGGGGCTTGCGGGCCGGTTATCGGGCGGCGATGGACCTATGGACGTCCGGTGCGTTGGACGGATGTGAGCGTGTTCTCCGCCACCGACGTGGTGGAGCTGCCGGGCCTGCACGCGGAGGCCGTGACAGGCCGCTGACCACAGTCACGGAGGTCAGAGCCTCGCCGACATGGATACGCGCCGCGATCCCCTGACCATGCCGCCACTGCCCTGGCGGGTGGGCGGCGACGACGACACCGACGCCGAGCGGCGGGTCCGCGACGCCGAGCAGCTCGCCCAGCGCCGGCTGGTCGCCCTCAGTGCGGGCCGGACGATCCCGCTGCCCCGCCGCCGGCCCCGCCCTCAGGCGTGGCGCCCGAGCCAGTCGAGGGTGGCGCTGTAGGCCTGGGCCGCCGCGGTGGCGTCGTAGCGGGGGCCGGTGTCGTTGACGAAGGCGTGGTTCACCCCCGGGAGGACGCGCACCTCGTGGACGTTCCCGGCGGCGGTGAGCGCGCTCACGCAGGTGTCCCGGGTGGCGAGCACCCGGGTGTCGAGGCCGGCGTAGATCGCGAGCACCGCGGCCTGGCGTGAGCCGCTGAAGTCGGGGCTCGCCGGACAGGGCCCGTAGAAGGGCACCGCCGCCGCGAGCCGCGGCTCCCCGGCGGCGAGCAGGCTCCACACCTGGCCGCCGCCGAAGCAGAAGCCGATGGCGGCGAGCTTCACCCCCGGCTCGCGACGGGCGAGCTCGTCGATCCCCGAGCGCATGTCCGCGACGAAGCGCGTCTCGGGCACCTTCGCGAGCGCCGCGGTGGCGTTCGCAGGGACGCCGAGCGAGGCGGTGCCGCCCTCCTCGGAGAGCAGG
>VBHE01000224.1:3590-7588 GCA_005889515.1 Chloroflexota bacterium | reverse complement strand
CCGGCCCGTGCGGGGTCGGCGTGGGGGTGGCCGGCGCGGCCGTCGGTGGCGAGCTGGCGCCTCCGCACGCGGCGAGGAGCGCCGAGGCAGCGCCCATGCTGAAGCCCATGAGCACCAGGGTGCGCAGCGCGTCGCGGCGGCCGAGCAGCCCGTCGGCGTGGTCGAGGGCGATCTCCTCGGCGAGGTAGCCGCGGACGTCCACGCCGACGATGCTACGCGCTCGGTACGCTGTCCCCATGCCACGACGCTTCAAGGTCGGATACCAGATCCATCCGCAGCACTGCACCGTCGACGAGATCCGCACTGCGGCGCGGCGCGCCGACGAGCTCGGCGCCGACACCGTCTGGGTGTGGGACCACATGTACCCGCTGTACGGGCCGCCCGACGGCAGCAGCCACGAGTGCTGGACGCTGCTCGCGGCGATCGCGGTCGAGACCCGCCGCGCTCACATCGGCGCGCTGGTCTGCTCGACCAGCTATCGCAATCCCGAGCTGCTCGCCTACATGGCGGGCACCCTCGACCACCTCTCCGGCGGACGCGCGATCCTCGGGGTCGGCGCCGGCTGGTTCGAGCGCGACTACACCGAGTACGGGTACGAGTTCGGCGACGCCCCGGCACGGCTGCGCCGGCTCGGCGCCGACCTGCCGCGGATCCGCTCGCGGCTCGAGCGGCTGCCGGCCCCGACCCCGCACCGCGTGCCGATCATGATCGGCGGCGGTGGCGAGAAGGTGACGCTGCGGCTGGTGGCGCGTCACGCGGACATGTGGAACACCTTCCCGCCCTTCGACGGCTACGCGCGCAAGTGCACGATCCTCGACGACTGGTGCGCGCGCATCGGTCGCGATCCGCACGAGATCGAGCGCACCATGTCGATCGGCTCCGACATGGTCGACGGCGACCTCGACGAGGCGCTCGGGGCCGGCGCGACGCACCTCATCATCCGCGGGGCGCAGCCCTTCGACATGGCGCCGCTGGAGCGCCTCATCGCCCGCGCCGAGGGCGCCTGATCAGCCCGTCAGCAGGGGGATAGGCCATCAGCGTCTGAGCTGAATGGCCTGGGGGGAGGCCCCCCAGGATTGAGCGCGTCAGCGCTCAGAGAAGTAGATGAAGCCGAGCACCGCGTCGTTCTCGACGATGCGGTAGTTGACGCGGTTCCAGCCGCTGTGGTTCATCTCCGACACCTTGAAGTGCTCGACGGGGACGTCGGCGGTGGGCCCGACCTCCTCGACGAGGGCGACATGGCCGACGCCGCTCGCGCCGTGGCCGCGCCGTCCCCAGACGGCGATGGCGCCGACCCGCGGGGTGTGGCCCTCGGGATACCCCATCACCGCGGCGTTGTGCCACCACTCCCAGGCGTTGCCGAACCAGGGGATGCAGCGGCGGCTGGCGACGTAGTACGTGCACTGCCCGTACGCGAAGTGATTGGCGCATCCGCCGCGGAGCAGCGACGGCGGGCCGGCGAGCTGCTGGTCGAGGTCGGCGATCTGCTTCGCGATGACGCGGGCCGGCCCGTCGAGGTCGCGCAGGGCGGCGGTGCGCTGGGCGACGAGCACCACCATCCGGTTGGTGTCCTTGCCGAGCTGCGACTCCAGCTGCTCGGCGTGAGCGAACTGGTCGCGCAGGTCGTTGCGTTCGCTCAGCAGCGCCTCCTCGCTCGTCCGGACGGCGCGGCTCAGCCGCTGCACCTGGTCGGTGACGTGCTGCGCGCCCCGGACGCGGTCCATCGCCTCGTTGAAGCTCTCCGCTGAGAGGATCGCGCCGGCGAAGCCGTCGTCGCCGCTGACCTCGTAGGTCGAGCGCAGCAGCGCGGCGAGCTCCCTGCGCGCGGTGCTGAGCACGTGCTCGTTGTCGGCGATGTGCCGCGAGAGGTCGAGCAGCTTCGCGTCGAGCGCGGCGAGGTGGTGACGCGCGTCGAGCAGGCGGCGCTGGGTGACGGCGAGCTGCTGCTCGGCGGCGAGGAGGTCGTGGCGGGCGTCGGCGCGCGGGCCCTCGATCGCGGCGAGGCGCTGCACCAGCTCGGCGCGCTGGGCGGCGAGACCGGTGGGGGAGGCGGCGGATGCGGAGGCAGAGAGGACGAGGGCCGCGCTGATGGTGGCGGCGGCGGTCGCGATCAGACCGCGCCCCGAACTCCACCGCAAGATCGCGCTCCTCCCTAACCACCGGGTTAGGGGTCTGTGTTGGGTCCTCGCCATATTCTGCCAGCATTGGCGGATACGTGCCCACTTTGACGCGTACTTCCTGTGCGGCGCGTTCCATCGCGTCGAACGCGCGGGCGAGATTGTGTCGGTTCTTGTCATATCCTCACGCCCCGTCCGATCCGCGCGCGCACGCACGCCCGACGGAGGTGATAGGGTGCCGAGAGTGAACGGGCGTTCGGCGGGGTCGTCCGCCACCATCCGGGTGGTCGGGGCCGTCGGCGCGGCCGTCGGGCTGGCGGCCGCCGCGATCGCCCTCGGCTTCGCCATCGGCCGCGGGACCGCGCCGGGGGCGAGCATCCGTCCCGGACCGGCTGCCAGCCCGGGTCCGGGGGCGCCGCCCGCGTCGGGGCCGAAGATCTTCGTCTCCGGGGTCCCGGTCGGCTACGCGCCGACCAAGGACGGCGCGATCGCCGCCGCGACCGCCTACCAGCAGTACCTCTTCGGCAATCTCCTCCTCCATCCCGACCAGCTGCGCAAGGCGGTGACCGCGGTCGCCGCGCCGGACAGCACCGACACGATGATCGCCAAGTTCCAGGTGGCGAGCAACGTCCTCGAGGAGCGGTTCCAGATGGTGACCGCGGCCTCGAAGGGCCTCCCCGTCGTGGTGCTCACCTTCCCCCTCACCACCCAGGTGCTGAGCTACGACGCCGTGACCGCCAAGGTGCGGATCTACACCTGCACGATGCTCGCCGAGCAGGGGGTGCTCGCCCCGTCGACGATCTGGGGCACCGTGGTGGTGACGGTGCGGCGCACCCGCGACGACTGGGAGATCGTCGACAGCGCCGTCGACCCGGCGGCGCCCGCGCTCATCCCCACGGTGCAGGGGACGCAGGGCACGACCCCGACGGTGCCGCCCCAGCTGAACGCCTTCCAGCAGTACATCTACGCGCCGCCGCCCTCGGGCGGCTGAGCGTCGGGGTCAGCCGCCGCCCCCGGCCGCGCCCCGGAGTCCGCCATTGTCGGCGAAGCAGCCTCCGACCACGTTGGGGGAGATGACGACGCTCTTCGCGGTCACCTCGCCGGAGCTGTCCTTCGGCCCCCGGGCGGTGACGCACTGCCCGACGGCGAGCGACGAGGCGCCGGCGTCGACGAGCCGCACCGCCTTGGTCTGGCCGCCCACCTGGAAGCGCTGCGGTCCGGCGTTGGAGTTGACGGTGTAGGTGTCGCCGTTGATGGCGGTGATCTGCCCCCCGGCGACGCCGAGGTGGTGGAGGCTCCCGCCGCTGCCGCGCCGGCAGTCGTCGGGGCCCTTGGGACCGTGGTCGGTGAGCACCACCTGGGCCGCGGCGACCAGGTCGGTGCCGATGCGCTCTCCGACGCCGAAGACGCAGCTCCCGACGGTGGCGTCGGAGACGAGCGCGTCCTGCTCGTGCTTGACGGCGGTGGACGGTGTCATCGAGAAGCTGGTGTCGGAGCCGGCGTCGGGGCCGGTCTTCACGGTCAGGGTCACCCGGTCGCCCTTCACCTGCACGATCTCGCCGCGCACGAAGTTGCGGGCCGCCCGCTGCGTGGGCTGCGGGGTCGCGCCGGTCGCGGGCGCCGCGGCGCCGCCCCCGCAGGCCGCGCAGAGCAGGGCGACGCCGGTGAGCCGGAGGATCGCGGTGGGGGCCCTCATGCGGCGCGCAGCGCCTCGATCGGGGCCAGCCGGGCAGCGCGCATCGCCGGGAAGACGCCGAAGCCGACGCCGATGGCGGCGGCGATGACCACGCCTCCGACGGCCGCGGCCGGCGAGAAGAGCGCGGTCATCGGGGTGAGGTTGCTGAGCAGGATGGTGCACACCAGCCCGACCAGGACCCCGAG
>VBHE01000224.1:447-3581 GCA_005889515.1 Chloroflexota bacterium | reverse complement strand
ATGAGGAACTGGCGGAGGATGTCGCCGCGCCGCGCTCCCACCGCCTTGCGCAGGCCGATCTCCGAGATCCGCTCGGTGACCGACACCAGCATGATGTTCATCACCCCGATCCCCCCGACCAGGAGGGAGATGCCGGCGACGCCGGCGAGGAGCAGGGTCAGGGCGCCGGTCAGGGCGTCTGCGGTGCTCAGGATGGTCTCCTGGGTCGAGATCTGGAAATCGGCCGCGGACGGGCTGCCGATATGGTGCGTTTGGAGCAGGAGGTTGTCCACTTCCTCATACGCGGCGCCGATCGCCTCGCGGGTCGGGGCGCTGGCGAGGATGCGCTGCACCGTGGTCAGCGAGCCCCCGGCGATGAGCTCGCTCTGAGCCGTGGTGAGGGGCACCACGACCTGGTCGTCGGGGTTGTTGAAGCCCTGGCCGCCGACGACGCTGAGGGTGCCGATCACCTGGAAGGGGACGTGCTGGACGGCCACCACCTGGCCGATCGGGCTCCGGCTGCCGAAGAGCTTCTGGGCGGTGGTCGCGCCGAGGACGGCGACGTGGGCGTGGGCGGAGACGTCGGCATCGGTGAAGAAATTGCCGCTGGTCACGGTCCGGTTGTTCGCCACCAGCCAGCCCGGGGTCGAGCCGGAGACCGCCGCCGTCCAGTTCTGCGCGCCGGCGACCATCGGGGCGATCCGCTGCACCACCGGGGCGACGGCGATGACGTCCGGGGCCACGGAGTGGTCCTCGAGGGCCAGCGCGTCGCTCACCGTCAGGGTGCTCGCCGCGCCGAGGCCCGCGCGCACCCCACCGGCGCCGGTGGTGCTCCCGGGGACGACGGTGATCAGGTTGGTGCCGAGCGCGGTGATCCGGCCGGTGACGTACTGCCGTGCTCCCAGGCCGATGCCCACGGTGAGGATGACCGCGGCGACGCCGATGAGGATCCCGAGCGCGGTGAGCAGCGAGCGCAACCGCTGCCCGCTCACCGAGCGGAAACCGGTGGCGACGGTCTGGAAGAAGCTCATTCGGTGCGGCTCCGTGGACGGCGGGGGCGGGGCCCGGGCGCTGGGGCGTCCGTGGGGGGGGCGGTGGAGGGATCCGCGGCCCGCGGGTCATCGACGGCGGCGGGGGCGGCCGCCCGGCGGGTGCGTCGCCGCTGCGCGCGCGCGGTCGTGGGGACCGGCTGGCCGCTCAGGTGCGCCACGGTGAGGGTGACGCCCTCCGAGACCTCACCGTCGCGGATGCTGATCACCCGCTGGGCGGTGGCGGCGATGTCCGGGTCGTGGGTGATGAGGATGATCGTCCGCCCGCTCCCGTGGAGGGTGCGGAGGATCTGCAGGATCTCGGCGCTCGAATGGGTGTCGAGGTTGCCGGTGGGCTCGTCGGCGAGGAGCAGCTCCGGGTCGGTGACCAGCGCGCGGGCGATGGCCACGCGCTGCTGCTGACCGCCGGAGAGCTCGTTCGGCAGGTGGTGGACGCGGTCCGCCAGGCCGACCATCTGGAGCGACCGCAGCGCCTTGTCCTTGCGCCCGCGGACTCGCCGGTAGAGGAGCGGCAGCTCGACGTTGCGCCAGGCGTTCATCCGCTTGAGGAGGTGGAACTGCTGGAAGACGAAGCCGATGCGCTCGTTGCGCACCCGCGCGAGGCTGGCGTCGGTCATCCGGCTGACGTCCTCGCCGGCGAAGCGGTAGCGGCCGATCGACGGGACGTCGAGGCAGCCGAGGATGTTCATGAGCGTCGACTTGCCCGAGCCCGACGGACCGATGATGGCGACGAACTCACCCTGCCGCACGGTCATCGTCACCGACCGCAGGGCGTGCACCGCCGTCTCGCCGCTGCCGTACGTCTTGTAGACGTTGTCGAGCTGGATGACCGGGCGGTCTTCGATCATCTCCCGGTGCCGCCACCTCCGCCGCCGCCACTGGGACGAACGCCGCCGCCGCCGCCACCACCACCCGGCGTCGCACCGCCCGTCGGGGGCTTGGCGCCGATCTCGGCGAGGATCACCTGGTCGCCCTTGTTGAGGCCGGAGATGATCTGGGTGCGGGTCGGGTCGCTGGCGCCGACGGTCACGGGCAGCTGGACCTCCTGTCCGTTGCGCTCCACCAGGACGTAGGAGGAGGAGCCGACGGTGTGCACCGCGCTGGTCGGCACCGTCAGGACGTCGACGTCACGCTCGACGACGATGCTCATCTGCGCGGTGCTGCCCGTGTGCACATTCGGATTCTGACCGTCGATGACCGCGGTGACGGTGAAGGTCGCGACACCCTGGGTGATCAGCGCCGAGGGCGCGATCCCGGTGACGTGGCCGAGGAGCTGCTCGCCGCCGCCGGCGGGGGTGACGTTGACCTGGTCGCCGGCGCGCACCAGGGGCAGCTGGGCATCGCTCACCGGGCCGCTGACCTGGAAGGCCTGCGGGGTGGTGAGCACGATGGCGTGGGTGAGGTTGCCCTGTGCGTTGTTGCCCGAGGTGGGCTGGCCTGACGCGGCGCTGGCGGCGAGCGCGCCGGCGCTGGACGCCGCCGAACCGATCGCCTGCCCGTTGGCGACGTTCACCTGCTCGACCATCCCGTCGACCGGGGCGATGAGCTGGGTGCCGGCGACGTTGTCCTGCGCGCTGCGGACCTGGGTCTGGTCGGCGACGACCTGGGCCTGGTCCTGCTGGACGGTGCCCGGGATCTGGCCGTTGACCAGCGCCGAGAGCTCGGCGAGGCTGTTCTGGTAGTTGGTCTGCGCCTCGGAGAGGGTGCCCGCGGCGTCATGGGCGGTCTTGTCGGCGTTGGTCTGGGCGATGGCGACCTGGTTGCTGTCGGTCTGCTGGGTGTTCGTGAAGGCGATCTTGGCGTTCTGCAGCTGGACGATCGCGGTGTTGAGGTTGCCCTGGGCGGCGTCGGCGTCCTTGGCGGCGGTCGCCTGCGCCTGGGCCAGCTGCTGAGCAGCCTCCTGCACCTGCGCCGCCTGCTGGGCGCGGGCGTTGGTCACGTCGACCTCCGCGGCCTTGACCTGGGCCTGGAACTGGAGCTGATCAGACTGGAGCTTTGCCTGTGCTGAAGCGACGGCGCCCTGGTCTTTCGCGACGGCGGCCTTGTCCGAGTTGATCCTCTGGTTGTCGGCGGAGATCTGCTGGGGGCTGTTGCAGCCGGACGTCG
>VBHE01000224.1:0-435 GCA_005889515.1 Chloroflexota bacterium | reverse complement strand
GCGGGGAGCAGTACTGATCGACGAGCTGCTCGTCGGCTTCCAGCTTGTTCTGGTCGGACTGCAGCTGCGCAGAGTCGGCGGTGGTGCCGCTGGATCCGTTCTTGTCGTTGTTCACCGCCGTCTGTGCATTGGTGACCGCCGCCTGGTCGACCTTCTGCTGCGCCACGAGCTGTGCCTTCGCCGTGGTCAGCGACGCCTGGGCCGCATTGATCGTCGACTGCGTGCTCGCCTGTGTCTGACGCAAGGTCGCTGCGGCGACGTTGATGGCGGCCGCATCCGCCGCCTTGGAGTCGTTGAGCTGCGCCTGGGCGGTGACCACGTCCTGCTGGTCGGTGGTGATCACGCCCTGCGCGGCGGCGAGCGCCGTCTGCAGGGCGATCTGCGCGCCCGACACCGACGCCTGGCCGCTCGCGATGCTGTCGTTGAGCGCGGTCC